>NZ_JAPCZO010000002.1:0-433219 GCF_025941625.1 Rhizobium acaciae
GCCCGGATCATCGCAGCCGTTGTTGCCAATGTGACTGGGCGACTCGATGGCGGTCTTTGTGAGCAGCCATCTCACAAGGAGCCGAACCAGCCCATCGCCCCTGCGCCCACTATCGCGATTTGCGCCGCCGCTAGGAGGGCCAGGACTATGATTACGAAGGGAATCCACTTCCTGCTGATATTCATTTCCGCGTCCACTCAAGCTACTGTTATTCTTTAAAGTGAAGGGCCGGACGGCCGCAAAGATCGCGTGGCGACTTTCCCCAGCGTCAGCCCCTGGACCACGATCGTGAAGATCACGACGGCATAAGTGGCGGCAAGCAGAGGCGCCTTGAAGGGCGTTTCTGGAAGGGACAGCGCCAAGGCGATCGATATGCCGCCCCTGAGACCTCCCCATACGAGGATGATCACGGTTCCGCGGACGAAGTCGTATTGTCTGCGCAGAAGGGTCACGGGGATGATGGTCGACGCGAAGCGGGCCGCGAGCGCCACCGGTATGGCGGCGAGGGCGAGCGGCAGGATCGACGCCTCGTAGCGAAGAACAAGTACCTCAAGTCCGATAAGGAGGAAGAGCACCGAGTTCAGGATCTGGTCGACCAACGTCCAGAAGCCGAAGAGATATCGCTGCGTCACGTCGCTGAGCGCGTCCTTCGGTCCGCGGTTGCCAACGAGGATTCCGGCGACCACGACGGCGATCGGACCGCTCATAAGCAGTGCGGAGGCGAGGGAATAGCAACCCATCGCCAGCGCGATGGAAATCAACACCTCGACGGGATAGTCGTCGATCGCCCTCATCGCCCGGTATGCGGCATAACCAGATACCAGGCCAATCACTGCCCCTCCCAGTACCTCGACCACGAAGAGCTCCGCGACCTTCGCCGCGCCGACGTCTGCGCCCCCGCTCGCCATTGCGAGCAGGGCGGTGAACACGACGACGCCGACGCCGTCATTGAATAGCGACTCGCCCGCCATGTCCGTCTCGAGCGCTTGCGGGACCTTGATGGCCTTGAGCGTCGAGAGAACCGCCACCGGATCCGTCGGGCTGATCAATGCGCCGAACACCAGCGCCCACAGGAATGGCAGCTCTAGGCCAAGGAGGGAGGCCAGGGCCCACATCGCGACGCCTACGATCACCGTGGAAAGCAGCACGCCCATGGTGGCCATCGCACCAACAACCGCGACTCGAGACCGAAGAGCGGAAAAGTCGACGTGGAGCGAGCCAGCAAACAGCAGGAAGGCGAGAAGCCCGTTCATGACGGTCGTTTGAAAGTCGACCTGTCGCACAAGAGCTGCGACGTCCGCGTAGATGGAGACATTTGGAACGGAAAGCTCTAGCAGGACCAGCAACGCCGACGCCGCAAGTCCCATCACAAGGATCCCGATCGAGGGGGGAAACCTCAAAAAGCGATGGTTGACCCAGGAGAACCCGGCAGTGAGAACCAGAAGCAGCGAGATGAGATCGAAGACGGACAAGATCGGCGTTCCTCGCAATGTGACGGAAGATCGGCGCTCATCGGCAGCCGCTAGATGGTTGTCTGCAGGCCGAGTTCGACCACTCGCCCCGACGGCAGCCCGAAATAGTCTGTCGCATTGCTGGCATTCTCCGCGAGCGAGATGAACAGCCGGTCCTGCCAGAACGGCAGGCCGCCCTTCTTCGACGGGAGGATCGTTCGGCGGGAAAGGAAGAACGAGGTCGACATGATGTCGAACTTCAGACCAAGCTTGCGGGCGAGAACGAGCGCACGAGGGATGTTTGGCGTCTCCATGTAGCCGAACGTGATCACCAGGCGACTGAAGTGGCGATTGAAGCTTTCGAGAAAAATTTTCTCGTCGTCCGGGACGAAAGGCGTGGTCGAGGTCACGACGCTGAGAATGACGTTCTGCTCATGGAGCACCTTGTAGTGCTTCAGGCTATGGAGAAGTGCGGTCGGCGCGCCTTCGATGTCGCTTGTCAGGAACATCGCAGTCCCAGGCACCGTGGGCGGCTTCTTCCTTGCCAGGTTGTCGATGATCGCCGAAAGTGGGATTTCGTCGGCCTTGGTGCGGGCGGCAAGCAGCCGACGTCCCGCCGTCCATGTCTGCATGATGAGCGCCATCGTTGTCGCCACAGCAACGGGAACCCATCCGCCTTCTGCGAACTTCGCGATGTTGGCGGCTAGAAACCCGGCGTCGATCAGCGTAATCGGCACGATGACTGCAAGAGCCGCCGCCAGCTTCCAGCTCCAGATACGGCGCATCACGATGAACAGGAGGATCGAAGTGATGAACATTTCGCCTGTCACGGCGATGCCATAGGCGGCGGAAAGGCCGCTCGAGTTTTGGAAGAAGAGTACCAGAGCAGCGACGAAGATGAACAGCAGGTTGTTCACCTGCGGCATGAAGATCTGTCCGGATTGTGTTTCGGAGGTGTGGAGGATTCGCAGGCGCGGAAGCAGGTTGAGGTGCATCGCCTGACGGACGAGGGAATAGGCGCCGGAGATCACGGCCTGGCTGGCGATGACCGTTGCCGCGGTGGCGAGACAGACCATAGGAATCCGCGCCCACTCCGGATGCATGCTGAAAAAGGGATGCTCAGCCATCTCCGGGTTCGCGAGCACGAACGCTCCCTGTCCGAAGTAATTCAGAAGCAGACTAGGGAAGACGAGCGAAAACCACGCCGTGACGATCGGGCGGCGTCCGAAATGTCCAAGGTCGACATACAGAGCCTCGGCGCCGGTCACGGCAAGAAAGACGGCCCCGAGCACCGCGATGGCCGAGCCGATGTTGTTTGCGATATATTGGAGTGCGTGTACCGGATTGACTGCGGCCAACACCGACGGATCGTCAAAGATGTGGATCGCCCCGCTGACGCCAAGAACGATAAACCACAGAGCCGTTACGGGACCGAACACCGACGCCACGCCGCTCGTGCCGAATCGCTGGACGAAAAACAGCACGGCAATGATCGTCAGCGTTATAGGCACGACCCAGTTGGACAACGCCGGTGCGACCACCTCGATGCCCTCGACCGCAGACAGGACTGAGATCGCCGGCGTGATGATCGCATCGCCGAGGAACAGCGAAGCGCCGATCACGCCCAGGACAAGCACCCACTTGGGGCGCCCCGTCAGACCTTCGCGGGCGAGAGTCATGAGCGACAGTGTGCCGCCTTCGCCCCGGTTGTCCGCCTTCAGCACGAACGTCACATACTTCAACGTGACGACGATCGTGAGTGCCCAGACGATCAGTGACAAAATTCCAAGCACGTTGGCACGATCCGCTCCCGATCCACCGGTGGCGTGGAGGGCTTCCCTAAAGGCATAGAGGGGGCTTGTTCCGATGTCGCCATAGACGACTCCCAGAGCAGCGAGAACGAGCGATGGCAGTCCTTGCCGGGTCTGGTGTTCCAGTTCCGGATCTGCTGATCGCAGCTTGCTATCGGTCAAATGGCATGTCCTGTTGGGTGGAGCGCTGGAAATTGCCACCGGCTAAGCGTCATTGCAACTCGAACGAACGTGAAAAGGCATAGTTTCCGTCTCACGAACATCGCTGTGGAAGGCCATGGCTTTTCTAGAAACCCGTTGCTTTTCAAGCTGACGGGGCGACACTGCATTTGGCTGGCAGTGCGCGAAATTTCTTTCGACGAGAAGTATTTGGCTGTCCCGCGCGTGCACAATCATTACAGCGTGTGCACAATCGCATGTGGCGAAACGCTGATCGCGAGAATGCGGGATCGAGGCGAGGAGGATCGGTATCTCGCGGTGATCACCGGGAGGCTCTTCGCATCCTCACCCGTTTTTTTGGACCACGGCGGCGGCCGCGCTAAACGCCGCCTTGTCGCTGGCCGACATCGCGAGGGTGAGGTTGCTGCCGTCGGCACGGGGTAGCGTCAAGTCCTCGCCCGGTTAAGACCAACTTTGGGGCCTTTTCGGGGGTGCAAAAGGACATTGTGGAGGAGCGGGGCCACTGCGAACAAACACCCCTTGACGTCTTTCTCTCTTTGAGAAATGCTAAGATGTCAGACCAATTTCAGAGGTCGGCTGCCTGATAAGAAAATGGGGAACCATGAAGGCAAATAGCAGCGACAGGCCGGTGATCCGGCCGCTTCCGGTCATGGACCGCGCGCGTCAGGTGACCGATGCGTTGGCGGATTATGTCGAGGAAGCCAGGTTGAAGGCGGGCGATCGGCTGCCGGCCGAGCGCGAACTGATGGCAGCCCTTGGCGTCGGCCGCTCGACCATTCGTGAGGCGATCCGCCATTTCCAGGCGCTCGGCGTCATCGAGACGCGCAAGGGCAGCGGCACCTATCTGCTGAAGCCGGTTTCCAGGGCGACGATCCACATGCCGCTGTCGCTCGACACGGTTCATCTGCGCGACGTGCTGCTGCAGACGCTGGAGGTTCGTCGCGGCATCGAATGCGAGGCGGGCATGGTCGCGGCACGGCGGCGCACGAGCACGGATCTCGTCGTCATCGAGGAAAAGCTGGATGCGATGGAACGTGTGCACCTGGAGAAAGGCACCTCCGGGCCGGAGGATCTGGCCTTCCATCTCGCCGTCTACGACGCCACCCACAATCCGCTGTTTCGCCAGCTTCTCGAGCAGATGCGCGAGACCTTCGAGCGCTTCTGGGAACATCCGTTCGACCGGCAGGATTTCGCGCGCCGGTCCTTTCCCTTTCACCGCACCCTTTTCGACGCGATCGCTGCCGGGGATCCCGAGGCGGCGCGCGCCGAAACATTGAAAATTCTCGATATCGTCGAGGAAGACATCAAGGAAATGTCCAAATGAGCAACGGCGCAGAACCGTTCGATCTTGCTTCCCTCATCACCGCGCATGACGAAGGCAACTTCGCCGACGCAGTCGTGCCGCCGATTTTCCAGACCTCGCTTTTCACCTTTTCCGATTACGACGACATGATCGCCTCCTATCGCGGCGAGAAGGTGCGGCCGATCTATACGCGCGGGCTGAACCCGACGGTCCGTGCCTTCGAGGAAATGCTCGCCAAGCTCGAAGGTGCCGAGGATGCGTTGGGCTTTGCCAGCGGCATGGCGGCGATCTCGTCGGCGGTCTTAAGCTTCGTCGAGCCGGGCGACCGCATCGTCGCCGTCAAGCATGTCTATCCCGATGCCTTTCGCCTGTTCGGTACGATCCTGAAGCGGATGAAGATCGAGGTGACCTATGTCGACGGGCGCGACGAGGAAGCGGTCGCCCAGGCGCTGCCCGGCGCCAAGCTCTTGTACTTGGAAAGCCCGACGAGCTGGGTGATGGAGGCGCATGACGTCGGCGCGCTCGCAGCGCTTGCCAGACAACACGGCGTCATCTCGATGATCGACAACAGCTGGGCAAGCCCGTTCTTCCAGCGGCCGCTGACGCTCGGCGTCGATCTCGTCATCCATTCGGCCTCGAAATATATCGGCGGCCACAGCGATGTGGTGGCAGGCGTCATCGCCGGCTCGAGGGCGATGATTGCGCGCGTCAAGGCTGAGGCCTATCCCTATCTCGGCGGCAAGCTTTCGCCGTTCGACGCCTGGCTCCTGATCCGCGGGTTGCGCACGCTGCCGCTGCGCATGCAGGCTCATGAGGCATCCGCTCTCGAAATCGCCAGGCGCCTGCAGAAGCTCGACGTGGTGGAGACAGTCTGCCATCCGGGGCTCGCCAACCGCCTGCCCGCCGGCCTCAACGGCACCTCGGGCCTGTTTTCGTTCATATTCCGCGAAGGCGTCGATATCCGCGCCTTCGCCGATCACCTCAAGCTCTTCAAACTGGGCGTAAGCTGGGGTGGACATGAAAGCCTGATCGTACCGGGCGAGGTGGTGCTTCAGCAGAAGGCACAGCCGAATTCCGCACATGCCTTCGGCATCCATGCGCGATCCGTACGTCTCCATGTCGGCCTCGAAGGCACCGAGGCTCTGTGGAGAGACATCGAGGAGGCGCTCGCCGCCGCTTCACAATCCTGAAACCCGAGAGAAACCTAACAAGGGGGAACTGAGCCATGAAAAAACTAATAATCTCGACGCTCTTTGCTTCGATGATGGCGGGCACGGCCTTTGCCGATACCACGCTCAAGCTTGTCGAAGTCATCACCAGCCCGGAGCGCACCGAAACGCTGAAATCGATCGTCGGCAAATTCGAAGCCGCCAATCCCGGCACCAAGGTCGACATCATCTCGCTGCCCTGGAACGAAGCGTTCCAGAAGTTCGCGACCATGGTGTCGGCCGGCGACGTGCCCGATGTGATGGAGATGCCCGATACCTGGCTGTCGCTCTATGCCAATAACGGCATGCTCGAGAGCCTGGAGCCCTACCTCGAAAAGTGGGAGCACACCAAAGAGCTGACGCCGCGCGCGCTCGAACTCGGCCGCGACGTCAAGAACACCGCCTATATGCTGCCCTACGGCTTCTATCTCAGGGCAATGTTCTACAACAAGAAGCTGCTTGCCGAAGCCGGCGTCGCCGCGCCGCCGAAGACGATGGAAGAATTCACCGCCGCTTCGGAGAAGGTTTCCAAACTGTCCGGCAAATACGGCTACTGCATGCGCGGCGGAGCGGGCGGCCTCAATGGCTGGATGATCTTCGCCGCCTCGATGGCCGGCTCGAACAAGTACTTCAACGACGACGGCACCTCGACGATGAACAGCCCCGGTTGGGCCAAGGGCATCGAATGGATGGTCGATCTCTACAAGAAGGGCTATGCGCCGAAGGACAGCGTCAACTGGGGCTTCAACGAAGTCGTCGCCGGCTTCTATTCCGGCACCTGCGCTTTCCTCGACCAGGATCCGGACGCTCTGATCGCCATCGCCGAGCGCATGAAGAAGGAGGATTTCGGCGTCATGCCGTTGCCGAAGGGTCCCGACGGCAAGTCCTTCCCGACGATCGGCTATGGCGGATGGTCGATGTTCACGACCAGCGGCAACAAGGACCTCTCCTGGAAGCTGATCGCCACCCTCGAAGGGCCGGAAGGCAATATCGAGTGGAACAAGCGCATCGGCGCCTTGCCGGCCTATACGGCGGCCGAGAAGGATCCCTTCTATGCCGGTGACCAGTTCAAGGGCTGGTTCGAGGAACTGGCGGACCCGAACACGGTACCAACAGTCATGCCGACCTACCTCGAGGAATTCGCCTTCTTCAAGGATTCGCTGGCGATCAAGACCTCGCAGCAGGCATTGCTCGGCGATATCTCGGCGAAGGATCTGGCCGACCAGTGGGCCGAATACCTCACCAAGGCGCAGCAGAAGTTCCTCGCCAAGAAATAGCGACGGATCGACGGCGGCGGCCTCAACACAGGCCGCCGCCGCTTTTTTGATGACACAGACGGCGCATGAACGCCGCGAACGGGAACTCTTGGCTGATGACTATTTCCGCCGATACGCTCGACATGCGTCGCGACCGCAGGCCATGGCTGCGTCGCGTTGCCGATGCTTCGGAGCCCTATCTCTACAGCGCGCCGTCGCTGATCCTGATCATTGCGGTGATGCTGGTGCCGCTGACGGTCGGGATTTCCTACGCCTTCCGCGATATCCAGCTGCTCAATCCGTTTTCCGGCGGCTTCATCGGGCTCGATCACTTCCGCGAGCTTGCCGGCGACGCCGCCTTCTACGGGGCGCTGAGAAACACGCTGTGGTGGACGGGCGCTTCCGTCGTCCTGCAGTTCGTTTTCGGGCTGATCCTGGCGCTGCTGCTCGACAAGCCGTTCAAGGGCAGGGCAATCGCGCAGGCGCTGGTCTTCCTGCCCTGGGCCGTGCCGTCTTTCCTCGCGGGCCTCAACTGGGCCTGGCTGTTCAATCCCGTCATCGGGCCAATCCCGCACTGGCTCTTCGCCCTCGGGCTGATGCATGAGCCGGGCAATATCCTTTCCGATCCCAATTATGCGATGTGGGGGCCGATCGTCGCCAATGTCTGGTGGGGCATTCCGTTCTTCGCCATCACCCTGCTCGCGGCGCTGCAGGCGATCCCGCGCGATCTCTATGAGGCGGCGTCGATCGACGGCGCGGGCTGGTTCCAGCGTTTCCGCTCGATCACCCTGCCGTTCCTGGCGCCAACGATCGCCATCACCGTGCTGCTGCGCACCGTGTGGATCTCCAACTTCGCCGATCTTATCGTCGTCATGACCAATGGCGGACCGGCGGACCGGACGCAGATCGTCGCCAGCTATATCTTCACGACGGCCTTCCGGCGGCTCGACTTCGGTTATGCCTCGGCGATCGCACTGGTGCTGCTCGTGCTGCTGCTTGCCTATTCGATGCTGATCATCCTGCTCCGGCAGACGCTGCTGAACAAGGATTGAGATCATGAGACGATCCGTCATTCCCACCGTCGCACACCGCCTGGCGATCCTTTGCTATATCGCCTTAGCGCTCTTTCCACTGTTCTGGCTGCTCAAGGTCTCGGTGACGCCGAACGACCTGCTCTATAGCGAGGGCGTGCGCATGTGGCCGTCGCACACGACATGGGATCACTATGCCTTCGTGCTGCGGCACAGCGCCTTTCCGACCTTCTTCAAGAACAGCCTGATCGTCTCGGCCTCGACGGCCATCACCGTGACAATCTGCGCCTCGCTGTCCGGCTACGCGCTGTCGCGCTTCAATTTCCGGGCAAAATACTGGATCGTCGCCCTGATGCTGCTGACCCAGATGTTCCCGCTGGTGATGCTGGTGGCGCCGATCTTCAAGATCCTGTCGCCGCTGCATCTGACCAACAGCCTGACCGGGCTCGTCATCGTCTACACCGCCTTCAACGTGCCTTTCGCCACCTTCCTGATGCAGTCCTTCTTCGACGGCATCCCGAGGGATCTCGAAGAGGCGGCGAAGATCGATGGGGCGACTCAGTTCACGGCGTTTCGCCAGATCATCCTGCCGCTGACGCTGCCGGGGATCGCCGCCACGCTTGGCTTCGTCTTTACCGCCGCCTGGAGCGAGCTGCTCTTCGCGCTGATGCTGATCAACGGCAATGACGCGGCGACCTTCCCGGTCGGCCTTCTCACTTTCGTTTCGAAATTCTCGGTGGATTTCGGGCAGATGATGGCGGCGGGCGTCATGGCGCTCATTCCGGCCGGCCTCTTCTTCCTGCTCATCCAGCGCTATCTCGTCCAGGGCCTGACGGCCGGCGCGGTCAAGGGTTAAACAAATGGCATCGATCGATATCCAGAATATCCGCAAAGCCTATGGCCATGTGCAGGTGCTGCACGGCGTCAACCTGGAAATCCAGGACGGCGAATTCGTCGTGCTCGTCGGTCCGTCCGGCTGCGGCAAGTCCACGCTGCTCAGGATGATCGCCGGGCTGGAGGAGGTCACATCAGGCGAGATCCGCATCGCCGGCAATAGGGTCAATGAGCTACATCCCAAGGATCGCGACATCGCCATGGTGTTCCAGTCCTATGCGCTCTATCCGCATATGAATGTCGCCGGCAATATGAGCTACAGCCTCAGGCTGCGGAAGGTGGCGAAGGAGAAAATCACCAGCGCGGTGGCCGCCGCCGCCGCCAAGCTTGGCCTCGATCCGCTGCTCGAACGCAGGCCGAAGGCGCTTTCCGGCGGCCAGCGCCAGCGCGTCGCCATGGGCCGCGCCATCGTGCGCCAGCCGAAGGCCTTCCTGTTCGACGAACCGCTGTCCAACCTCGATGCGCGCCTGCGCGAACAGATGCGCGCCGAAATCAAGAAACTGCATGGTGACCTGAAGGCGACCTCGATCTACGTGACCCACGACCAGATCGAGGCAATGACGCTGGCGGACCGGATCGTCGCCATGCATGGCGGGGTGGTCCAGCAGGTCGGCAGTCCCCTGGAACTCTACGACCGCCCCGCCAATCTCTTCGTTGCCGGCTTCATCGGCTCGCCGGGGATGAATTTCCTCGAGGCCAGCTACGATGCCGGCGGCGTGAAGCTGAAGGACGGCACGATCGTGCCGCTTGCAAAGCCTCTGCCGCTTGTCGACGGCGCAAAGGTGACGCTCGGCATCCGGCCGGAGCATGTGCTGATGAGCGACGGCGGGGCGGGGCTTGCCGCGGATGTGGAACTCGTCGAACCGACAGGCTTCGGCATCATCCTGCACCTTGCCCTGCATGGCCTGCCATTCAAGATCTTCACGCTGAATCGCGACGCGCTGAAGGCCGGTCCGAAGGTCAATGTCGCCTTCCCGGCCCAGTATCTGCATGTGTTCGACGCCGAGGGAAAACGCGTCGACTGAGAGGGTTGAGGTGGGTTGCTCGCTGCCGCTGTGGTGGCTGAGAGACGGATCGAATGGTGGAACCCTCACGCGCTGCGAGCGGAAAAATCTTTTGCCGCATCGCCCATGAGGGCTATATCGTCCGTGTGATTATGCTGGATTGGATGCCATGACCGACACTGTTCTCGACCGCTTTCTCCGTTATGTCGTTATCGACACGCAATCCGACCCTGCCTCGTCGACGCAGCCGACCACCGGCAAGCAGAAGGATCTCGGCTGGGTTCTGGTCGATGAACTGCTGAAGATCGGTCTGGCGGACGCGCATCTCGATGAACACGGCTATGTCTACGCGACCATTCCGGCCAATAGCGACAAGGCGGTGCCGGTCATCTGTTTCTGCTCGCACATGGATACGGCGCCCGATTTCAGTGGCACCGATGTCAAGCCGCAGATCATCAGGAATTTTGCCGGCGGGGATATCAAGCTTGCCGGCGACACGGGCCGGGTGATCCGGGTCAGCGATCATCCTGAACTGCAGAACCAGATCGGCAACGATATCGTCACGACCGATGGAACGACATTGCTCGGCGCCGACGACAAGGCTGGACTGGCCGAAATCATGACCGCGGCTGCGATGCTCGTCGGCAATCCTGATATCAGGCACGGGACGATCAAGATCCTGTTCACGCCCGACGAGGAAGTCGGGCGCGGCGTCAACAAGGTCGACCTGAAGAAACTCGGTGCCGACTTCGCCTATACGATGGACGGCGAGACGGCCGGCCATATCGAGGATGAGACCTTCTCGGCCGACGGCGTCGAGATCAGCATATCAGGTGTGGCAATCCATCCCGGTTTCGCCAAGGACCGCATGGAAAACGCCATCAAGATCGCCGGCGCCATCATCGACCGGCTGCCGAGGGATCTTGCCCCCGAGACCACGGAAGGCCAGCAGGGCTTCATCCACCCGACCGGCGTGACCGGCTCGATGGAGAAGGCGTCGCTGAGCCTCATCATCCGTGACTTCACCGACAAGGGGCTGACGGAAAAGGAAACGATGCTCGAAGCCATCGTCAAGGACGTGATGGCTGCCTATCCCGGCTCGACCTATCGTTTTGAGGTGAAGGAGCAGTATCGCAACATGAAGGTGGTGCTCGATCGTCATCCGGAGATCGTCGAGAACGCCATCGAGGCGGTGCGCCGAGCCGGCATGACGCCGGTGCGCGGCAGCATCCGCGGCGGCACGGATGGCTCGCGCCTTTCCTTCATGGGACTGCCGTGCCCGAACATCTTCGCCGGCGGTCATGCCTTCCACTCGCCGCTCGAATGGGTGAGCTGCCAGGATATGGAAAAGGCCGTCAAAACGATCGTGGAACTGGCGAAGATCTGGGAAGAGCGCGCCTAAAGCAATTCCAGCAAAAGTGCGCAGCGGTTTTGCGTCCCGGAATTGCGCAGAAACAAAAACGCGCTTCCATCTAACTCTTAAACCGGAAGGGCGGTTGATTAACCGCCGTTCGCCGGAAGGCTTTCACGCAGCATCACGCTGTCATAGGCGGGCCGGGGGGTCGGGATCGCGATGGGCATTCCCGGTTCGGGCTCGACCGATGTTACCGGCAATGTTTCCGGCGCGGTCACCGGCGCCGTTATCCGCATCTGCCCCGTGCTCGCCGTCGCCATGGGGTCCGGAGCCGGCAGAGGAACGGGAACCGCCGAGGGGATCAGGGCTTCGAATTGCGGCGGCAGCATGCTTTCGCCGGGCACATAGTTCATCGCCACCTCGTAGGAGGGCAGCGGCGGCGGCGTTTGAAGCATGCCGTTGGAGTCGCGTTTCTCATAGAAGGCGTTGCCGCCGGCGACCGTCACATAGTGCATGTTGTCGTAGGGGAACTTCAGTCCATTGGTGTGGAAGAACATCGCATCCTTCACCGCAGGATGGCGGGCGCCCTTGATAAGGATCGCATCGGCCGCGCTCGCAAGCTCGGTTTCCGCCTGCGGCTTGACTTCGCGCGTCATCACGCCGGGCGCGAACTGCCTTTTCTGGGCCACGACCCCGCAGATGGAAGGGGGATAGGCGCCGGAGGTGAGCCTGTTCATAACGACGGTCCCGACAGCCATGTAGCCGTCCTCGTCCGAATGCTGCGATTCGAAATACATCGCGCGCTGCAGGCAGTCGCGATCCTTGGCCGTATAATTGAACGTGACTTTTGCCGGTTGACCCTGCTTCGTCTTGGTGTTCGCCGCCGTTGCCGCCGGTTTCGATGTCGTGCAGCTTGCAGCTGCCAGTCCTACGAACAAAATCCCGATCAGGGATTTTCCAAAGGAAATCTCCGCCCTCAACGCCAGGTGCCTCCTATGGGATTAGTCCAGCCCTTTGTAATTAAGTGAAAACGTTTTACTCGTCATATGACTGAAATACAAACAACCTTAGATCACAAAAAGCCCAAGGGACTCTCGCCAAATGCGATTCCGGCGGTGACCTCCTGCATATTCCTTAAATCGGAATTGATTCAAGGATAAAATCATGCAGCAATTCAAAGTGTTACAGCTCCTTTGCTGCTGTCGAAAAGACGCGCGGCGCAGTCGATCGCCGCCCATCTCCATCAACTGCGGAACAGTTTCCAGCGGGTCGGCTTGAACGCCACCCGGTTGCGGTCGAGCCTGTCGGCCTCGCTCGGCGGCAATTCGATCTCGATATGCGGGCGATCGGCGCCGATATCCAATTCGATATGGCGGGTACCAGCCACGCGGCGGCTGGAAACCGGCTGGCCGGCGATACAGTTTTCAGCTGATTCGCAGAGCCTGACGTCATGCGGGCGGAAATAGAGCTGCGCCGTGCCATCCGGCTCGCCTTCGGCATTGAGGCCGAGCGAGCGGCCTTCGAAGCGAATGTCGCCGTCTGATATTTCGACCTCAAGGCAGTTCGACTGGCCGATGAAGCCGAAGACGAAGGGCGAATTCGGATTGTCGTAGACCTGGTCCGGCGTGCCCACCTGTTCGATCGCGCCCTGACTCATGACGACGACGCGGTCGGCAAGTTCCAGCGCCTCATCCTGGTCGTGGGTGACGAAGACGGTGGTATGGCCGGTGCGGTCGTGGATATCGCGCAGCCACTTGCGCAGGTCCTTGCGTACCTGGGCGTCGAGCGCGCCGAAGGGTTCGTCGAGCAGTAGCACGTTCGGCTCGACGGCCATGGCGCGGGCGAGCGCCACACGCTGGCGCTGGCCGCCGGAAAGCTGGGCCGGGTAGCGCTTTTCCAGACCGGAAAGCTGGACGAGGTCGAGCAGTTCCAACGCCCGCCTGCGGATATCGGCCTTCGGCGGCCGCCGCGCACTGTTTCTCACCTTCAGGCCGAAGGAGACGTTTTCGAGCACCGTCATGTAGCGGAAGAGAGCATAGTGCTGGAAGACGAAGCCGATATTGCGCTGCTGCACCGATTTCTTCGAGGCATCCTCGTCGCCGAAGAAGATCAGCCCCTCCGTCGGGCTTTCGAGGCCGGCAATCAGCCGCAGCAATGTCGTCTTTCCGGAGCCCGAGGGGCCGAGCAGGGCGATCAGCTCGCCGGAGCGGATGTCGAGCGAGACATCGTGCAGCGCCGGAAAACGCTCGAATTCCTTGCGTATATTTTGAACGCGTACTTCCATTCCAAATCCTTCAGTGCCGCCGGCTGGCGGCGATTTCAGCGCTGTAGCGCATTTCCAGCAGCGTCTTCAAAACAAGAGTTACGAGCGCGAGCAAGGCCAAAAGCGTGGCGACCGCAAAAGCGCCGGTGAAATTATACTCGTTGTAGAGAATTTCCACCTGCAGCGGCATGGTGTTCGTCTGGCCGCGGATGTGGCCTGACACCACCGAGACCGCACCGAATTCGCCCATGGCGCGGGCATTGCAGAGCAGGACCCCGTAAAGCAGGCCCCATTTGATATTCGGCAACGTCACGTGCCAGAAGGTCTGCCAGCCGCTGGCGCCGAGCGAAAGGGCTGCCTCCTCGTCGGCCGTTCCCTGTTCCTGCATCAGCGGGATCAGCTCGCGGGCGACGAAGGGGAAGGTGACGAACATGGTGGCGAGGATCAATCCCGGCACCGCAAACAGGATCTTGATGTCATGCGCGCTGAACCATTGGCCGAGCCAGGTACTGGAACCGAACAGCAGAACGAAAACCAGGCCCGATATGACGGGTGAGACCGAGAAGGGCAGGTCGATCAGCGTCGTCAGGAAGGCCTTGCCCTTGAACTCGAACTTGGCGATCGCCCAGGCGGCGGCGACCCCGAAGACGAGGTTGAGCGGCACGCTGACGCCGGCAACGATCAGTGTCAGGCGGATCGCCGAGAAGGTCTCGGTGTCTGCGAGCGCCTGGAAGAACGGGCCGGCCCCCTTGCGGAAGGCTTCCACGAAGACGGCCGCGAGCGGCAGAAGCAGGATCAGCAGCAGGAAGACGAGCGAGAGGATGATCAGGGCGAAGCGCGCGATCCTGTTTTCGGTGGTCACCGAACGCAGCTTTGCCGGTTGAGCGGTCGCATCAAGCGCCATAGCCGTACCTCCGCCTGCTCCAGCTCTGGATGAGATTGATGACGAGCAGCATGGCGAACGAGATGATCAGCATGATCGCCGCAATGCCGGTCGCCGCGGCGTAATTATACTCTTCGAGCTTGATGATGATCAGCAGCGGCGCGATCTCCGATTTGAACGGCAGATTGCCGGCGATGAAGATGACCGAGCCGTATTCGCCGACGCCGCGGGCAAAGGCGAGCGCAAAGCCGGTGAGCACGGCGGGCGCCAGCCCCGGCAGCAACACGCGGAAAATCGTCTGGAAGCGATTGGCGCCGAGCGTTGCCGCAGCTTCCTCCACTTCCTTGTCGATCTCCTCCATGACCGGCTGCACGGTGCGCACCACGAAGGGCAGGCCGACGAAGATCAGCGCCACGACGATGCCGGCCGGCGTGAAAGCGATCTTGATGCCGAGCGGCGTCAGGAACTGGCCGATCCAGCCGTTCGGCGCGTAGAGCGTCGTCAGTGCGATGCCGGCAACGGCGGTCGGCAGCGCGAAGGGCAGGTCGACCATGGCATCGATGATGCGCTTGCCGGGGAAACGGTAACGCACCAGCACCCAGGCGAGGATGATGCCGAAGACGACATTGACGATCGCGGCGATCAAGGCGCTGCCGAAGCTGATGCGCAGCGCGTTCAGCGTGCGTGGATCGAGCGCGATCGACCAGAATTTCTCCCAGCCGAGCGCGCTCGACCGGACGGCAAGGCCCGAGAGCGGGATGAGGATCAGAAGGGTGAGCCAGGTCAAGGTAAGGCCGAGCGCCATTCCGAAACCCGGAATGACGCTCGGCCGTTTGAACCGCCACCGCGTGGGGCTATGTGCTTTCATGAAATCTATTATTGGGCCGGCTTGTAGATTTGGTCAAATACGCCGCCGTCGCCGAAGAATTTCGGCTGTGCGTCTTTCCAGCCGCCGAAGTCGTCGATGGTCGCGAGCGTCAGCTTCGGGAAGCGGGCGATGTCAGCCGGATCGGCGGCTTCCGGCTTGGTCGGCCGATAGTAGTGCTTGGCAGCAATCTTCTGGCCTTCGTCCGAATAGAGGTAGTTGAGATAGGCTTCGGCGACCTTGCGCGTGCCCTTCTTGTCGACATTGCCGTCGACGATGGCGACCGGCGGGTCGGCGCGGATGGAGAAGGCCGGGGTGACGATCTCGAACTGGTCGGGACCGAGTTCTTCGAGCGAAAGATAGGCTTCGTTTTCCCAGGCGAGCAGCACGTCGCCGAGGCCGCGCTGGACGAAGGTGGTCGTGGCGCCGCGAGCGCCGGTGTCGAGGACCGGGACGTGCTGCAGCAGTTTTGCAACGTAGTCCTGCGCCTTGGCTTCGTCGCCGCCATTGGCCTGCTTGGCCCATGCCCAGGCGGCAAGGAAGTTCCAGCGGGCGCCACCAGATGTCTTCGGGTTCGGGGTGATCACCTGCACGTCGTCCTTGACCAGGTCGCCCCAATCCTTGATGCCCTTCGGGTTGCCTTTGCGGACGAGGAAGACGATCGTCGACGTATAGGGCGTCGAATTGTTGGGGAACTTGGTCTTCCAGTCGGCCGGGATCTTGCCGGTCGCCTTGGCGATGGCGTCGATATCGCCTTCCAGGGCAAGTGTCACGACATCGGCGTCGAGGCCGTCGATGACGGAGCGGGCTTGGGCGCCGGAACCGCCATGCGAAGCCTGGATCGTCACGGTTTCACCGCTGTCCTTTTGCCACTTGGCGGCAAAGGCGGCATTGAAATCCTTATACAATTCGCGGGTCGGATCGTAGGAAACGTTAAGAATCGTCTGATCTGCGAATGCCGGAGCAATGCTTCCGATCGCGAAGCTGCCTGCCATGACCGCCGCCGCGAGGAGCCGGGTGAGCCGTTGTGTCTGCATGGGGAACCCTCCTGTTTTCTCTCTTAACTCTATCAACTCAGTCGTATAATGAAACAAAGGTTCTTCCGGTTCCGGCATGGCTGTTAGAATGCCATTCCATTTGAGGGGCAATTTGGAAATGGAAGTGCCGAAGTTGGCCGCGGCCAATCGGTCGCCGGCGCTGCCCGCCGCAGGGCCGTGTTTTTTTGGCCACAGTTCCTCCACGAAAACGACATGGTGACGCAGATTTTTGCCAAGATTTTCCCGCGATGACACTTGCGGATTCCTATATGGCCTCCGTTGCGGCCGTATTCGCTGACCGTAACGCGGGGGCAACCCTTGAAGTGCGCCTCGCATTCCAAACCTGTTAAGGGCCATTCAAAATGAATATCAGAACTATCCTTTTTGCCTCCGTTGCCGCCCTTGCCGCGGCCTCCGGAGCCCGCGCAGCCGACGCCATCGTGGCAGCGGAACCCGAGCCCGTGGAATATGTTCGCGTTTGCGACGCCTACGGTACCGGCTATTTTTATATTCCGGGGACGGAAACATGCCTTTCGATCGGCGGTTACATCCGTACCGAAGTGCGCTTCGGTGAGCAGATCTCCGGCGATTCCGACGTAGATTTCTGGACTCGTGGTCAGGTCACCTTCCAGACCAAGAACGACACCGAGTACGGTACGCTCACCGGCGTCATCACCCTGCGTTACAATGTCGACAACGCCTCAGATCAGGAAGCTTTGCTCGACGAAGGCTATCTCGACATTGCCGGTTTCCGCGCCGGTAAACTGTACAGCTGGTGGGATGACGACATGAGCGGCGAGACCGATACGCTCGCCAGCAACGAGACGACCCACAACTCGATCCGTTATCAGTACGAGAATGGTGCTTTCGCGGCCGGCATTTCGGTCGACGAACTCGAAGAAGACTACGCCACCAAGCCGGGCGAAGGCCCGAACAACTTTGGTGTCGCAGGCCAGGTCTCCTACAAGGCCGGCGCCATCAGCGCTTACCTGCTTGCCGGTTATGACACCGATACCAGCGAAGTCGCTGTCCGCGGTATCGTCTATGCCGACATCGGCCCGGGCACGCTCGGCATTGCCGGCGTATGGGCAAGCGGCGCCAACTACTACTACGAAGAGTCCGAATGGACGATCGCAGCAGAATATGCCTTGAAGGTCAACGACAAGTGGTCGGTCACCCCGGGCTTCCAGTACTTCGAGAACATCGCTCTCGAGGCTGACGGCAACGGCTTCACCGGCGGCAGCGCCTACACGACCGGTGTCACCATCGACTACCAGATCGTCGAAGACCTGCGTTCGAAGCTCAGCGTGCAATATCACGATGAGGACGAAGGTGACGACGAAGTGTTCGGCTTCCTGCGCTTCCAGCGCGATTTCTAAGATAGTCTGATTGCAGACGAGCGGGCGCGGCCTTCGGGCCGCGCCTTTTTTACGATGCCGAAAAGTGTGAGCGGTTTTCGGGCGACATCATGCTCTCGCTATTGAATTTGGACGTCACACACGTGAATCGGCGATGAAATCGGAATAGAATTCGTCGACCGTTCTTGCCTTGCGCATGGCGGCAAGCACGCCGTCCGATTGCAGCCGCCTGGCGATGGCGGAAAGCACGTTCAGATATTCGCCGCGATTGTTCTCTCCGAAGAGCAGCACGAAGGCGATGTCGGTCGGGATATCGTCGATCGCCTCGAAATCCAGCGGCTGGGCAAAGCGGATGAGCAGGCCGCGCGGGCTGGTCATGCCGTCGATCGCCGCATGCGGGATGGCAATGCCGTTGCCGATTCCCGTCGAGCCGAGCTTCTCACGCCCTTCGAGCGCCTTCAGGATGGTCTGGCCGTCGACGGAGAAAGCCTTGGCGGCCTTTTCGGCTACGGTCTGCAGCGCGCGCCATTTGGTCGGCGCCGACACGCCGATAAAAGTGTGTTCCGGCCGGATGATGTTGGGAAGGTTCATGTCATTCTCGATGCTGTTCGGGCTCGATACTGTTCGGGCAGCGGGAGGGAAGTAGGTCAGTCCGGTTCCCTGAGCCGGTAGCCGACGCCGGTCTCCGTGGTGATATAGTGCGGCTGGTCCGGAATCTGCTCGACCTTTTGCCGCAGCTGCCGGACATAGACGCGCAGATACTGCACGTCAGCCGCCGGCCCCCATATCTGCTTTAGAAGAAACTGGTGTGTCAGCACCTTGCCGGCATGCTGGGCGAGCACGCGCAGGATGTCGTATTCCTTCGGCGACAATTTTATTTCGTTACCGTCCACCTTGACGATGCGCTTGACGAGATCGATCGACAGCCCGCCGGTCTGGAAGATCGCCTTTTCGCCCTGCTGCTGCAGGCGGTGGCGTAGCGCCACGCGGATGCGGGCGCCGAGTTCGTTGATGCCGAAGGGCTTGGTGACGTAATCGTCGGCGCCGCTTTCCAGTGCCCTGACGATGCCGGCCTCGTCGGTGCGGCTGGACAGAATGACGACGGGCATGGAAAGCCCTTCGTCGCGCCACTCCTGCAGCAGGTCGTGGCCTGATTTGTCGGGCAGGCCGAGGTCGAGCACGATGAGGTCGGGCATGTCATCGGCGACCGACTGACGGGCGGCGCGGGCATTCGCCGCCTCCTGCACCTCGTAGCCCTGCGCGGTCAGGCCGACGCGAAGCAGCTTGCGGATCGGAGGTTCGTCGTCGACGACGAGGATTTTGACGGCTGAACCGGTCATTTGAGTTCATCCAGTTTCGGAATGTCGTTGGGTTTCGGCAGGCGGATGGTGAAGACGGCGCCCGGGCGGCCGGTCCGGTTGCCTGCGGTGATCGTGCCGCCCATCGCCTCGATGAAGCCGCGGCAGATGGAAAGGCCAAGCCCGGTGCCGGCGCGCACCTGATCGCCCTTGCGTACGCGGTAGAAGGTGTCGAAGACGCGGCTGAGATCGGCCGGCGGAATGCCCGGGCCTTCGTCCGAGACCTGCAAGACGACGTTGTCGGCATCGGCCCAGCCCTCGATATGGATCACCGATCCCTCGGGTGCGTATTTCGCAGCATTGTCGAGCAGGTTGAAGATCACCTGCTCGAACAGGACGGGATCGACGCGCACCATCGGCAGGTCGGCGGGAATGCTCATCTCGGTCTTGTGGCGATCGAGGATCTTCGTGGCCCGGCGTAGCGCGCTGCCGACGATATCGCCGGCATAATGCAGCGCGTGGTTCGGTTCCATCGCGCCGGATTCTATCTTGGTCATGTCGAGCAGGTTGGCGATGAAGCGGTTGAGGCGTTCGGATTCGTCGACGACGGTCGACAGCAGGTCGCTGCGATCCTCCTCCGGCATCGAGGCGAAATAATCGCGCAGTGTGCCGGCGGCGCCGAGGATGGCGGCAAGCGGTGTCTTCAGATCGTGCGAGATCGAAGTCAGCAGGGCCGAGCGCAACCGGTCGGCCTCGGCCGCAAGCCTTGCCCGGTCGACATCGGCGACGAGCTGAACGCGCTCGATGGCAAGGGCTGCCTGGTCGGCCAGCGCATCGAGCAGGCGCTGCTGCTCGGGCGTCAGCAGCGGTCCGTCGCGGCGGTCGCTGTCGAGGCCGATGACGCCAACGGCGGCGCGCCCCGTCCGGAGCGGCACGTAAAGGCGTTTGGCGCCGGGCAGGGTGTCGGCGCCACGGCCGGCGGCATGATTGTGCTCCCAGGCCCAGCGGGCGGCGGCGATATCGGCATCGTCGAGCGTATCATCGGGCGGATAACCGGCCTTGACGGCGATGGTGCCTTCCTCCGGCAGCAGCAGCACGACGCGGACCTTCAGCATCGAGGCAAGCTGGAAGGCGGTTGCCCAGAGCACGTCGTCAAGCGTGCCGGTGCCGGCGAGCTTTTTCGAGAAGAGATAAAGGTCTTCGGTCGTGCGCGCCCGCTGGCGGGCGGCGGCGGCCTGGCGCTGCACGGTCGCGGTCAGGTTGCTGGCGATGATCGCGACGCCCAGGAAGAAGAAGAGCGCAAGCACGCTTTCCGGATCGCTGATCGTCAGCGTGTAGCGCGGCGGCAGGAAGAAGAAGTTGAAGGACAGCGCGCTGAGGATGCAGCTATAAAGGGCCGGCCGCAGGCCGTGGAGAACGGCGGAGGTCAACACCGCCATCAGGAAGACGAGGGCAAGGTTGCGCACGTCGAGCACCTGGTCGAGCACGACGCTGACGCCGAGCGCGATTGCGACATAAAAGGTCGCCAGCAGGTAGGCCCTGAAATCCAGTGGCGGCGCGGTGACGGCGGCCTTGACGCCGCGTGTGGTGGTGCCGTCCTTCTCGTTGCCCGATATGACGTGGACGCTGATCTCGCCGGCCCTACGGATCAGCTCGTCGGTGATCGAGCGGCTCCACCAGTCCCGCCATGTCGGCTTCTTCGGGGCGCCGATGACGATATGGGTGACGTTGTTGGCGGTGGCGTGGCGGACAAGCTCTTCGGCGACTTCGCGGCCGGGAAGGGTGATCGCTTCGCCGCCGAGTTGCTCGGCAAGACGCAGCGTGGCGGCGACCGTATCGCGCTCGGCTTCGGTCAGATTGATCGAACGGTTGGTCTCGATATAGACGGCAGCCCAGGGCGCGCGCAGGCGTGAGGCCATGCGGGCGGCATAACGCACCAGCGAGGCAGAGCGCGGATGGTGGTCGACCGAGACGAGAACGCGCTCGCCCGCCGCCCAGGGGCCGGATATGGCATGGGCCTGCATATGGGTGAGCAGCTGGTCGTCGACGCGCTGGGCGGTCTTGCGCAGCGCAAGTTCCCTCAGCGCCGTCAGGTTGCCGGGGGTGAAGTAGTTGGTGAGCGCCCGCTCGGCGGTGCGCGCCATATAGACCTTGCCGTCATGCAGGCGCTTGATGAGATCATCCGGCGTCAGGTCGATGATCTCGACGTCGTCGGCAAGGTCGATGATCGAGTCCGGCACCGTCTCGCGCACGCGGATGCGGGTGATCTGCGAGACGACGTCGTTGAGGCTTTCGACGTGCTGGATGTTCAGCGTCGTATAGACATCGATGCCGCGATCGAGCAATTCCTTGACGTCGAGATAGCGCTTCGGATGGCGGCTGCCCTCGGCATTGGTGTGGGCGAGTTCGTCGACCAGCACGAGATCCGGCCTGCGGGCGAGGATGCCGTCGAGATCCATTTCCTCGAGCGGCCGGCCCTTGTAGCTGATTTCGACGCGGGGGATGATCTCGAAGCCGGCGACGAGCGCCTCGGTCTCCTTGCGGCCGTGGGTTTCGACGACGCCGATGACGACATCGAGACCATCGGCGATCTTGGCGCGGCCGGAGACGAGCATCTCATAGGTCTTGCCGACACCGGGGGCGGCACCGAGGAAGATCTTCAGACGGCCGCGCGTTTCGGCCCGGGCTTTTTCGAGAAGCGCATCGGGCGATGGCCTGCCGGCCTGGTCGCGATTGTCGTCTGGCATGCGTGTGGTCTTTCTGCAAATGCCTGCCGGGACGGGCGCTACCGCGGATGGGAAGGAACGGGTGCGCCCAGCCTGGC
This sequence comes from Rhizobium acaciae, assembly GCF_025941625.1. Taxonomy (NCBI): domain Bacteria; kingdom Pseudomonadati; phylum Pseudomonadota; class Alphaproteobacteria; order Hyphomicrobiales; family Rhizobiaceae; genus Rhizobium; species Rhizobium acaciae. The sequence goes on from NZ_JAPCZO010000002.1 coordinate 22,021, forward strand.
AAGGTCACTGAGTCATAGAAGCATCAAGGGTCTGGTTCAACGCCAGAACATTGACCGTGGGTTCGCCGAGAATGCCGAGTTCGCGGGCTTGAACGGCGCCGTCGACCAGTGCCTTGACCTTGGCTTCATCCATGCTGCGTGCCTTGGCGACGCGCGGTACCTGGAAATAGGCGGCCTCCGGCGAGATATGGGGATCGAGGCCGCTGCCCGAAGCGGTGACGAGGTCGGCGGGCACTTCGGCCGTCGGGTTCGCCGCCTTGGCGGCCTCGTAGTCGCCCTTGACGCGGTCGATCAGTTTCTGGCTGGTCGGGCCGAGATTCGAGCCGCTGGAGGCAGCGGCATTGTAGCCGTCGCCGGCGGCCGAGGGGCGGCCGTGGAAATACTTGTCGCTGGTGAAGGCCTGGCCGATCAGCGTCGAGCCGATCACCTGGCCGTTCTTCTCGATCAGGCTGCCGTTTGCCTGGGCCGGGAAAAGGGCCTGTGCAGCACCCGTCATGGCGAGCGGATAGAGAAGGCCGGTGATGGCGGTAGTGGCGACGATCATGACGATTGCCGGACGAAGTTCTTTCAACATTGTCTTACTCCTTGGAGTGTTCTTTTGCGAAGAGCTCCGGTTCCGATCCTCTCGGAACCGGGATGGCTCCAGGCCTTAGGCGAGGCCGAGGGCTGCGACAGCCATGTCGATCGCCTTGATGCCGATGAAGGGGACGATGATGCCGCCGGCACCATAAATCAGCAGGTTGCGCGACAGCAGCGCGCCGGCGCCGATCGGACGGTAGCGGACACCCTTCAACGACAGCGGGATCAGCGCGATGATGATCAGCGCATTGAAGATGATCGCCGAGAGGATGGCGCTTTGCGGCGTCGACAATCCCATGATGTTGAGCACGCCGAGCTGCGGGTAGAAGGTCAGGAACATCGCCGGGATGATGGCGAAGTACTTGGCGATGTCGTTGGCGATCGAGAAGGTCGTCAGCGCGCCGCGCGTCATCAGGAGCTGCTTGCCGATCTCGACGATCTCGATGAGCTTCGTCGGGTCCGAGTCGAGATCGACCATGTTGCCGGCCTCGCGGGCGGCGACGGTGCCGGTGTTCATGGCGACGCCGACATCGGCCTGGGCAAGTGCAGGCGCGTCGTTGGTGCCGTCGCCGCACATGGCTACGAGCTTGCCCTTTGACTGTTCCTCGCGCATCAGCGCCAGCTTCATCTCCGGTGTTGCCTGGGCGAGGAAGTCGTCGACGCCGGCTTCGGCTGCGATGGCGGCTGCCGTCAGCGGGTTATCGCCTGTGATCATCACCGTGCGGATGCCCATGCGGCGAAGCTCGGTGAATCGCTCGCGGATGCCGCCCTTGACGATGTCCTTCAGCTGGATGACGCCGAGCAGCCTGCCGTCGCGGGCAACGGCCAGCGGCGTGCCGCCTGATTTGGCGACGTCGTCGGAGATCGATTGCAGTTCGCGTACGACTTCACTTCCGTTCTTCGAGGATGAGTCGCCGTTGACATAGGTCAGCACGGCATCGACCGCACCCTTGCGGATCGAGGCGCCTTCGAGATCGACGCCGCTCATGCGCGTCTGGGCGGTAAACGGCACGAAGGTCGCCTTGAGGCTTGCCATATCGCGGCCGCGGATCGCGTATTTCTCCTTGGCGAGCACGACGATGGAGCGGCCTTCCGGCGTTTCGTCGGCAAGCGAGGCGAGCTGGGCGGCATCGGCGAGATCCTGTTCGGAAACGCCGCGGACCGGACGGAAGGTCGTCGCCTGGCGATTGCCGAGCGTGATCGTGCCCGTCTTGTCGAGCAGCAGCGTGTCGACGTCGCCGGCGGCTTCGACCGCGCGGCCGGACATGGCGAGCACGTTGAAGCGGACGAGGCGGTCCATGCCGGCAATGCCGATCGCCGACAGCAGTGCGCCGATCGTCGTCGGGATCAGGGTGACGAAGAGGGCGACGAGCACGATGATCGGGATCGAGCCGCCGGCATAAATGGCAAAGCTCGGGATCGTCGCAGTGGCGAGCACGAAGATCAGCGTCATGCCGGCGAGCAGGATGTTGAGCGCGATCTCGTTCGGCGTCTTCTGGCGTTCGGCGCCTTCGACGAGCGCAATCATCCGGTCGATGAAGGTCGAGCCGGCAGCCGCGGTGATGCGCACGCGGATCCAGTCGGAAAGCACCTGCGTGCCGCCGGTGACGGCCGAGCGGTCGCCGCCGGATTCGCGGATGACAGGGGCGGATTCGCCTGTTATCGCCGCTTCGTTGACGGAGGCCACACCTTCGATGACTTCGCCGTCCGACGGGATGATGTCGCCTGCCTCGACGAGCACGAGATCGCCGACCTTGAGGCTGGTGCCCGGAACTATGCGGTAGCCGCTGCCATTGTTGGCGGTGAGCAGTTTGGCCTGGGTTTCGGTGCGCGCCTTGCGCAGCGAATCCGCCTGCGCCTTGCCGCGGCCTTCGGCGACGGCTTCGGCGAAATTGGCAAACAGCACGGTGAACCAGAGCCAGAGATTGATCTGGAACGAGAAGCCGAGATTGCCGTTGCCCGCCACCAGATCGCGCAGGAAGAGGACGGTGGTCAGCACCGAGACCGTGGCCACGACGAACATGACCGGATTTCTGGCGAGCGCGCGGGGGTTGAGCTTCTTGAAAGCGGCCCCCACGGCCGGAATGAGGATGCGAGAATCCATGACGCTCGCGGATTTTGCCTGGCTCATAAGAGACTCCAGCTTTGAAACGAGGATGGCGAACCGGAAGCCGGTCAGCCCTGTAGGATTTTGAAGATGGCGGCGATGACGAGGAGGCCTGCCATCATCACCAGGATGATGTCGGAGGCGCGGACCATCGGGCCATTTCCACGTCCCGGCCTACCAGGACGTGGATGGAGGGCTTTGCGGAGCCTATGACGGAGGATCATGACATTACCTCAGAAGGTCTGCCCCGCGATCGCAACCAGGTGTTCGACGATCGGGCCGAGCGCCAGTGCCGGGAAGAAGGTCAGACCGCCGACGATCAGGATCGTGCCGACGAGCAGGCCGACGAAGAGCGGACCATCCGTCGGGAAGGTGCCTGCCGAGGCCGGAACCGTCTTCTTGGCGATCAGCGAGCCGGCGATGGCAAGTGCCGGGATGATCACGAGGAAACGGCCAGCGAGCATGCCGATGCCGAGCGTCATGTTGTACCAGGGCGTATTGCCCGTCAGGCCGCCGAAAGCCGAGCCGTTATTGGCCGCAGCCGAGGTATAGGCATAGAGGATTTCGGAGAAGCCGTGCGGGCCGGCGGTGCCGATCGAGGCGACAGCGGAGGGCAGCACCGTGGCGATCGCGGTGAACACCAGCATTGCGAGCGGCAGGCAGAGAATGGCGAGAACGGCCATCTTCATTTCCTTCGCTTCGATCTTCTTGCCGAGATATTCCGGCGTGCGCCCGACCATCAGGCCGGCAACGAAGACGGCGACGATGATGAAGAGAAGAATGCCGTAGAAGCCCGCGCCGACACCGCCGACGATGACTTCGCCGAGCTGCATGTTGATCAGCGGGATGAGGCCACCAAGTGCGGTGAAGCTGCCATGCATCGCATTGACCGCGCCGCACGAGGCAGCTGTGGTGATGACCGCAAACAGCGAGGATAGGGCGAGACCGAAGCGGACTTCCTTGCCTTCCATATTGCCGCCGCCAAGACCAAAGGCGTGCATCAGCGGGTTACCGCCAGCTTCCGCCCAATAGGTGACACCAACACCGGCGATGAACAGGATGCCCATCGTGGCAAGGATCGCCCAGCCCTGGCGCTGGTTGCCAACCATGCGGCCGAAGACGTTGGTAAGGGCCGCACCGATCGCGAATATCGAGACCATCTGGATGAGGTTGGAGATCGCATCGGGGTTTTCGAACGGATGGGCCGAATTGGCGTTGAAGAAGCCGCCACCATTGGTGCCGAGCATCTTGATCGCAAGCTGCGATGCAACAGGCCCGACGGCAATCGTCTGCTGCGCGCCTTCGAGCGTGGTCGCATTGACATAGGGCCCAAGCGTCTGCGGCACGCCGAGATAGACGTAAACGATCGTGAGCACGATGCAGATCGGCAGCAGGATGTAGAAGGTGCCACGGATCATATCGACCCAGAAATTGCCGATCGCCTTGCCCGAAGCGCGCGAGAAGGCACGGATGAAGGCGACAGCGATCGCCATGCCGGTCGCGGCCGACAGGAAGTTCTGCACCGTCAAACCGGCCATCTGGGTCAGATAGGACAGGGTGCTTTCGCCGCCGTAGTTCTGCCAGTTGGTATTTGTGGTAAAGCTGACGGCGGTGTTGAACGAAAGCTCCGGCGGGACGGCGGCCATGTTGACCGGATTAAAGGGCAGGATGTCCTGCAGGCGCAGGAGCGCATAAAGCACGAGGATACCGAGCAGGTTGAACAGCAACATCGCGAAGGCATAGGAGGTCCAATGCTGCTCCTCGCGCTCGCTGGTGCCCGCAAGACGGTAAAGCCCCCGTTCGATCGGAACGAGGACCGGGGAGAGGAATGTGCGCTCGCCATTGTAGACACGCGTCATGTAGCCGCCGAGCGGTTTGACGAGCACGAGGACGATCCCGCAGTAAAGCAGGATCTGAAGCCATCCGTTGAGGGTCATGGAGGTAAACTTTCAATACCCGGCTGCTTCTCGGTCGCGCATGCGCGACCCCGGAAGCGCCAGTTCTCTTCAAAAGCGTTCTGGGCGAAGGAGAGCGTAGGTGAGGTAAACGGTGAGAAACACGGTTACGGCACCGCTCAAGACATAATCGAGGGTCATCGTCGGTTCTCCTGTCAAAGCCTGTCGCAGGCTCGGGTGTAGGCAAAGCACAGCGCGAAGAATATGATCGCCGTGGCGAGTAGAATGATATCCATCATGATCGTGACTCCTGTTGTTCTTCTTGGAGTCAGACAAGACAAAGGGCGCTGGGAGGCCGCCTTTCATGCTTTCTGGCGTGGAGATGATCTTTCGATCTCTCGGACAGCAATATGGAGCCGAAGCGCATAAAGGTTCGAGACGGGCGACAGGCCATCAATATAAGAATCTTATAAATGCCCTTACGGGCCACTCGCGTCGGACCAGGCTGGCGCAGTTTTCGGGCGGGCCGCTGCCAGTGCTGTACCCTCCGGCAAATCTGCGTGAGCATTTTATCAATTGTTGAGCAAAAGCCTTTGCAATCTGGTTGAATTGGGAAGGCTTCGGGCCTTATAGTCGCCTTCGACGCTGCCCGATGGAGTCATGGGCAAGCCATTAGGGAAGGAAACCGACGATGACCAAAGTCCGCGCGCTTGTTCTCGAGCGCCAGCATGAGCTTGCGCTCCGCGATATCGATCTGCCGCTCGAAACCGGCCCCGGCGAGGTGAAGATCAGAATCCACACCGTCGGCGTCTGCGGTTCCGACGTGCACTATTACACCCACGGTAAGATCGGGCCCTTCATCGTCAACGCGCCGATGGTGCTCGGCCATGAGGCGGCCGGCACGGTGGTCGAGGTCGGCGCCGGCGTCACGCATCTGAAAGTCGGCGACCGCGTCTGCATGGAGCCCGGCATTCCCGATCCGAATTCCAAGGCAAGCCGGCTCGGCATGTACAATATCGATCCGGCCGTCACGTTCTGGGCGACTCCGCCGATCCACGGCGTGCTGACGCCGGAGGTCGTGCATCCCGCCAATTATACCTTCAAGCTGCCCGACAATGTCAGTTTCGCCGAAGGCGCCATGGTCGAGCCCTTCGCCGTCGGCATGCAGGCGGCCGCCAAGGCGAAGATTACGCCGGGCGATACTGCCGTCGTCCTCGGCGCCGGGCCGATAGGCACGATGGTAGCGATCGCGGCCCTTGCCGGCGGCTGCGCCCGCGCGATCGTCGCCGATCTCGCCCAGCCGAAGCTCGATATCGCCGCGCAGTACCAGGGTGTCATTCCGGTCAATATCCGCGAGAAGAGCCTGGTCGAAGAGGTCGGCCGGCTGACCGACGGCTGGGGCGCCGATGTCGTCTTCGAATGCTCCGGTTCGCCGAAGGCCTGGGAGACGATCATGGCGCTGCCGCGCCCGGGTGGCGTCATTGTCGTCGTCGGCCTGCCGGTCAATCCGATCGGCTTCGACGTCTCGACGGCATCCACCAAGGAAATCCGCATCGAGACGGTGTTCCGCTACGCGCACCAGTATGAGCGCTCGATCGCGCTGCTTGGCTCGGGACGCGTGGATCTGAAGCCACTGATATCCGAGACCTTTAAGTTCGAAGATTCGATCACGGCGTTTGAGCGCGCCGTCGAGGCCCGGCCGAGCGACGTGAAGCTGCAGATCGTGATGGAATAGGGCGCACAGTGCTTCTATGAGTGCCTGGCGCTCAGTTTTATCTTGCGAAAGGCAAGAGCCGCGCCTGCGACGACAGCCGCGGCTCCGATTGCAATCAGCAGATGGCGATGAAGCGGAAGGTGGCCCAATGTCTGTTCGATGCCGTGCCCGAAGAGATAACCAAGCGCCGTGAACAGCTGCCCCCATACAAGCGCAGCCACGGCATTCAGGATGATGAATTTACCGGTCGCTATTTGCGTCGTCCCGATGATGATCGGGCTGATCGTCCGCAACCCGACCAGAAAACGAAACGCAAGGATGAAGCCGGTGGGATATCTTTCCAGAAGCCGGGTTGCGCGTGCCAGAGCCGGCGTTTCCATCAGCCGGCGGACGAGACCCCATCGAGCGGCATAACGGCCGGCGAAGAACCAGAACTGATCGCCGGCGAAGGATCCTGCCGTTGCTGCAAGCGATGCCGACCAATAGGTTAGCAGCCCGCGGTGGGAAATCACGCCGCCAAGGAAGGCGGCTGTTTCGCCTTCGAAGGCCGCGCCCAGAAATATCGCCAACAGGCCGTAGTGCTCGATCAGCAGTTCGATAGACACTCAGCCCGCCTCCAGCTGTCGATTTCGAAGCATCACTTGATAGCTAAACCGGCTTCAAATCCCCAAGTAGCGTCGGGATCAGCTCCGACACCGTTGGATGGATCGGCACCGACCATTGCAATGCGGGATAGGTCGTTCCCGCATTCATCGCGTCTATGATGCCGTGGATCACCTCGTCGCCCTCGATGCCCAGGATTGCCGCACCGAGGATTTTTTTAGTCTCGGCATCGGCGATCACCTTCATGAAGCCCTTGGTCTCGCCGCGCTCGTTGGCGCGGCCGACGCGGCTCATCGGCCGGGTCGAGATCATGATCTTGCGTCCCGAGGCGCGCGCCTGCTTTTCCGTCATGCCGACGCGGCCAAGCGGCGGGTCGATATAAAGCGCATAAGCCAGGATGCGGCTCGAGACCTTGCGGTCGTCGCCGTCGAGCAGATTGGCGGCGGCGATCTCGAAATCATTGTAGGAGGTGTGGGTGAAGGCGCCGTGGCCGTTGCAGTCGCCGAGGGCCCAGATGCCCTCGACATTGGTGGCAAGCCTGTCGTCGACGGTAATGAAGCCGCGTCCGTCGGCGATGACGCCGGCGGTATCGAGGCCGAGATCGTCGGTGTTCGGCTTGCGGCCGGTGGCAATCAGCACATGGCTCGCATCGATCCTCGCTGAATCGGTGGCGACCGTTATTCCGTCGCTGCTCTTGGCGAAGGCGATGTCGCTCGCGCCGGTATGAATGTCGATGCCCTCCGAGCGCAGGACATCGGCGATCGCGTCGGATATATCCTCGTCCTCGCGCGACGCGAGCTTCGGGCCATGCTCGATGACGCTGACTTCGGCGCCGAAGCGGCGATACATCTGCGCGAATTCTAGCCCGATATAACTGCCGCCGATCACGACGAGATGCCGTGGCAGCGTGTCGAGATGGATGATCGAGGTGCTGGTGAGGTAATCGATATCGTTGATCCCTGATAGCTCGGGGATGACCGGCCGCGCTCCGACATTGAGGAAGATGCGCGATGCAGTCAGCGTCTCGCCGTTGACGCTGACGGTCTTCGGGCCCTCGAAGCGGGCATGGCCGTAAATCACAGTCATGCCGTCCATGCCGGCGAACCAGCCGATCAGGCCGTTGCGGGCATTCATGGTCACCGTTTCGGCGCGCGCCCTGACCACCTTCATGTCGATGGCGATCTCGCCCGGGAGATTGACGCCGTAAACGGCGCCGTTTCTAGCGACATGGGCAGCGCGGGCGCTGGCGACCAACGTTTTCGTCGGCATGCAGCCGGCATTGACGCAGGTGCCGCCGAGGAATTTGCGCTCGATCAGCGCCACCTTCATGCCCTTTTCGACCATGCGGGCGGCGAGGAACGGGCCGGCCTGGCCGGCGCCGATAACGATGGCGTCGAAGCTTTTCATGCGACGGCCCCCACGATCAGCACCGCGCCGATGACGGCGACGGCATCCTCAATGAGAGCAGCCGGCAGATCCTTGCCGAAGGAGGCGGCAAGCCTGCCGCGGACGGCGGCGCCACCATATGTGCCGATGACGGCGCCGATCATACCGGCGATCAGCCCGCCGAAAAGCAGGCTGCTGGCGGCTCCGATCGTGGCACCGGCGAGCGCGCCCGTGACGATGCGGGCGCCGAATTGCACCGGCACCTTACGCGACGGCGTCGATGGCAGCTGGTCGGTGATCAGTTCGACGACAGCGAGAAGCGTGAGGATCCACGGCGTCCATTGGTAGCCCATGAAGGCCAGCGGCGTCTGCGAGACATCGAACCAGCCAAGCGCCGCGCCCCAGGCGACGGCGGCGGGTGCCGTCATGGCGCGAAGCCCGGCAATGACACCAATCAGCAATGCAAGAAGCAGAAACATGCATGATCCCCTTTTGCCGGCTCTTGCCGTCGTTAGGGAAGGTTGCACATTGTCAGGCGCGTGGCAATTCGCCCTTTCGCGCCAATGCGTAAAGCGCGTCGCGTCGAATCGGAGTCATGTGACGCGCTTTAAGTCTTTGTTTTATACATGCCGTTGTCCCAAAACCGCTGCACATTTTTGGGCGGCATGCGCTAGTTCGCAAAGGCGGCAATGCCGGTGATCGCCCGGCCGATGATCAGCGCGTGGATGTCGTGCGTGCCCTCATAGGTGTTGACCACTTCGAGGTTGACGAGATGACGGGCGATGCCGAATTCGTCGGAGATACCGTTGCCGCCGAGCATGTCGCGGGCCGCCCGCGCAATCTCCAGCGCCTTGCCGCAGCTGTTGCGCTTGAGGATCGAGGTCAGCTCCACCGGCGGATGGCCGTCCTCCTTCATGCGGCCAAGCCGCAGGCAGCCCTGAAGGCCGAGCGCGATCTCCGCCGCCATGTCGGCGAGCTTCTTCTGGATCAGCTGGTTGGCGGCAAGCCGCCGGCCGAACTGCTTGCGCTCCAGCGTATATTGCCGGGCTCTCGCATAACAATCCTCGGCAGCACCGAGTGCGCCCCAGGCGATGCCGAAGCGGGCCGAGTTGAGGCAGGTGAACGGCCCTTTGAGGCCTGTCACATCAGGCAGAAGGTTTTCCTCAGGGACGAAGACCCCGTCCATCACCACTTCGCCGGTGATCGAGGCGCGCAGTCCCACCTTGCCGTGGATGGCGGGAGCCGAAAGCCCTTTCCAGCCCTTTTCGAGAATGAAGCCGCGGATGAGGCCATCCTCGGTCTTTGCCCAGACGACGAAGACATCGGCGATCGGCGCGTTGGAGATCCAGGTCTTCGAGCCGGTGAGGCTGTAGCCGCCGTCGACCTTTTTGGCGCGTGTCGCCATCGAGCCGGGGTCGGAGCCGTGATCGGGCTCCGTCAGGCCGAAGCAGCCGATCCATTCGCCGGTGGCGAGTTTCGGCAGGTATTTCAGCTTCTGCGCCTGCGACCCGAAGGTTTCGATCGGCACCATCACGAGCGAGGACTGGACGCTCATCATCGAACGATAGCCACTATCGACCTTTTCGACCTCGCGGGCGATCAGGCCGTAGGCGACGTAACCGAGGCCGGCGCCGCCATAATCCGGCGAGATCGTCGGGCCGAGCAGGCCGAGTTCGCCCATTTCGCGGAAGATCTCAGGATCGGTCTTTTCATTGCGGAAGGCGTCGAGAACGCGGGGAGCAAGCTTTTCCTGCGCATAGGCGTGGGCGGTGTCCTGCACCATGCGCTCTTCGCTGGTCAGTTGCTCCACCAGGCGGAACGGGTCGGCCCAGTCGAAAACCTCGCGCGTATGCTGCATGTCGGCGTCTCCTCACCGTTTCTTCAGGCTTGCCTCACTCAAGTTGGCCATAGACCCGCCAGCCGACCGCGTCAACAGAGAGCCGCCATGTCGAAAAGTCGGGCCGCGCCATCTTTTCAAAAGCGTCGGCATGATCCACTTTGCCCGCGATCGATTCTGGAACGAGGAGGCGGAAATGTCGTCAAGCGATCTGTTCGTATCGGCCGAAGGCGCCGAATGGGTCAATCCCGAGCCCGGCGTCGTCAGGCGCATCATGACCTATCTGCCCGAGATGATGCTGGTGGAAGTGGCCTTCGAAAGCGGCGCCGTGGGTGCGGCCCATTCGCATCCGCACATTCAGGCCAGCTACGTCGCCGAAGGCAGTTTCGAAGTGACGATCGATGGCCGGACCGAGGTGCTCAAGCAGGGCGGCAGCTTCATCGTGCCCCCCAATCTGATCCACGGCGTCAAGGCGCTGGAAAAGGGCCGGCTGATTGATGCATTCACCCCGCACCGGGCTGAATTCCTGAAGTAGTCAGGTTTCCACCTTTGCCCGGCGCGTCGGGCCGGCGGGGGTGACGTAGGGTGGCACGAAGCGCGCATCCTCGCCTCGCACCGCCTCGCGCAGAAAATCGATGACGGCGCGCACGCGCGGCGCCTGTTTCAGGTCGCGGTGGCAGGTGATCCAGTAATGGCGCTTGAGGTCGATTTCCTCCGGCAGCACGCGCACGAGCTCGGGATAACGGCTGGCGAAGAAATAGGGCAGGATGCAGAGGCCGAGGCCGTTTCTGGTGGCAGTCAACTGCGCGAAGATGCTGGAGCTCTGGAACTGCGGCTTGATACGAGGGTGCACATCGCCGAGATAATCCAGGCCCGGCGCGAAAATCATCTCCTCGATATAGCTGACGAAGGGATGGCCGAGCAGGTCTTCGCGACAGGTGATCGGCACGGCCTTCGCCAGATAGTCGCGCGAGCCATAGACCTGCAGGTGGTAGTCCGTCAGTTTCTCGGCGAAATAAGCCCCGCCCTTCGGCTCGTCGAGAACGACGGAAAGATCGGCCTCCTTGCGCGACAGCGACATGATCTGCTGGATCGTCACCAGTTCGAGCGAGAGATGCGGATGCTGGGCGGCAAACTGCGGCAGCACGGTTGCGAAGAAGAAATTGGCAAAACCCTCCGGTGCGCTCAGCCGCACCAGGCCGCGCTGCGCCATCGAGCCGGCGGCAAGATCGGCGCGCAGCCGCTCGGTCTCCTGCTCCATCTTCTCGGCCGTCTCGACAAAGCGCGTGCCCATGGCGGTCAACACATAGCCGCGCGGATTGCGCTCGAACAGCTTGACCTTGAGGGTGAACTCCAGCCGGTCGATGCGGCGCGAGACGGTGGCATGGCTGGAACGCAGCTGACGGGCCGCCGTCGACAGCTGCCCAGTGCGGGCGACGGCTAGAAAAAACTGCAGATCGTCCCAAGTAAACTGCGGTGGATTGTTCATCGCGATCCCCTCTGTTCAAAAATGAACAGATACTGTTTGGAATTAGTTGTAAATCACCCGTTGCCTCAGGGCGGAATTTCCGTGATCGTAAGGTGAGGGTCCGTCGTTCTGAGGAGGACGGCTGGCCAAATTTGAACAGATCCGCAATCTGGCCAATCTCTGGGAGGAGAGAATATGCGTAAGAGTCTCATTGCATCAGTTGCATTTCTGCTTGCGAGCAGCACTGCAGTGCTCGCGCAGAGCGCGACCGACGGCAAGGTCAAGATCGGCATCCTGAACGACCAGTCGGGTGTCTATGCCGATTTCGGCGGTAAGTCCTCCGTCGAAGCCGCCAAGATGGCGGCCGAGGATTTCGGCGGCAAGGTGCTCGACGTTCCGATCGAGATCGTCGATGCCGACCACCAGAACAAGCCTGATATCGCCTCCAACATCGCCCGCCAATGGTACGACACCGAGCAGGTGGATGCGATCATGGAACTGACGACGTCGTCGGTGGCGCTCGCCGTGCAGGCGATCGGCAAGGAGAAGAAGAAGATCGACATCGTCACGGGTGCTGCGACGACGGATCTCACCGGCAAGGCCTGCTCGCCCTATGGCTTCCATTGGGCCTACGACACCCATGCACTCGCCGTCGGCACCGGCGGCGCGCTCGTCAAACAGGGCGGCGACAGCTGGTTCTTCCTGACGGCCGACTATGCCTTCGGCTATTCGCTGGAGCAGCAAACCAGCGATTATGTCAAGGCGAGCGGCGGCAAGGTCGTCGGCGCCGTCCGTCATCCGCTGTCGACCCAGGACTTCTCGTCCTTCCTGCTGCAGGCGCAATCATCAGGCGCCAAGGTGATCGGCCTTGCCAATGCCGGCCTCGATACCGCGAATGCCATCAAGCAGGCGGCCGAATTCGGCATAACCCAGGGCGGTCAACATCTGGCGGCACTGCTCTTCACGCTCGCCGAAGTCCATGGTCTCGGCCTCGAGGCGGCTCAAGGGTTGACGTTGACGGAAGGCTATTACTGGAACCGCGACGACGAGAGCCGCGCCTTCGCCAAGAAGTTCTTCGCCCGCACCGGCAAGATGCCGAACATGATCCATGCCGGCACCTATTCGGCAGTGACGCAATATCTGAAGGCGGTGCAGAAGGCCGGCACCGACGAAACGGAAGCCGTCGCCAAGCAGTTGCATGAAATGCCGGTCGATGACGTCTTCGGCCGCGGCGGCACGGTCGGCGCCAATGGCCGCATGATCCACGACATGTATCTGCTACAGGTCAAGAAGCCTTCCGAGAGCAAGGAGCCGTGGGATTACTTCAACGTGCTCGCCACCATTCCTGGCAAGGAAGCCTATATCGATCCCGCCAAGAGCGGCTGCGATCTGGTAAAGTAAGCACGATGGCGGTTTCCGCAATTGAAACTCAGGAAAAGCCGCGGGTGGTATTGTCCGCCCGCGGCCTGCGCCGCGATTTCGGCGGCTTCACGGCCGTCAAGAACGTCGATCTCGACGTGCATGACGCAAGCGTGCATGCACTGATCGGCCCGAACGGCGCCGGCAAGACGACGGTCTTCAACCTGCTGACAAAGTTCCTGCAGCCGACCTCAGGCACCATCAGCCTGATGGGCGTTGACATCACCAAGACGCCGCCCGACAAGGTGGCGCGCATGGGCCTGGTGCGCTCTTTCCAGATCTCGGCGGTCTTCCCGCATCTCAGCGTGCTCGACAATGTGCGCGTGGCGCTGCAGCGGCCGAACAATCTTTCCACACAATTCTGGCGGCCGCTTTCCGCACTCGACCGGCTGAACGAGCAGGCCGAGCAACTGCTCGCCAGCGTCGGGCTTTCCAAGGAGCGCGATCATATCGCCGCCGATCTTTCCTATGGCCGCAAGCGCGTGCTGGAGATCGCCACCACGCTGGCATTGGATCCGAAAGTGCTGCTGCTCGACGAGCCAATGGCCGGCATGGGGCAGGAGGATGTCGGCGTCGTCTCCTCGATCATCCGCGAGGTCGCCCGCGACCGCGCCGTATTGATGGTCGAGCACAATCTCTCCGTCGTCGCCAATATCTGCCAGCATGTCACCGTGCTGCAGCGCGGCGAGATCCTCGCCGAGGGCGATTATGCGACCGTCAGCCAGGACGAGCGCGTGCGTGTGGCCTATATGGGCACGGAGGAGCATTGATGGCCACACTCCTCGAAGTCCAGGGGCTCAATGCCTGGTACGGCGAAAGCCACGTCCTGCACGGCGTCGACATGCGTGTGGCCGAAGGCGAGACGATCACCATTCTCGGCCGCAACGGCGTCGGCAAGACGACGACGCTGCGCACCATCACCGGCATCGTGCGGGCCCGCAAGGGCAAGATCAGCTTTGACGGCAGCGATATGATGCAAGTGCCGCTGCACAAGACGGCGCATCGGGGCATCGGCTTCGTGCCGGAGGAGCGCGGCATCTTCTCGACGCTCACCGTTTCGGAAAACCTGCTGCTGCCGCCTGTCGTGGCAGGGGGCGGCATGACGCTCGACGAGATCTACGAACTTTTCCCCAATCTCTACGAGCGCCGCGCCAGCCCGGGCACCAAACTATCAGGCGGCGAGCAGCAGATGCTGGCGATCGCCCGAATCCTCCGCACCGGTGTGAGGCTGCTCATTCTCGACGAACCGACGGAGGGGCTTGCCCCCGTTATCGTCCAGCGCATCGGCGAGGTGCTGAAGACGCTGAAGGAGCGCGGCATGACGATCCTGCTCGTCGAGCAGAATTTCCGTTTCGCCAGCCGTATTGCCGATCGCTTCTATCTGATGGATCATGGGCAGATGGTGTCGGAATTCCCGGTCGGTGAACTGCCGCAGCGCATGGATACGCTGCACAAGGTTCTGGGAGTGTGACCAGATGACGATGATCTTCGGCATTCCCCTGCAGGCGCTGTTCGGCCAGCTGCTGATCGGCCTGATCAACGGTTCGTTCTACGCGCTGCTCAGCCTCGGCCTCGCCATCATTTTCGGCCTGCTCCGGGTGATCAACTTCGCCCATGGCGCGCAATATATGCTCGGCGCCTTCGTCGCTTACCTGCTGCTGACCTATGCCGGCATCGGCTACTGGCCGTCATTGATCCTGGCGCCCGTTATCGTCGGCCTTGCGGGTGCAATCATCGAGCGGCTGTTCCTGCGCCGGCTCTACGATCTCGACCCGCTCTACGGCCTGCTCTTCACCTTCGGACTGGCGCTCGCGGTCGAGGGCACCTTCCGCTATCTCTACGGCTCCTCCGGCCAGCCCTATGCAACGCCGGTGGCCCTCGCTGGCGGGGCCAACCTCGGCTTCATGTTCCTGCCGATCTATCGCGGCTGGGTGGTGGTCGTCTCGCTCGTCGTCTGCCTCGGCACCTGGCTGCTGATCGAGAAGACCAAACTCGGGGCTTACCTGCGTGCCGCCACCGAAAACGCCGTGCTGGTACAGGTCTTCGGCGTCAACGTGCCGGTGCTCCTGACGCTCACCTACGCGCTCGGCGCGGGTCTTGCCGCCTTTGCCGGCGTGCTGGCGGCGCCGATCTACCAGGTCTCGCCGCTGATGGGCTCGAACATGATCATCGTCGTTTTCGCCGTCGTCGTCGTCGGCGGCATGGGATCGATCATGGGCGCGATCATCACCGGTTATGTGCTCGGCATTGCCGAGGGCCTGACCAAGGTCTTCTATCCCGAGGCATCCAACATCGTGATCTTCGTCATCATGGCGATCGTGCTTCTCATCAGGCCCGCGGGCCTCTTCGGACGGGATGCTTGACATGGCCGACATCACCGAAACCATCCAAACGGAAAAAAGCCGAACCGCCCTTTCGGTGCAGGCGGGTTTTCTGCTGGCGGGGCTGCTGCTCCTGCTGCTGGCGCCGTTCTTTTTCTATCCGATCTTCCTGATGAAGCTGCTCTGCTTCGCGCTCTTTGCCTGTGCATTCAACCTGCTGCTCGGTTATACCGGCCTGCTGTCCTTCGGTCACGCCACCTTCTTCGGCGGAGCCGCCTATTTCACCGCCTATACGGTGAAGGAATGGGGCCTGCCGCCGGAACTCGGCATTCTGATCGGCGTGGCGGGGGCGGCGTTTCTCGGTCTCGTCATGGGCTTCTTCGCCATCCGCCGCCAGGGCATCTATTTCGCGATGATCACGCTGGCGCTGTCGCAGATGTTCTTCTTCTTCTGCCTGCAGGCGGAGTTCACCGAAGGCGAGGACGGCATCCAGTCGGTGCCGCGCGGCCATCTCTTCGGCTTCATCGATCTGAACAGCTCGACCAACATGTATTATTTCGTGCTGGCTGTCTTTCTCGTCGGCATCTTGATCATCTGGCGCTTTATCAATTCGCCCTTCGGCATGATCCTGAAATCGATCCGTGAGAACGAGCAACGGGCAATCTCGCTCGGTTATTCCGTGGCGCGCTACAAGCTCGGTGCCTTCGTCATGTCGGCAGCGCTTGCCGGGCTCGCGGGCGCGGTGAAATCGATCGTCTTCCAGTTCGCGACGCTGACCGATGTCGCCTGGCAGATGTCGGGCGAGGTGATCCTGATGACGCTGCTCGGCGGCATCGGCACGCTGATCGGCCCGCTCTTCGGCGCCGGGCTGGTGGTGGTGCTGGAAAACTACCTCGCCACCTCGGAATTCCCGGTGACGATCATCACCGGCATCGTCTTCATGGTCTGCGTGCTGATCTTCCGCCGCGGCATTATCGGCGAATTCTACGCCTCGCGGCTGGGGCGGAAACTGGGCTTCGTCTATCGCCGCTGAACGGGCGGACCTCTCTCTTCCCGGAAAGAATTGCTCTTTCGGAAAAGAGACGGGCGGCGGCGCTGCGACTCTTCCTCTCCCCGTGCTGCGGGGAGGGGGAAGCGGCAAGCATCTGGAGTCTCATGCGGGGCATGGATCGTTACGACTACATCATCATCGGGGCAGGCAGCGCCGGCTGCGTGCTCGCCAACCGGCTGTCCGCCGATGGCAGGAGCCGGGTGCTGCTGCTCGAAGCCGGCGGCAGCGACAACTATCACTGGATCCATATTCCGGTCGGTTATCTCTATTGCATCAACAACCCGCGTACCGACTGGTGCTTCACGACGGCGCCGGAAGCGGGATTGAACGGCCGGGCGCTGAGTTATCCGCGCGGCAAGGTTCTCGGCGGCTGTTCGTCGATCAACGGCATGATCTACATGCGCGGCCAGGCGCGCGATTACGACCTCTGGCGGCAGATGGGCTGCAGCGGCTGGGGCTGGGATGATGTTCTGCCATTCTTCCGCAAGTCGGAGGATTTTTATCGCGGCGAAGACGAGATGCATGGTGCCGGCGGCGAATGGCGCATCGAGAAAGCGCGCGTGCGCTGGGCCGTGCTCGATGCCTTCCAGCAGGCTGCCAGGGAAGCGGGCATTCCTGAAACCGCGGATTTCAACCGCGGCAGCAACGAGGGCTCCGGCTATTTCGACGTCAATCAGCGTTCTGGCATTCGCTGGAACACCTCGAAGGCCTTTCTGCGGCCGGCGATGAAACGCTCCAACCTGACCGTCCTGACCAAGGCGCAGGTTCGGCGGCTGCTGGTGGAGGAAGGCGCCGTTGCCGGCGTCGAATTCCAGCATCGGGGCGTGGCGAAACGCGCCTACGCGGCGAAAGAAACCGTCCTGTCAGCCGGATCGATCGGTTCGCCGCATATCCTGGAACTGTCAGGCATCGGCAGGGGCGAGGTTCTTCAGCGGGCCGGCGTCGATGTCGTCACCGAGGTCAAGGGTGTCGGCGAGAACCTGCAGGACCATCTGCAGCTGCGTCTGGCCTACAAGGTCACAGGCGTTCCGACGCTGAACGAGAAGGCGACGAAGCTGATCGGCAAGGCGGCGATCGGGCTCGAATATCTCGTCCGCCGCTCCGGGCCGATGGCGATGGCGCCGAGCCAGCTTGGCATCTTCACCCGATCGGGCCCGGACCGGGAAACGCCCGACCTGCAATATCACGTGCAGCCGGTCTCGCTGGAGAAGTTCGGCGATCCCGTCCATCCTTTCCCGGCAATCACCGCGAGCGTCTGCAATCTGAGGCCGGAAAGCCGCGGTTCGGTGCACCTGTCCAGCCCGGATTTTGCCGCTCAGCCGACGATCAGTCCGAAATACCTCTCGACGCAGCGCGATCGTGACATAGCTGTCCGTTCAATACGGTTGACGCGCAAGATCGTCGCGCAACCTTCGTTTGCCTGTTTCAGGCCGGAGGAATTCAAGCCGGGCCCCGCCTATCAGACGGAGGCCGATCTGGAGCGGGCGGCGGGCGAGATTGGCACGACGATCTTCCATCCCGTCGGCACCTGCCGCATGGGCGCCGACAGGGACAGCGTTGTCGACCCCAGGCTGAGGTTCCGGGCACTCGGCAAGCTCAGGATCGCCGACGCCTCGGTGATGCCGTCGATCACCTCGGGCAACACCAATTCGCCGACGATCATGATCGCCGAAAAGGCGGCAGCAATGATCCTCGAAGACAATCGATAGGAGAAGACCATGGCAAGGATCGCATTCATCGGCCTCGGCAACATGGGTGGGCCGATGGCGGCCAATCTAGTCAAATCAGGTCACGAGGTCCTCGGCTTCGATCTCGCGGCTTCGGTGCTGAAGGCGGCCGAGGAGAGCGGCGTCAAGCCGGCAAGCCATGCCAGCCAGGCGGTCAAGGACGCGGACATCATCATCACCATGCTGCCGCAGGGCAAACACGTGCTGACCGCCTGGACCGATATCCTGCAGTCGGCCGCGCAAGGCACGCTGGTCATCGATTGCTCGACCATCGATGTCGAAAGCAGCCGCAAGGCGCATGAGATGGCCAAGGCCGCAAGCTGCCTGTCGCTCGACGCCCCGGTCTCCGGCGGCACGGGCGGAGCGACCGCGGGCACGCTGACCTTCATGGCCGGCGGCACGGAGGACGCCTTCGCCAAGGCAAAACCAATCCTCGAGGCCATGGGAAAGAAGATCGTCCATTGCGGTGAGGCCGGCGCCGGCCAGGCGGCGAAGATCTGCAACAACATGATATTAGGCATTTCGATGGTGGGGGTCTGCGAGGCCTTCGTGCTTGCCGAAAAGCTCGGGCTCTCGCATCAGGCGCTGTTCGACGTCGCCTCGACCTCGTCGGGCCAGTGCTGGTCGATCAATACCTATTGCCCGGTGCCCGGACCGGTGCCGACCTCGCCTGCGAATAATGACTACAAGCCAGGCTTCGCCGCGGCTCTGATGCTGAAGGATCTCAGGCTCTCCCAGGAAGCGGCGCTGGCGAGTGGCGCCTCCACGCCACTCGGCGCGGAAGCAGCGCAGCTTTATGCGCTCTTCGACAAACTGGGACATGGCGGAAGGGACTTTTCCGCCATCATCGAGATGTTCCGCGAGAAGGCGTAAGCGGCACTCAGCGCTCCCAATAGGCTCCGATGCTCATCCTCTGGCGGTCGTGGCCGCGCTCGGTCTTCAGGAAGTCGCGAATGCGCTTGGCTTCCGCCCTTTCGCAGCCGGCCCATACGAAGGTGTCGGCATCGGCGTCGAGCAGCGCTTTCTTGACGGTTTTTTCGATCAAGCCCAGCGTGCCGGCAGGTTTGCCGTTTCGATGCATCCAGGTGACATCGAGAATGCCCGCCGAGGGCAAGGGCTGTTCTTCCGCGACGCTGTCGATTTCAAGGAAGATCTTGAGCTGCCTTCCGGCGGGGATCTCGGCAGCGATGCGGGAGATGGCGGGCAGCGCCGTCTCATCACCGGCAAGGATTATCGCCGTTGCGTCGGGAACGCCGCCGCCGCCCGGCCCGAGGGCGCCGGCGATGTCGCCCGGCTTGGCGTTGATCGCCCATTCGGCGCCGGGCATGTTCTCGCCCTCATGCAGAACGAAATCGATCTCCATCTCGCCCCGCTCCACATCGATGCTGCGGATCGTATAGATGCGCACGGTCACTGCGTCCTCGCCGCTCGCCCAATGGATGCGGCCGTCGGTGCGCAACCGCGGCCAGACGGGCGGGCGTCCCTTCGGCGGAATGAGCAGGCGGAAATGCAGACCGCCATCGGCAAAATGCCTGGTGTCGTCGCAGGCGACGGTGACCCGGCGCATATGCGGGGTGACGTTTTTGGCGCCGATGACGCGGATTTCGCGCAGATCGGGCAGGCGGTCTGCCTTTGGAGCATCGGACCAGGTGAGCTCCAGCGTCTCCTCGCCGGCAAAGTCGAAGAGGTGTTCGGCAAGGATGGCCCGCACATTCTGCAGCGCTCGCGCGCTCCGGCAGGAGAGATCGATCGCGAGTGCCCGGCCATCTCGACTTATATCGGCCTTGCCGATCATCGTCTCGACTGTGACGGCGTCGCCGTTTCGGGTGACGGTGCCGTGCTCGACGAAATGCGTGCAGATCTCGTTGAGCATTCTGCCGGGGTCGGCGGTGACTGCGACGCCGGATACTGTAAATCGTTCAGCCATCATTGCTGAACCTCCTTTCGCGAAAGCAGCCAGATGAGATAGGGGCCGCCGATCAGGGCCGCGAAGAGGCCGACCGGCACCTGGTAGGGATAGATGACGACGCGCGACAGCCAGTCGGCCGCCATCAGCACGCCGGCACCGAAGAGAAGGCTCGCCGTCAACTGGTGGCCCGGGGCGCGGAATCCGGCAAGGCGGGCAAGATGCGGCGCAATCAGGCCGGTGAGGCTGAGTGGTCCAACGAGGAATGAGGCGATCGCCGTCATCAGCGCGGCGAGGATGGCAAGCGCCAGTCGGCTGGCCCCGACATGGAGGCCGGCAGCGCGGCTGGGGCCGGCGCCAAGCGGCAGGATCGTCAGCCAACGGCTGAGGAAGGGCAAGGGCGCTGTCAGCACGACGAGCGAGATGATGGCCGTCCAGGCTTCGAAGGCGCCGGCGCGGTTGGTCGAGCCGGAAAGCCATGTCAGCAGGATATAGCCGCGCATATCGCCCTGGGCGAGCACCATGGTCACGATCGCCATGGCGAAGGCGCCGACGCCGACGCCGGCTAGCAGCATGCGTTCCGGCGAGAATTGGGCGCGGGCTGATATGGCGATCATCGCAAGGAAGGCGGCCAGCGCGCCGAGCGCCATGGCAAGCAGCATGATGATGGGCGAGGGGAAGCCGAAGAGGAAGAGCGCCACGGTCAGACCCGCACCAGCACCGCTGCTGACGCCCAGGACCTCGGGGCTGGCGATCGGATTGCCGGTGACGCGCTGCATGATGAAGCCGGCTGCCGCCAGCATGGCGCCGGCCCCGGCCGCGACGATCGTTCGCGGCAGTCGGAAGGGCAGGAGATCGGCCAAGAGCGAGCCAGTCGCGACATGCCAGCCGTCCTCGGCAGGGCCGAGGGTGAGGACGACGGCAAAGATCAGCGCGAGGGCAGTAAAGAGCGCGCCAAGGGCCAGAAGCGGCTTAGCGAGCCTGTTCAGCGCTGCCGTCGACTGGGCGGCAACGGCGGAAACCGAATGCACGCTGGGCAGGAGGCAGAGCAATAAGGGACCGCCGAGTAGGGCGGTCGCGGCTCCCGTCGGCGCAAGATCGGTGAAGCCGGGGCCGAGGATCTGGGTGAGGCAATCGGTCAGGAACAGCAGGCCGGCGCCCATCAGCGGCGCTGTCAGCATCAGTTTGCCGGTGCTGCGCGCGCCGGCAAGCCTTGCGATCGCGGGCGCTGCGAGCCCGACGAAACCGATCACGCCGACCTCTGATATTACCGAGGCGGCAAGCCAGACGGCGAGCGCGACGATCGCCAGGCGGGTCGAATGCAGGGCAAGGCCGAGGCTCCTGGCGCCGCTATCGTCGAGCGCAAGGATGCGGAGCGGCCGCACCAGCAAAAGAGCGGCGGCAAAGCCGAGAATGAGCCGGGGCCCGAGCGAGAGCGCGCCGTTCCAATCCTGCTGACTGAGCGAACCGGCGCCCCAGATATAGATCGACATGGCATATTCGCCGCGCGAAAGGACCAGCGTGACGCTGAGGGCCGAGGCGATCAGGCTGACGATCAGGCCGGAGAGTGCGACGGTCACCGGATCGAGCCCGCGCCGCCAGCTCGAAGCCAGCACGATGGCGACAGCCGCGAGTCCGCCGCCGAAGGCGGCCATCTCGCGCGAAAATCCGATGAGCAGGGGCGAGAAGCCCATGGCAGCCGTCATTGCCAGTTCCGCCCCAGAGGCAATGCCGAGCGTCGAAGCATCGGCGATCGGGTTGCGCAGGACACGCTGCAGCAATGTGCCGGAAAGGCCGAGTGCCGCGCCGGCGATCAATGCCAGCATGGCGCGGGGCATGATGCTGTTCCAGAGCAGCACGCTGTTCAGCATGGCTGCATCGGCATTGCCGTGCGGAACCTCAGGGCGCGTTACGATGAGGACTGCGAAGGCCGTGACGCAGAGTACGGGCAGTAATATCGCGAAGACGGGCGTGCCCGCGCTTCCTGCGGGCTTGGCGCGGCTAACCATTCCATGCATGCGCAAACCCCTCCGCCAGAAGATCGGCAAAGCGGCCGGCCGCCGGCAGTGCTCCATAGGGATTGATCGAGCCGAGCATCAGCACACGTTTTTCGCGCACGGCCGGCAACGCATTCCAGAAGCTGCTGGTCGCGAGCGTGGCGAGAGCATCGGCTGGGTGTGGCGGGATCATCACGATCCAGGCGTCGGGCATCGATGCCAGTATCTCGATGCCGACGGGAGCGGCGGCCGAGTAGCTGGTCTGAGCCTGCCAGGCATTTCTGAGACCGACGCGTTTCAGCACCTCGCCGAACATGCTGTCGGAGCCGAAGACGCGGAAATGCCTGGCATCGCCGAGATTGATCGGGATCACCGGCCGCCCGTCGCCGGCGGCAAGGAAGGCCCGGTAGCGGTCGAGCCTGGCTGCAAGCTCTTCGGTCAACTGTCTGGCAGCGGTAAGCTGCAGGCGCTCGCCGATTGCAAGTGTGGCCTGTTCGGCCAGCGCAAAGGGGCTTTCGCCGGGTTTGTAGATCGCATGGCTTTCCACAGGCGCGACCCCGCGCATGCGTTCGTCTGCCCAGGCATAGAAGTTCGAGTTGAAGATCAGGTCCGGACGAGCAAACCGCAGCACCTCGAAATTCGGCGTGCCGCGCAGGCCGAGATCGGCGGTCGTGGCCGGCACGTCAGGCGTGACCGCCACCTCGCGGAATTGCCGCAGTTCCGTCGCCGCAACGACATTCGCGCCGATTGCCAGCAGCGTTTCGAGCAGCGCCCAATCGAGCGTCGCGACGCGCAAGCCCTCTGCCGCCCGCGATAGCGCGGGGGCGGAGAGCGAGGCCGCCGCACCGGCCAGAAACTGCCTGCGGGACAATAAAGCCATGGCCTACAACAGATAGCTGACCGGCTCGTTTCGAACCGGATGCGGGAAGACGCCCATGCCAACGCCGAAGATCGACTGCAGCGTGTCGGCCTGCATGATCTCGGAGGGCGTGCCCTCGGCAGTGATCCGGCCGCGGTTGAGCGCGATGATCGCGTCACAATAGCGCGCGGCGAGGTTAATATCGTGCAGCACGATGATGACGGTCAGCCCGCGTTCATGGCTGAGTTCCTTGACCAGCGAGAGAACGCTGGCCTGATGGGCGAGGTCGAGCGCCGATGTCGGCTCGTCGAGCAGCAGGCAGCGGGCATCCTGGGCGAGCATCATGGCGATCCAGGCGCGCTGGCGTTCGCCGCCGGACATGCTGGCGACGAGACGATCGGCAAATTCCTCGAGCTCGGTGCGGACGATCGCCTCCTCGACCATGTTGCGATCCGTCGCGGTGAAGCGGCCAAGCGTGCCGTGCCAGGGAAAACGGCCGAGCGCCACAAGTTCCCGCACGGTCATCCCGTCGGTCGCCGGCGTGAATTGCGGCATGTAGGCGACGTGCCGGGCAAAGGCCCGGCTGCCCCAGTCATCCGCCGGCTTGCCGTCGAAGGTAATGGCGCCGGATTTCGGCCCGACCTGGCGGGCGACGATCTTCAAAAGCGTGCTCTTGCCGGAACCGTTCGGCCCCACCAGTCCGTAAATGCGGCCGCGCTCAAGCGTCAGGTCGATGCCGGACAGGATGGATTTCGGCCCGATGGCATAATCTATCGCCGACAGGGCAAGGAAAGGCGAAGGCATGGTCTGCTCCAGGTTCGGCGCTGCAACGGGTTCGGGAGGGCAGGCCCTCCCTTTCCCCACAGGTTCCTGCAAAACTAAACTAAGATTGTCAACTTACCACTTCCTGCTGAGCTTGAAGGTGACGGTGCGGGCATCGCCGTAACCGCAGACGGTCAGCCCGCCGCAGCCCTTGACGTACTCCTTGTCGAAGAGGTTCGCGACGTTGAGCGAGGCGCCCCAGTTTTCCTTCTCGTAGCGGATCGCAGCGTCGAAGATGGTGGCGGCCGGCACCTTCTCGGTATTGGCCTCATCGGCCCAGGACCAGCCCTGATGGCGGACGCCGGCGCCAAAGCTCATGCCCTCGAAAGTCCCTGTCGTCAGCGTGTAGTCGACCCAGAGAGAGGCGGTCACCTTTGGGACGATATAGGGTGAATTGCCGACCAGCGCCGGATTGGCGTCGTTCTCCATCACCTCCATGTCGGTATAGGCAAGCGATGCGAGAACCTTCCAGTTCTCGTTGATATTGACCTTGCCTTCGAGTTCGGCGCCGCGCGAAACCACCTCGCCGAGCTGGCTCTGGGCGAAGGTCAGCGGATTGGTCACCGTGTTGTTGCGCTTGGTGATGTGGAAGACCGAGGCGGTCAGCGAGCCGTCGATGAAGGCCGGCTCATACTTGATGCCGCCTTCGAACTGCTCGCCCTCTTCCGGCTTCAACGCGCCGGAAACACCGGTGCCGACGAGCGGGTTGAAGAAAGTCGCGGCGCTGACATAGGGCGTCAGGCCGTTATCGAACTCATAGGCAAGGCCGATACGGCCGCTGAGCGCGCTGTCGTTGGTGCTGTAGGTCGTGCCGATTACGGCGTCCTGGTCGATATCGACATAGTCGTAGCGGCCGTTGAGCGTCAGCAGCCAGCCATCGCCGAAATGGATCCGATCCTGGGCGTAGACGCCGATCTGGTTCTTGGTCACGACGCCGTCCGCATAGACGAAATTGGCGCCCTGTGTCGTGCCATAGATGGGATCGGTCGCGCTGATCGAATTGGAGCCGCAGCAGGCCTGCCAATTTTCGAGACGGTAATAGGTGTAGTCGAGCCCGACGAGAAGATTATGCGTGGCGCCGCCGATTTCGGTCTCGCCTTCGAGCCGGTTGTCGACCGAGAAGCTATCGACCCCGGAGCGGCCTTCGAAGCCGATGCGCGCCAGCTGGTAGTCCGGACCCGTCGGCACGCCGCCGATCCAGCCGTTCAGGTAGGGGCCGATCTCATGCTTGTCGAGATGGCCGTAGCGCGCATTCTGCGAGAACTTGATGCCATTGTCGAATTCATGCTCGAATTCGTAACCGACCATTTTCTGCACATAGCTGCCGTTGTCGATATCGGGCTCGCCATAGAAGGCGTCGCGGTCGATCTTGCCGAAAGGCGCATCCTCGACAGTGCCGACATAGGGAAAGAAGCCGTTGCCGGTATGCACCTGGTCGAGCCCGGCGAGGTAACCCCAGACCGTGAGACTCGTGCTGTCATCCGGCGAAATGGTAAGCTGCGGCATGATGAAGCCGCGCAGATCCTCGGAAAAATCCGAATAATTGTCGCCGCCGGCAACCTTGCCGGTGATGCGATAGCTCATCGTTCCGCTGGAGCCGACCTTGTCGGAGACATCGAAGCCGGTGAAGGCGTTGCCGTTGCTGTTGATGCCGATCTCGGTATAAAACAGCGGCTCGTCGAGCGGGCGCTTGCGGACGAGATTGACGATACCGCCGGGGTTTGCGCCGCCGTAAAGCACGGAGGCCGGACCCTTCAGCACCTCGACGCGCTCGAGCATGAAGGGATCGAGCTGGAAGCCGCCGAAGCCATAGCTGAACAGCGTCAGATTATCGAAGTAGACGCCGGTCTGCGTCGCGTCGAAGCCGCGGATATAGAACCAGTCGGTATCGCCGTCGTTGCCGAAGGGCTGCGACGTGACGCCAGGCGTATAAAGCAGCGCCTCGTCGATCTTGTTGGTAATGCCGCGATCGTCCATTTCACGGGTGCCGATGACGGAGACGGATTGCGGGATTTCGTTGAGCGGGGTGTCGCTCTTCGAGCCGGCGGAGGAGTTCTTGGCGACATAGCCCTTGACCGGGCTGGTGGCGGTGTCGCCGCCGCCCTGGATGACGATCGGCGCGAGCTCAGTCGAATTCGCTTCCTGTGCCGCGGCGGAGCCCGCGATCAGGCCGGCGACCGCAATGCCTGCCAATAGATTTACCTTGAAAATGAGACCCCTGGTCTGCCCGCTCATATGTCCTATACCCCACTCGTGCCGCGCGATGCTTAGCGTGCGGCGAAGCCCTGAATAAGATGAGTGATTAACTCAGTTTTACCGGGGTGGATTGTCGCGATCGGGGAAAATTGAACGTTTTTGGGCAATTCTCCGCGTTGCAAACAATTGCCCGCCAAGCGTTGCAATCAGGCAACTTGTGCCTTCTTCCAGCTCGCCGGCGTGATGCCGACATGCTTGCGGAAGACGCGGGTAAAATGCGCCTGATCGGCAAAGCCGGTTTCGGCGGCGATTGCGGTCAACGCATTTTCGCTTTCGACAAGCAGCCGCTTGGCCTTGTCGAGCCGGGCATTGGTCTGCCATTGATGCGGAGCGATGCCGGTCGAGGCCTTGAAGGCATGGCTGAAATGCGATTGCGACAGGCCGGTGAGGCCGGCGAGTTCCTCGAGGCGGATATTGCGCAGGCAGTTTTCCTCGATGAATTCGGTGGCGCGGCGAAGCTGCCAGGAGGCCAACTTGCTGCGTTTGCGCGGCATCGCCTTGGCAATCTTCAGGACATCGATGATCAGCGCCAATGCCAGGCCGTCGCCATAGAGATCGTGCAACGGCTCCGGATTAAGGCATTCGGCGGCGACCAACTGTGCCAGCGACAACACCCGCTCATCGGAAAACAGAAGCTGCGGGCTTTCGAGACGGCGCGGATCGATATCCTCCATCAGCCGGCGGCTGACGGTCTCGGTGTCGAAATGGATGTCGAGGTGGCGCACCGAATGCACGTCGGTCAGATCAGCCCAGACTTCCATGCCGGCCGGCACATAGGAGATCGGCCGTATCTCCGTGTCCTGGACGGTGCCCTGCGCCTTCGGCGAGAGCTTGATACGCGAATTGCCCGGTCCCCGCTTGTCGAGCATGATGAACAGCCGCGGATCGCGCGAGACGTAATAGCCGCCGGCATAGGAGGCGCATTTCACGTCCCAGACATCGGCGACGATGCCGTTCCACAGGCGGCGATGCACGCCACCGATGACGGAAAAGCCCTGGATCTTGTTCTGCATCCGCGGTTGAAACGTCATTTCCACTTCCGCCTCCGGCCATGCGCCGAAAGTAAACCTTCAATTTGCACTCAAGTTTATTAGCGCAGGCGGAACCGGATGGCAATTGCCAAATCCGGCACCAAACCGGGGAAAACCCGGGTCAAATCAAGCCTTCGACACCGAGAAGCTGAGCCTGATGTCGCCGAGCAGGATGTCGATCTCGCCGGGCTCGGTCAGTTCGATCGCGCCGCTCAACGTGCCTGTCGTGATGAGTGCGCCTGATTTCAGCGATGTCTCGGGGCGCAAGCTGTCATTGGCGTAATCGACGAGCCAAGTGAGGACATCGCCTTTCGGATGCTGCGCCGGACCATCATAGATCGTGTGGCCGGCATGGGTGACCTTGAGCGGCGTTCCACCAACGGTGTCGACAACGCTCTTTTCAAGCTTCGGGCCGAGCACGTAGCCGCTATTGCCGAGGCGGTCGGCGACGAACAGCAGAAACGAAACGCTGCCGCTTTCCTTCACGGCGCTGACCAGCAGCTCGGCGCCGAGATAGACAGCAGAAATCGCCTCGACCACCTCAGTGCGGCTGTACCGAATGCCCGCGCGGACCGGCAGGTCGCTGCCGAGGCGGACGGCGATCTCGGTCTCGAATTTCAGGCCCGGATACCAGGGAATGTCAGCGCCCGAGACGGCTTCGGCATAGGGATGCAGCGGAGCGGTGACCGCCTGGCCCTGCGGCGAGACCGTCACCTTCCAGGCATTGCTGGAAATACCGTCTGCAGCAGTGAGCAAATTCTGCGCTTCCATCGCCTGATGGAGATCGGCTGGCAGCGCGAAACTGTCCGTTGCCTCCTGCCGACCGGCCTGTCGCAGGCTGTGAAGCCTGGCTGCAACCGTGCGCGGATCGAATGTCTCTGTCATGCTATCTCCTCGACATGATTTTCGAGGTGCCACACTAGCGGCAAGGCAGGGACGAACAAGGCCGCTTTTGGAAAAGGTCCTATTCCATCGCCGCGTGCCAGCGGGTGCGATAGGCGGTCAGTCCGGGGGTAGCGGTCGGCGGAACATGCGTCTCGGCACCCGATATTGGCCGGATGCCGGTGAGAAGCGCCGCCCCCTGGCTGGTGCCGGTCGAACCCGGAAGGGCCATGACCTCGCGGCCGGTCAGGGCGGCAAGCAGCTTGAGATAGGTCCCATTCAGCGCAAAAGGCCCTTCGACGATAACAGGGCCTTTGGAGCCGACCAGTCCGAGACAGGCATCGGTCATCAAGGCGAGATAGAGGCAGGCGGCTGCAGAGCGCTCCTCGCGGCTTGCCTTTTCGGCGCCGATCCAGCGGCTTGCCTTTCCCGGAAAAGGCCCGGAACCGGGGGCGATATTCGGCAGCAGCATCATGCCCTTGCCGATAACCGGGCCGATTGCCGCCTGAGCGGCTTTTTCGTCGACAGGGCCGATCTCGGCCGACAGGATCTCGAATTCCCGCCCACCCATGAAACGCGAGGAGGGAACGGCACGGCCATAGGCATCGACATTGGCGAGCGCATCGCGTTTCGGATCGAGATGATCGAGATCGCCGCCGACGCCGAAATTGATGACCCATGTGCCTGTGGAGACGACGGCGAAGGGTGCGGCCCGATGAACCAGATGGGGCAGCAGCGAGGCATTGGAATCGTGAATGCCGCAATAGACCAGCACGGGGGACGTGAGGCCGAGCTCCGCGGCTATATCCGGTAGGACCGGGCCGAGCGTATCGAAGGCAGAGCGGATCGGCGCCATGAGGTCGCGGATGGCGAGCCTGTCGACGAGCGATGAATAGCGGCCGGCCCTCGGGTTCCAGAGGTCGGTGTGGCAGCCGAGCGAGGTCAGCTCATTGGCGGCAACACCCGTCAGCCGCGCCGTCCAATATTGCGCATAGGTGAGGACGGTCGCCACCGCGGCGAATTCCTCGGGAAAGGCGGTCTTCTGGTAGTGCAGCTGCGCGCCGACATTGAGACCCATCGCGAGGTGCGGCGAGAAGGTTTCGTCGAAGGAGGGGCGCAGTGCCGTATAGGCGTCGCGGATGTCCTGCGGATATTCGTGTTCATAGTCAATGACAGGCATGGCAAGCGTGCCGTCCCGGGCAAGCAGTGCTGCGGAGGCGCCATGCGTGGTGATCGAAATGGCGTCGAAGCCGGGCTCGCGCGCAAGGCTCTTCAGCGCATCGAGCGCAAAGGACCAGAGAGCCTCTACGTCGTAATGCGGATAGAGACCGGTTTTGATCGCGATATTCGGCCGTTTCAACACGGCGATCTCGGCGCCCGTCTCGCTGTCGAGGACGACGACCTTGGCATTGGTCTTGCCGATATCGAGGACGGCGATGCGGCGGTAGGAGCTAGCGTTCATGGCATATGGAAGACGGTGACCAGGTCGCTCTGGACCGGTGAATTATCGGGATTGGTCGCCATGATATCGGCCATATAAGCCCACCATTTTTTCACGACGGGATGCTCCGGCAGGCTCGCCATCGTGTGGTCGGCGGGTCGCGTCAACACGCCGAACAGCGTGTTGGTCTCGCGGTCGAGATGGATAGAATAGTCGCTGGCGCCTGATTTATGCAGGAGATCGACCAGTTCCGGCCAGATCTCGTCATGCCGCCTGCGGTATTCGGCTTCCATGCCGGGATTGAGCTGCATTTTGAATGCGTGTTTTTCTAAAGTCATCGGGAGCTCATGACCTTGATGCGGCGGGCGATGATCGGGATGGCGATGGTGATGATCAGAAGTAGGCCGATGAAGATCGACATGACGATGCCGGGCACGTTCAGCAGGCCGAGGCCGAAGGTGACGAGGCCCATGACAAAGGCGGCGATGACGACGCCGATGATGGTGCCGGAGCCGCCGAGGATCGAGATGCCGCCGAGCACGACCATGGTGACGACCTCGAGTTCCCACCCTTGCGCGATCGACGGCCGGGTCGAGCCGAGGCGTGAGGTCAGGCAGACGGCGGCAACGCCGCTCATGACGCCGGTCAGCAGGAAGAGGATGAATTTGACGCGTTCGACCGGAATGCCGGAGAAGCGGGCGGCGAAGTCATTGTTGCCGATCGCATAGACCTGCCGGCCGAAATTCGTCGCGTGCAGCAGGATGGCGAAGAGGATCGCCAGCACGATGAAGAGCACGAATTCGAAGGAGAATACCCAGACGACATAACCTTGGCCGAAATAGGCGAAATCCGCAGGGTATTTGCCGTAGGCCTGGTCGCCGAGCACGATATAGGAGATGCCACGGAAAAGGCTCATCGTGCCGATGGTGACGACGATCGACGGCAATTTCAGCACCGAGACCAGGACGCCGTTGAAGGTGCCGCAGGCAAGGCCGGTGCCGATGCCGATCGCGACCAGGCCCGGTGTGCCGATGCCGACCTGCGCTGCCGCGCCCATTGCCGTCGAGGCGAGCGCGATGATCGCAGCCACCGAAAGGTCGATCTCGCCTGATATGACGAGCAGCGCCATGGCGAAGGCGATCATCGCCTTTTCGGTAAAGTTGAAGGTGGCGTCCGAAAGGTTCCAGGCATCGAGGAAATAGGGCGAGGCGAGCGAATTGAAGATGAAGATCAGGATGGCGACGGCAAAGAGCAGCACTTCCCAGCTCGCGAGGATGCGGCGGAAGGGTGTGCCGAGGCGGTCGGGGATGATCCGCCTTTCGTGTGTGGACACGGTGCTCATGCTGCGGCCTCCGTTCTGATCTCGGCTGCGGCGCGGTCGCGCAGGATGATGCGGCCGCGGTTGCGCTCACGCCTGGCGTTGAAGGCGACAGCGAGAATGATGACGGTTCCGGAGATCGCCATCTGCGTGAAGGGTGAAATGCCGATCACCGGCAGCGCATTCTTGATGACGCCGAGGAAGAGCGCGCCGAGCACGGTGCCGGCGACCGAGCCGACGCCGCCGGCAATCGAAATGCCGCCGATGACGCAGGCCGCAACGCTGTCGAGCTCGAAGCCGTTGGCGATATCGACATAGGCGACGGCATAACGCGATACCCAGAGATAGCTCGCAAGGCCGGCCAACGCGCCCGACAGAACGAAGGCCAGGAATTTCGTCCAGCCAGTATCGATACCGGCATAGACGGCCGCGGTCGGATTGCCGCCGGTCGCATAGGCCGAGCGGCCGAACTGGGTGTATCTGAGCAGGACATACATCAGCAGCACGATGACGATGCCCACCCAGCCGAGAACCGGCAGGCCGAGGATCGGCGTGCGCGGCACAGACAGGAAGACCGGCGTCATCTGGTGGGCGTTCACCCACGCCCCGCCCGACAGCACGAAGGCCATGCCGCGATAGATGGTGAGCGTGCCGAGTGTCACGACGATCGGCGGGATTTCGAGCGCCCAGACGAGAAAGCCGTTGATGGCGCCGAGGCAGGCGCCGATGACGATCGCGGCAAGGATCAGCACGACGAGCGGCAGGTCGGGATAGGCGGCATTCATCATCGCGATCGCCATGCCGGTAAAGGCGAGATTGGCGGCAACCGACAGGTCGATCGATTTCGTCAGGATGACCGTCATCTGCGCCAGCGCCAGGATGATCAGAATGGAGGTATCGTTGAAAATGCCGGCGAGATTCTCCGGCGTTGCGAAATCGGCAGCGCGCGTCGAGAAGATCGCGATCATCACGACGATGATGAGGAACAGCAGGGTTTCGCGTTTTCTGATCAGTCTTGCCATGCTCTTACCTTATGCATTGCCGGTGGCGGCGCGCACCAGCGCTTCCGGCGACAGATCGGCGCGTTCGAAAATTCCGGCGGCGAGACCCTCCTTCATCACCAGGACGCGGTCCGACATGCCGATGATCTCGGGCAGTTCGGAGGAGACCATGATGATCGACAGGCCCTCGGCAGCGAGTTCGCTGATGAAGCCGTGCACGGCTGCCTTCGAGCCGATGTCGATGCCCTTTGTGGGTTCATCGAGGATGATGACCTTCGGCGCCGTCGCCAGCCATTTGCCGATTACGACCTTCTGCTGGTTGCCGCCCGACAGCGTGCCGACCGGGACGGAAAGGGCTGCGGCACGCAAGTCCAGCCGCTCGGCATATTTGCGGGCGAGGGCGAATTCTTCTGCCGCCCGGAGAAAGCCCCGGCGCGAGGTGCGGGTAAGCGAAGGCAGCGTCATGTTCTGGAAGATCGGCATCGGCAGCGCCAGCCCGTGGCGGCCGCGTTCCTCCGGCACATAGACGATGCCGGCCCGGATCGCGTCCTGCGGCGAATGGATGGTGATCTCGCGGCCTTCGAGCATCATGGTGCCGGAGAGCGGCCTGGTGATGCCGAAAAGCGATTGGGACAGTTCCGAACGCCCGGCGCCGATCAGGCCGTATATGCCGAGAATCTCGCCCTGGCGCAGGGTGAAGGAGATGTCGCGGAATTCGGTGCGATGGCTGTAGTTGCGGATCTCCAGAACCGGGCCGCCGATGGCGACGTCGACCTTCGGAAAAGCGTTCTCGACGTCGCGGCCGACCATCATGCGGACGATCTCGTCCTGCGGTGTCTCCTTGAGCCGGCCCTGGCCGACGGCGCGGCCGTCGCGGAAGACGACGAAATCGTCGGCGATCTCGTAGACCTCGTCGAACTTGTGGCTGATGAAGAGGATGGCCTTGCCCTTTTCCTTCAGGCCCCGGACGATGCGGAAGAGATCGTCGATCTCCTTGCGGGAAAGGGCTGCCGTCGGTTCGTCCATGATGACGATGCGGGCCTCGATCGACAGCGCGCGTGCAATCGCCACCAGATGGCGCTGCGCGATCGAGAGGTCCTTCAGCCGGATCGTCGGATCAATATTGCTTTCAAGGGCGGTCAGCAGCGCCTTTGCGCGGCTGTTCATCGCCTGCCAGTCGATGGTGCGCAAACGCGTGCGCGGCGCATGGCCGAGGAAAATGTTTTCGGCAACCGTCAACTCGTCGAACAGCACGGTTTCCTGATGGATGGCGGTGACGCCGGCATCGATTGCGGCCTGGGCGCTGGCAAAGGTCACCGGCTGGCCATCGACGAGGATCTCGCCTTCGTTCGGCCTGTAGATGCCGGTCAGGATCTTGACGAGCGTCGATTTGCCTGCGCCGTTTTCGCCGATCAGCGCGGTGACCGTGCCGGGATGCAGCGCGATGCTGACATTGTCGAGCGCCTTCACGCCCGGGAAGATCTGGGAGATGCCGCGCATTTCCAGAATGGCGGGCGCATCACCGGTTTTGCTGTCCGTGGCGGTTTGTTGAAAGGCAGCGTTCATCGAGCTTCTACCAGTGTCGAATGAGAATCCCGGCGGCCATCAGGCCGCCGGGCTTTTATGCGTCGGCTCCGGATCAGAAGACCTTGGAGAACTGGTCGATATTCGTCGCATTGTAGACGAAGGGATCGGCCATGGCGGCTTCACCATTGTCGCCGACCTTGATCTTACCCATGCGGCCGGCTTCGATCTCGCTGCCCGGCTTGCCGTCGGTCTCGCCCTTGACGAGGCGATAGGCGATCTGCGTTGCGGAATAGCCGAGATCGATCGGGTTCCAGATGGCGAATTCCTTCGTGGCGCCCGACTTGATCGCACCGGCCATTTCGGACGGCAGGCCGAGACCGGTGACGTAGACCTTGCCGACCAGACCCTTGTCTTCGACGACCTTGGACGCGGCGAGAACGCCGACCGTCGTCGGAGCGACGATGACCTTGATGTTCGGGTTTGCCTTCAGCAGGCCTTCGGCTTCACGATAGGACTTGTCCGAGAGGTCGTCGCCATAGACGGTGGTGACGAGGTTGAGGCCCGGGAAATCCTTGAGCTGCTTCTTCATCTGGTCGATCCAGATGTTCTGGTTGGTCGAGGTGGTCGTGGCCGACAGGATGGCGAAGTCACCCTTGCCGCCGTCGAGATGATCCTTGACGAGCGTCAGGCACATCTTGCCGATCAGCTCGTTGGACGACGGGTTGAGCTGGAGGATACGGCCTTCAGGCGCGACGCCGGAATCCCAGGAGATGACCTTGATGCCGCGCTGTGCAGCCTTCTTCAGCGCCGGAACGAGCGCGTCGGGATCGTTGGCCGAAACGGCGATGGCGCTGACGCCCTGGGCGATCAGCGAGTTGATGACTTCGATCTGGCCTTCGGCCGTCGTCGTCGTCGGACCGGTATAGATGACCTCGACGCCGCCGAGTTCCTTGGCGGCTTCCTGCGCGCCCTTGTTGGCGGCATCGAAGAAGCCGTTGCCGAGCGACTTGACGACGAGACCGATCTTGATGTCGGCGGCGCTGGCCGTGCCGGCCATCATGGCGACGGCAAATGCCACGCCGATTGCGAGTTTCTTTGCGAGTTTCATGCTTTCATCCTCCCACTTGATTGACACTCTTCACACCTCCCCGGCGCCTTATGCGACCGACGAGGAATCCTCCTTGATTGCCTGGGCGGCCGGGCTCGCGACAATGAGCCTGATGCCGGCATTCTCGATCATCCTGACGGCTTCCTCTGGAATGCCGTCATCGGTGATGATTGTAGACACACGCTCGAGCGGGCACAGAATGAGGCTCGACCGGCGATGGAACTTGCTGGAATCGGCCATGACGACCAATTCGTCGGCCTGATGCATCAGCTTCTGTTCGCTCTGGATGATCAGCGCGTCGGCTTCCATGATGCCGAGCGGGCCGATGCCCTGCGCGCCGATGAAGAAGCGGCGGGCGTAGAAGTTGCGGATCGCGTCATTGTCGAAGGGGGAGAGGATCAGGCTCTGCTCGCGATAGATCGCGCCGCCCGGCACCGTCACCGTGTTCTTCGAATGTTTGACCAGATGTTCGGCGATCGCGAAAGAATTGGTCATCACCTGCAGGCGGTGCGCCGCCATGAAATGCACCATCTGGAAGGTGGTCGTGCCGCCGTTGATGATGATCGCGTCGCCCGGATCGCAAAGCTCGACGGCCTGGCGTGCGATTGCGCGCTTCTTGTCGATATTGACCGATTCCGAAACGCGGAAGGGGCGCCCGGCGAGATTGCCGAGCTGCGGCGGATGCACCGCTTCGGCGCCGCCGCGCACGCGGCGGATCTTGCCCTGAACATGAAGAGCCGCGATGTCGCGCCGGATCGTCGCCTCGGAAGCCTCGGTCAGTTCGGAAATATCCTGAACCGTCACGACGGACTTTTCCTGAACGGCGCTCAGAATGATGCGATGGCGTTCGCGTTCGTGCATGGGGCTCCTCCTTCGATCGTTTATTTCGCACATATGACAATGTGTCAATCAAAAACGATCATAAATTTTCATATTGCGCTGCACAATAATCGAATTTGATCGTTTTCGATTGACAACCTCGGTTTTGATGAGCGATACCGTCTGCGAAAAGGCGCGCGAACTTTGCGCTCCGATGATGATTTCATATGGGAGGATGACATGGCGGCGAACGTCCGGCTTCTGGAAAACCGGTGGGATGATGCTTATGCGGCAGGCCTCGATGAGCCTGGCAAGCTGCTCTATCGCTCCAACCTGCTCGGCGCCGACAAGCGCATCACCAATTATGGCGGCGGCAACACTTCGGCGAAGGTGATGGAAATCGATCCGCTGACCGGCGGCAAGGTGAAGGTGCTTTGGGTCAAGGGCTCGGGCGGCGATGTCGGCACGATCAAGCTCGACGGTTTCGCGACGCTCTACCAGGACAAGCTGGAATCGCTGAAGGGCATCTACAAGGGTGTCGAGGACGAGGACCGCATGGTCGGCTTCCTGCCGCACTGCACCTTCAACCTGAATGCCCGTGCCGCCTCGATCGACACGCCGCTGCACGGTTTCGTGCCTTTTACTCATGTCGACCACATGCATCCTGACGCGATCATCGCCATTGCCGCGTCGAAGAATTCGAAGGAATTGACGCAGCAGATCTTCGGCGACGCGATCGGCTGGCTGCCCTGGCGCCGTCCGGGCTTCCAGCTCGGCCTCGATCTCGGCGCTTTCGTTGCCGCAAACCCGAATGCCAAGGGCGTCGTGCTCGAAAGCCACGGCCTCTTCACCTGGGCGAACGATGCCAAGGCCTGCTACGAACTGACGCTCGATATCATCAACAAGGCGATTGTCTGGTTTGCCGAAAAGACCGAGGGAAAGACGATTTTCGGCGGCGCGGTCACGCAGAGCTTGGCCGTTGCCGAACGCCGCGCCATCGCCGCCCGGCTGATGCCGGAGATCCGCGGTCGCATCGGCAAGCAGGAGCGCAAGCTCGGACATTTCGACGATCAGGACGCCGTGCTCGAATTCGTCAATTCCAGCGATTTGCGTCCGCTCGGCGCGCTCGGCACCAGCTGCCCTGATCATTTCCTGCGCACGAAGATCCGCCCGCTGATCGTCGATTTCGACCCGGCCAAGCCGGATGTCGACGCGATCGTCGCCGGTCTCGACAAGGCGCTGGTGGACTACCGCGCCGACTACGCCCGCTATTATAACGACTGCAAGCATGACAATTCGCCTGCCATGCGCGACGCCAATCCCGTCATTTTCCTGGTGCCCGGCGTCGGCATGCTGTCCTTTGCCCGCGACAAGGCGACGGCCCGCATCGCCAGCGAATTCTACGTCAACGCCATCAACGTCATGCGCGGCGCCTCGACGGTCTCCGAATATCAGGGCCTGCCGGAGCAGGAAGCCTTCGATATCGAATATTGGCTGCTCGAAGAGGCCAAGCTGCAGCGCATGCCGAAGCCGAAGAGCCTTGCCGGCCGCGTCGCCTTCGTCACCGGCGGCGCCGGCGGCATCGGCCGGGCGACGGCCGCACGCCTCGTCGGCGAAGGCGCCTGTGTGGTGCTTGCCGATATCGACCAGGCAGCACTCGAGGGCACCGAAGCCGATTTCGTCAAGAAGTTCGGCGCTGACGCCGTGCGCAGCGTCCGGCTCGACGTCACCAAGGAAGATGCGGTGATCGCCTCCTTCGCGGAAGCCTGCGTCGAATTCGGCGGCATCGATATCCTCGTCTCGAATGCCGGCATTGCCTCCTCCGCGCCGATCGAATTGACCGAGCTGGCGACGTGGAACCGCAATATCGATATTCTCGCGACCGGCTATTTCCTCGTCTCGCGTGAAGCTTTCCGCCTGTTCCGCCGTCAGGCGCTCGGCGGCAACGTCATCTTCGTCGCGTCGAAAAACGGTCTGGCCGCCTCGCCGAATGCATCTGCCTATTGCACCGCAAAGGCTGCCGAAATCCATCTTGCCCGCTGCCTGGCGCTGGAAGGCGCGGATGCCGGCATCCGCGTCAATACCGTCAATCCGGATGCTGTCCTGCGCGGTTCGAAGATCTGGAGCGGCGAATGGCGCGAGCAGCGCGCCGCCTCTTCCAAGATCGAGGTGGACGATCTCGAGGAACATTACCGCAAGCGTTCGATGCTGAAACTCAACGTGTTTCCGGAAGACATCGCCGAGGCGATCTATTTCCTCGCATCGGACCTTTCGGCAAAATCGACCGGCAACATCATCAACGTCGATGCCGGCAACGTGCAGAGTTTTACGCGCTAGCGCAATTCCAGCAACAGTGTGCAGCGGTTTTGCATCCGGAACGCGTAAAGCAAACGGATAGAGCTATTTCCGGAGGATCACCCATATTGCGTGGATGATCCCCGGCACATAGCCGCAGAGTGTCAGCAATATATTGAGCCAGAAATGCAGGCCGATCCCGACCTGCAAGAATACGCCGAGGGGCGGCAGGATGATCGCAAGAAGAATGCGGACAACGTCCATCGTAGCTCCTTCGTTTGAAGACATGTAAGCGTTTGAACGCGAACCGTGCCCTATGGTTCGTGACCAGGGAGGAATAGATGACAGATTCCAGGATTGCGCCAGATCTGGTCGCGACTGATAACGACAAGCGGGCAACCGCGTTGAAGGCCGATTACGAGGCACTGGGCGCGACGCTTGCCCGTCGCGGCGTCGATATCGAGGCGGTCACCCGGAAGGTTGCGGAATTCTTCGTTGCCGTTCCCTCCTGGGGCGTCGGCACCGGCGGCACGCGTTTTGCCCGTTTCCCCGGCACCGGCGAACCGCGCGGCATCTTCGACAAGCTCGACGATTGCGCCGTCATCAACCAGCTGACGCAGGCGACCCCGAACGTCTCGCTGCATATTCCCTGGGACAAGGCGGATGCCAGCGAATTGAAAGCCAAGGGCGACGCGCTCGGCCTCGGCTTCGATGCGATGAATTCGAACACCTTTTCCGATGCGCCCGGCCAGGCCCATTCCTACAAATACGGCTCGCTCAGCCACACCGATGCGGCGACGCGGGCGCAGGCGGTCGAGCACAATCTCGAATGCATCGAGATCGGCAAGGCGCTCGGCTCCAAGGCGCTGACGGTCTGGATCGGCGACGGCTCGAACTTCCCCGGCCAGAGCCATTTCACCAAGGCTTTCGAGCGTTACCTTGCCTCGATGGCGGATATTTACAAAGCGCTGCCCGACGATTGGAAGCTGTTTTCCGAGCACAAGATGTACGAGCCGGCCTTCTATTCGACCATCGTGCAGGATTGGGGCACCAACTATCTGATCGCCCAGACGCTCGGCCCCAAGGCCTATTGCCTCGTCGATCTCGGCCACCACGCGCCGAACACCAATATCGAGATGATCGTCGCTCGGCTCATCCAGTTCGGCAAGCTTGGCGGTTTCCACTTCAACGATTCGAAATATGGCGATGACGATCTCGACGCTGGCGCGATCGATCCCTACCGGCTGTTCCTCGTCTTCAACGAACTGGTTGACGCCGAGCAGCGCGGCGTCAACGATTTCAACCCGGCCCATATGATCGACCAGTCGCACAATGTCACCGACCCGATCGAAAGCCTGATCAACAGCGCCAACGAAATCCGCCGCGCCTATGCGCAGGCACTGCTCGTCGACCGCAAGGCGCTCTCCGGCTACCAGGACGACAACGACGCGTTGATGGCGTCGGAAACGCTGAAGCGCGCCTATCGTGCCGATGTCGAGCCGATTCTGGCTGAAGCCCGCCGCAGGGCCGGCGGCGCGATCGACCCGATCGCCGTCTACCGCGCCAGCGGTTATCGCAGACAAGTGGCGGCCGAGCGTCCGGCCTCCGCAGCCGGTGGCGGCGGCATCATCTGAACGAGCGATTGTTTCGCGTGGCCTGAAGCCATGCTGATGAGGGATGAGGGTTGCCGGCAGCGCAGGGGTGACGCGCTGCCGGCAACCTCGCCGTTTACGGCTTCCAGGCCCCGGCGATCTGGCGGGTGGCGATGTTCAGCCGGTTCCAGACATTGATATTGGCGATGGCGATGACGAGTGCCGCAAGGCTCCTGCCGTCATAGTGCCGGGTCGCTTCGTCCCAGATATCATCCGGCACCGGATCGGCGCGGTCGCTGACGCGGGTAACCGCCTCGGTCAGCGCAAGGGCTGCCCGCTCGGCATCGCTGAAATAGGGCGAGTCGCGCCAGGCGCCGATGGCGAAGAGCCGTTCGTCGGTTTCGCCGAGCTTCTTTGCGATGCGGGGATGCCCGTCGACACAGACGCTGCAGCCGTTGATCTGGCTGGCGCGCAGATTGACGAGTTCGAGCAGCTTGGGCGAAAGGCCGGTTTCGGCCGGCACCTTGCTGAGATCAGCCAGCGCCTGCATGGCCGCGGGAAGGACGAGGGCGGGATTTCCCATTCTCTCCTGCATGATATGTCTCCTTATACGTTTCGTGTTCGACGCTCCGCCGGCGCTGTCACATCGGCCGGGTTTCATGCGTCATGGCCTTGACGGAACGCAGCGGAGGAATGTGACAAATGGACGAGAAGAAATGGCTGACTGAAGAATTCGAGGCGAACAGAGCGCATCTGCGGGCCGCGGCCTATCGCATGCTCGGCTCGCGCAGCGAGGCGGAGGACGCCGTTCAGGAGGCCTGGCTGCGGCTGAGCCGCACCGATACGACAGGGGTCGGCAATCTCGGCGGCTGGCTGACGACGGTTGTGGCGCGCATCTGCCTCGACATGCTGCGCGCCCGCAAGACCCGGCGCGAGGAGCCGCTGGAGGCGCCCATCCATGCCGGGATCGCCGATCCGGCGAACGATCCCGAGCGCGAAGCCGCCTTTGCCGATTCGGTCGGTCTGGCGCTGCTGGTCGTGCTGCAGACGCTGGCGCCCGCTGAACGTGTCGCCTTCGTGCTGCACGATATGTTCGACCTGCCCTTCGACGAGATCGCGCCGATCATCGGTCGTTCGTCCGGCGCCACCCGCCAGCTCGCAAGCCGCGCCCGCCGCCGGGTGCAGGGGGTGGACGAAGCGCCTGATGTCGATTTCGGCCGCAAGCGGACGATCGCCGAGGCCTTTCTGACCGCCTCGCGCAACGGCGATCTGGAGGGATTGATCGCGGTGCTTGCTCCTGACGTCGTCTTCCGGCCGGATGCGACGGCCGCCCGCTTCGGCACAATAGGCGAAATGCGCGGCGCAGCTTACGTGGCCGAAGCCTTCAAGGGTCGGGCGCAGGCAGCCGAAATCGCCATCGTCGGCGGTGAGCTCGGATTCGTCGTGGAGATCCAGGGCCAGCTCCGCGTCGTCGTGGCGCTGACGATCGCCGATGGCAGGATCGCCGCGATCGATGCCATCGCCGATCCGGATCACCTGGAACAGCTCGACTATTCGATCCTTCGGGATTGAAAATAAACGCGAATTTATCGGATCTTCGAGATAGGCGCGCTTCGCAAGGAGCGCGCCGCTGCCATTTTCTGAGCGGTGTCGGCCGCGTCATTTTTCTTGACAGCGGCATCCTCGGCCTTATTCTATTATAAAGATTTATATAGCATAACTATGGAATTTCAGACGGATGACCGAGGAGCGATCCCGGTCCGAGACTTCGAAAGGAATGCATGTCATGTCCGGCGACCAGGCGAAGAAGCCGCTTCTCCTCACCAATGTCAAACCGATGGCTTTCGGTTCTGGTCCATCTGAGGGGGCAACCGACATTCTCGTCAATGCCGACGGCAGGATCGCCGAGATCGGTCCGTCGCTTTCCGTTTCGCAGGATGTGACGCGCGTCGACGGCAAGGGCGCCTTCATTTCGCCGGGCTGGGTCGATCTGCACGTGCATATCTGGCACGGCGGCACCGATATTTCCATCCGCCCGTCCGAATGCGGCCTCGAGCGCGGCGTCACCACGCTGGTCGATGCCGGCTCGGCCGGTGAGGCGAATTTCCATGGCTTCCGGGAATATATCATCGAGCCCTCGCGCGAACGCATCAAGGCCTTCCTCAATCTCGGCTCGATCGGCCTCGTCGCCTGCAACCGCGTCGCGGAATTGCGGGATATCCGCGATATCGATCTCGACCGCATTCTCGAAGTCTATGCCGCAAACAGCGAACACATCGTCGGCATCAAGGTGCGCGCCAGCCATGTCATCACCGGATCCTGGGGCGTCACCCCGGTCAAGCTCGGCAAGAAGATCGCCAAGATCTTGAACGTGCCGATGATGGTGCATGTCGGCGAGCCGCCGGCGCTCTATGACGAGGTGCTGGAGATCCTAGGCCCCGGCGACGTCGTCACGCACTGCTTCAACGGCAAGGCCGGGTCGAGCATCATGGAAGACGAGGACCTCTTCAACCTGGCCGAGCGCTGCGCCTCCGAGGGCATCCGTCTCGACATCGGCCATGGCGGCGCCTCCTTCTCCTTCAAGGTCGCCGAGGCGGCAATCGCACGCGGGCTTCTGCCGTTCTCGATCTCGACCGATCTCCACGGCCATTCGATGAACTTCCCGGTCTGGGACCTGGCGACGACGATGTCGAAACTTCTCAGCGTCGGCATGCCTTTCGACAAGGTGGTGGAAGCCGTCACCCACGCGCCGGCATCCGTCATCAAGCTGTCGATGGAGAACCGGCTTTCGGTCGGTTCGCAAGCGGAGTTCACTATTTTCGACCTGGTCGATTCCGATCTCGAGGCGACGGATTCCAACGGCGACGTTTCGGTCCTTAGCAAGCTGTTCGAGCCGCGCTATGCGGTAATGGGCGCCGATGCTTTCGCCGCCAGCCGCTATGTGCCGCGGGCGCGCAAGCTGGTGCGCCACAGCCACGGCTATTCCTACAGGTAGGATCCGCTGAAGGGCGCAATGCTCAGCGGTTGCGCCAGCCCATCAGCTTTTCGATCCGTTCCGCTGAACTGCGCACGTGGGCCGTATAGTGGTTCTCGTCGGAAAACGCCTTCTGTTCCGGCAGCACGATGGAAATGGTGGCGATGCACTGGCCGTCGCGATCGCAGATCGGCGAGGCGATGCAGGCGACCGCATAATCCGATTCTCCTGCCTGGATCGACAGCCGCGCTTCGAAGGCCTTGCCGGCGGCTTCCGACAGCGTGCCCGGATCGATCTCGGCGCGGCCGGTCGGCGATGAGCGGGCACAGCGCTTGAACAGTTCGATGCGCTCCTCCTCGGCAAGGTGGCCGACGAGCAGGCGGCCGGAGGCCGTCCAGTTCAGCGGCACCCTTGTGCCGACGCGGGACGCCACCTGAAAATGGCTCGGGCCGTCGGCCATGGCCAGTACCAGCATATAGTCGCCATCGCGGCCGCAGACTTGCACGGTTTCGCCGGCTTGGCGGCAGAGATCGTGCATTTCGTGGGTGGCGATGCTCATGAAATCCAGCGACCTGGCATAGGCAAGGCCGTAATGGTAGAGCCGCGCGCCGAGCCAGATCGAGCCGTCGGCCTGGCGCGTCAGCATGTTCTTCTCGACGAGATCGTCGACGATGACGTAAACGGTCGACAGCGGCGCCTTCACCGCCTTGGCGATCGCATAGACGCCGGCGGGCGATCCGGTCTCGTAAAGATGATCGATCACCTGAAGGGCCCGGTCGATGCCACTGACACGCGCGCGGCGTGCCCCCTTGCCACCGGCCTCGCCGGCAACGCCCTCATCTTCGGAGTAAACTGCAGATGATGTCTTTCCGTCCAATTGCACGCACCCCATGAAAAACTGCGATCGTGTTACATTACTATGGCATAGCCGTCGCCGTGGCAAATCGCAACATCTTGTAGGTTGATCGTGGGCGGATGCGACGGCGGGCATCGTGGTCAGGGGGCGACTGCTCGGCAAGAACTCCATCATGAACTTGGAACAACAAGCCTTAGTCTGAGTTTGGCCCCCTGAAACCCAGGAGGTCACGATGCCAAATTATCCCACACCGCCTTTCCCATCCCAGAAACAACCAATGCCAGGTTTTACCGCGCAGATGGACCCCGTTCCCGACCATGGCGAAAAGAGCTATCGCGGTTCCGAGAGGCTGAAGGGCAAGCGGGCGATCATCACCGGCGGCGATAGCGGCATTGGCCGAGCGGTGGCAATCGCCTATGCCAGGGAAGGTGCCGATCTGGTGCTTTCCTATCTAGACGAGGACGAGGATGCCGATGAGACGAAACGGCTGGTCGAGCAGGCCGGACGCAAGGCTATCCTTGTCAGCGGTGACATCCAGGATCCCGCCCACTGCAGGCAGATCGTCGAGACGGCGGTCAAGGAGCTCGGTGGTATCGACATTCTCGTCAACAACGCCGCGCATCAGGCGAGCTTCAAGAGCATCGACGAGATCAGCGACGAGGAGTGGGAACTGACCTTCAAGGTCAATATCCATTCGATGTTCTACCTGAGCAAGGCAGCCGTCGCCCACATGAAGCCCGGCAGCGCCATCATCAACACGGCCTCGATCAATTCGGACAATCCGAACCCGACGCTGCTTGCCTATGCGACGACCAAGGGCGCGATCCAGAATTTCACCGCCGGCCTTGCCCAGCTTCTGGCCGAGAAAGGCATTCGCGCCAATGCGGTGGCGCCTGGGCCAATCTGGACGCCGCTCATCCCATCGACACTGCCTGAAGAAAGCGTCAGCAATTTCGGCAAGCAGGTGCCGATGAAACGGCCGGGCCAGCCGGCGGAGCTTGCGACAGCCTACGTGATGCTGGCCGATCCCTTGTCGAGCTATGTCTCCGGCACGACAATCGCGGTGACCGGCGGCAAACCGATCCTCTAAAGCGCTTAATTCCGTTGGACGCTTTTGCGCGACATGCTTTAAAGCGGCAAGGGCCGCCGTCTGGTTGTGACGGCAGCCCTTGACGGGGGCAGGGAGAGATCCCCAAGCTGTTTAGGCGGCTTCTTCAGCCGAAGCAGGGCATTGCCGGCAGATTGGCGCGGCTTGCGAGTGCTCCGATCATATTGCCCACCGATGTCGAGCGCGGTTCGCGTTTGCGGGCGGCCGTCTCCAGGAGTTGCTTGAAGTCTTCAAGCTTTACGCCGTCGGCGCGCAACACCATGGCGATCAGGGGGTCGCGAAGGGCTTCGGATATCGTCAGGTCATCTCTGGTCTTTGTCATGGTTGTCCTCCTTTCGTGGGCGGTCGCCCGTGTTCCACTTTCCGCTGCCATGCCCTCGGCATTGACTTTCGCGTTTTGTGGTGTTACCGGTAAGTAACAATGCATTTGTTACCGATCGGTCACATTGATGTCAAGGACTACGTCCGCAAAAAAATCAGAAACTTCGAATGAAATCCCCGCTGCCGTCCCAGAAGATCGTATCCCGCCGCGGGAGCGTATCGTCTCGACCGCCTCGGAGCTTTTCCGCGAGCGCGGCATTCGCGGCATCGGCGTCGATGCCATTGCCGACGCGGCTCTGACCAACAAGATGACGCTCTACCGGCATTTCGG
Source organism: Rhizobium acaciae (assembly GCF_025941625.1). Lineage (NCBI taxonomy): Bacteria > Pseudomonadati > Pseudomonadota > Alphaproteobacteria > Hyphomicrobiales > Rhizobiaceae > Rhizobium > Rhizobium acaciae. The sequence goes on from NZ_JAPCZO010000002.1 coordinate 66,572, forward strand.
CTCGAAGGACGAGCTCGTCTGCGAGACGCTTCGCCGCGCCTCCGAAAAGGCGGGTGCCATCTGGCGTGATCTGGAATCGGCCTATCCCGACAATCCGCGCGCCCAGCTGGACGCCTGGGTGGAGATGCGGGCGCAATGTCTGAACGGCGAGCCCGCCGGCTGCGATCTCGCCAATGCCGCCATCGAGCTGAAGGGCGAGGGCCATCCCGCCCACGAAATGATCGAGCGGCACAAGGCCGAACAGCGTGATCGCCTGGCCGCGCTCTGTTCGGCGGCCGGCGCGCGCGAACCCCAGCTTCTTGCCGATACGTTAACGCTGCTGCTCGAAGGCGCGCGCGTCAGCCGCCAGGCCATGGGCGCTGCCGGCTGCTGCGGTCATTTCGCCAAGGCCTGCCACGCGGCGATCGCTTCTTTCGCCTGAGCACCGCAAGTGTGCGGGAGGGGAACCTTACCGCTTCCATGCCGTTTTCACACTAACCCGAGGGCGATGTGGAGGCAGGGAGATGAACTACGTCTATCTCAAACGCCTATATGCCAAACGCGCCGAGCTCGAAGCCAAGCTGGAGCTCCATGATGCGCGCTATTGTTTCGGCGAGGAAGAGGTCGATGACGGCACCGACAGCGATTTGCGTCAGCGGCTGAGCGAAATTTCCGAGGAAATTGCTACGCTGGAGAGCAGGCCGGGCCGATAATGATCTAATTTGCAACAGCATTCGGATTTTAAGCCGACCGGCATGAAATCAGTCCGTGCTGGCGCTGAGGATTTTCATCGTCCGACCGTCGAATTTTCCCTGATAGAAATGCTCGATCACCTGGTGGAAGGGCGAACCATGATCGCTGATCGCGGCAAACAAGGTCATCGACGAGCGCAGCTTGAGGTCGTCGGGTGAACCCAGGATTTCGTGCGCCGATCGGCCGTCCACCGACAGGATCGCCTCGACGCAACGCAGCAGCCGGCTTGAGAGAATGGGATGGGCGAGATAGGCGGCGGCTTCCTCCGCCGAGCGGATCGCATATTTTTCGGCCATCGCCGACGTGCCGAGACCGGCGATCTGTGGGAAGATGAACCACATCCAGTGGGAGGTCTTGCGTCCGGCTTTCAGCTCTAGGAGCGCTTGTTCGTAGATGCCGTTCTGGGCGTCGATGAAGCGGTGAAGCTTATAGTCGATGTCGCCGGCCATGGTCCTTTTCCCTTTTCCTGCTGTCGATGCAGCCTGGGCCAAGGTTGCCACGCCCGGCAATGTGTTCTGCTATCAGCAGACCCTCTCAGCGTAGGGGCTGCTGTCGCGGCAATGGCCATAAGCCGGATGCGGCGGCGTGTTATCCCCAGCGGGGGCGGCAATGGCCGATGTCGTCATCGGGTCCGTATTGCCGGAAGAATATGCGGCAAAACCCGCAAAGCTCAAGAGAACCAGCGCTCCGACCACGACGATGCGTTCGAAGGCCGAAAGTTTCTGGGCGCTGACATGTTCCACATAATCGCGCTCGCCTAAACCGGCGGTTTCGTCCTCTTTTACATGAAGGGTCACCATATCCTGGCGACGGCTTAAAGTTTCACAATCTGTCATTTCAATTACTCCTGCAACACATGCGGCGCCGGTCTCTTAAGAGCAAACTCTCACCCTCGTGCCGAACCGCTTCCGCATGCGTGCAGCATGTGTGTCTTCGATCGTGGCAATTGAAGGGGCGATCTTCAAACGCAGTGTTCAAAAAATCGTACCAATAAATGCAAAATATCGTGAAGCTCTGGTTCACCGGAATGATCCAGGATAGTCCAGACAGGAACATCTTTCTTTTGGATAGTCCCATGAGCAAATCCTTCCGCGCGATGTCGGTCGCGCAACTTTCCATCCTCATTCAAGGTGGCGCGGCCGATCCGGTCGAGGTCGCCGAGGCGGTTTTCGATTCCATCGCGAATTATGCCGACAAGGCGGTTTTCACCACACTGCTCGAAAACCGGGGGATGGAGGAGGCGCGCGCCTCTTCGCGACGTCTGCGGGAAGGGCGCTCGCTTGGATTGCTGGACGGCATTCCGATAGCCTGGAAGGATCTTTTCGACATCGAAGGCTTGCCAACGACGGCGGGCTCCGTCGTTCTGGCAAAGGAGATGCCGGCCAAGTGCGATGCGGCTGTCGTCGCTTTGCTCAGGCAGGCGGGCATGGTCGCCGTCGGGCGCACCAATATGAGCGAATTCGCCTTTTCCGGCCTCGGCATCAATCCGCATTACGGCACGCCGGTAAATCCGCGCGGCACCGATCTGCCGCGCATTCCGGGCGGCTCGTCCTCGGGCGCCGGTGTCGTCGTCGCGGCCGGGTTGGTGCCGGTTGCGATGGGCACCGATACCGGCGGCTCGGTGCGTATTCCCGCCGCTTTCAACGGTATCGTCGGCTATAAAGCAACACGCGGCCGCCACGCGATGGCAGGGGTCTATCCGCTGGCAAAGAGCCTGGATTCGCTGGGACCGCTCTGCCGCAGCGTCAGGGACGCGGTCTGGATCGACTCGGCAATGCGCGGCCTGACGGCGCCCGATGTCGCCACGCATCCCCTGCAAGGGCTGGAAGTCATCGTGCCTGAAAATATCGTCTTCGATGGCGCTGAAGCCGGCGTCGTCGCCGCGTTCGAGGCAGCTCTGGGACGTCTTCAAAGGGCCGGCGCCAAGGTTACCCGCACCGTCATCCTCGCCTTCAACGAGATATTCGATCTGATGACGAGATATGGTCCGCTGGTCACGGCGGAGGCTTTCGCACTTCACCGCGAACGCTTGGCAGGACCGGACGCGGACAGCATGGACCACCGTGTCGTCATGCGCACCCGTCTCGGAAGCAAGACGACGCTGCCCGATTACCTGGCGATCCTCGAGGCGCGCAGCCGCCTGATTGCCGATGTCGAGCGCCTCGTCGGCAATCGGCTGATCGCCTTTCCGACTGTTGCCCATGTCGCTCCGCCCATCGGGCCGCTGGAGCAGGATGACGAGCTGTTCTTCGCGACGAATAACAAGACGTTGCGCAACACCGCGCTCGGCAATTTCCTCGACTGGTGCGGCGTTTCCATTCCCTGCGGTACGGGCGAGGCTGGCATGCCTGTTGGGTTGCTGCTTTCGGCCACCACCCATCGCGATGAGGCGCTGCTGGGGATTGCCCTTGCCGCCGAGCCGATCATCCGCGACGATTTTGCCGGAATTGGCAATTGAACCGCCGGGATTTAGTTGCCATTGATGGCATGAGGAGATGCTGGAGGAAGACACGTGCAGGTTTTGCAAAACGGACGTTTCGCGGTTTCGACATGGTCGCTGCATCGGCTGCTTGGCGCCGTTCATGCCTATAGCCCCGATCCCGACAAAAGTGCCGCGCCGAAAGAGCCCTATGGCCCCGGTGCCGCGGCGCTGATCGACGTGCCGGCGGCGCTTGCGGCACGCGGCGTCAACCGGCTGGAGGTCTGTTCCTTCCATCTGCCGAGCCTCGACGCCGCCTATATAAGCGAATTTCGCGATGCGATGGCGACCTCGAACGTGCTGTTCCAGACGCTGCTCGTCGAGGACGGCGATCCGAGCCATCCCGAGACCGCCGAACGCGACGTCGAATGGATGGCGGGGTGGATCGACATCGCCGCAGCCCTCGGGGCTGAGAGGATGCGCGTCATTGCCGGCAAGCAGAAGCCGACGGAGGAAAACCTTACCCGTGCCGCCCGCCATCTGAGCTGGCTGGCCGGAAAGGCGGAAGGCAGCGGCGTGCGTGTCGTCGTCGAGAACTGGTTCGACCTGCTGCCGTCGCCGGTCGAAATGAACTGGCTGCTGGACCGGCTGGACGGCAAGGTCGGGCTCAACGGCGACCTCGGCAACTGGGCGGCGCCAGCGAAATATCAGGGCCTTGCCGATATCATGGGCCGGGCGGAAATCTGCCATGCCAAGGCCGATTACGGCGTTACCGGCCTCGATGCCGAGGATTACCGCAGGTGCCTGGAGATGTGCGAGAAGGCCGGTTATGCCGGCCCCTTCACGCTGATCTACGATTCGCCCTTCTTCCCCGATGAATGGGACGGCATCCTGCTGCAAAAGACGTTCATCGAGGATTTCCTGCGCGAGGCGCCGGCGCGCAAGACGGCTTAAACCAGAAGCACTTCTTTCTCATTCCCAGAGCATGATGGCGAAAAGTGTGAGCGGTTTTCGGACGCCATCATGCTCTAACTAGATAATGTAGAACAGGATTCAGATTTTGGGCCGACCAGGCCTAAAATCATCCTGTTCTAGCGCGGGAACCTTTGGTTTTCCTCCAGCACGTTCAGATCCATGTGGTTGCGCATGTAGCGCTCCGAGGCTTTCTGCAGCGGCTGATAGTCCCATGGATAATAGGCTCCATTGCGCAGCGCCGCATAGACTACCCAGCGGCGTGCCTGGCTTTCGCGCACGGCTGCGTCGAAATCGGAAAGGTTCCAGCGCCGGCCGGCCTGTTCGACAAGCCTTGCCAAGATCTCGGCATGGGCCGGGTCGGCCGCCAGATTGTCGAGTTCTTGGGGATCGGCCTCGAGATTAAACAGCATCGGCGGGTCCTTATCGCAGAGCGAGAGCTTGTATCGTCCGTCCCGGATGCAGACGAGCGGCGCCTCGGAACCCTCCGCGGCATATTCCATCGGCACAGGGCTGCGGCTGCCGGTGCCTTCGGCAAGCGCTGCGAGATCCTCGCCCTCGGTCCATGGCTTCAGCGAGGCGATATCGATCCCGGCAAGACCGGCGAGCGTCGGCGTCACGTCGAGCGTGGAGACAGGCTGGTCGATCCGTTTGGGCTGCCAACCGGGTGCCGCGATCATCAGCGGAACGCGGGCCGATCCTTCGAAAAAGTTCATCTTGAACCAGAGGCCGCGATCGCCGAGCATGTCGCCATGGTCGGACGCAAAGAGGATGATCGTATTTTCGGCCATGCGGGTCTGTTCGACGACGCCGAGAATGTCACCGATCTTGTCGTCGACATAGGAGATATTGGCGAAATAGCCGCGCCTTGCCCGCCTGATCTGCTCATCGCTGATGTCGAAAGCGTCGTGGTCGCAGGCTTTCATCAGACGCTGCGAGTGCGGGTCCTGCCGCTCGAAGGCAATCGGAACAACCGTCGGGTCCAGTGCCGGGCAGTCCTCATAGAGGTCCCAGAATTTGCGGCGCGCGACATAGGGGTCGTGCGGATGGGTGAAGCTGACGGTCAGACACCAGGGGCGCTCGTCATGGCCGCGCGCGAGATCGTACAGCTTGCGGGCGGCGTGATAGGCGACCTCGTCGTCATACTCCATCTGGTTGGTGATCTCGGCAACGCCGGCGCCGGTGACCGAGCCCAGATTGTGATACCACCAGTCTATGCGCTCGCCGGGCTTGCTATAATCGGGCGTCCAGCCGAAGTCGGCCGGGTAGATATCCGTCGTTAGGCGCTCCTCGAAGCCGTGCAACTGGTCGGGGCCGACGAAGTGCATCTTGCCGGAAAGTGCGGTCTGGTATCCGGCAGCGCGCAGATGATGCGCATAGGTCGGAATGTCGGAGGCAAATTCCGCCGCATTGTCATAGACGCGGGTTCGGCTCGGCAATTGTCCGGACATGAAGGAGGCCCGCGCCGGTGCGCAGAGCGGGCTTGCCGTGTAGGTGTTGGTGAAACGTACGGAGCGCTCCGCCAATGATTTCAGATGCGGCGCATGCAGAAAATCGGCAGGGCCATCTGGAAAGAACGTGCCATTCAACTGATCGACCATCAGGATGAGGATATTCGGACGCGCCATGTGAAATTGTCTCCTGTGGTCTCAAAGGCCGGGACGGTCTTGCTGGAAGGGGACGTCCCTTGCTATTTGCAGATCTTATCAAAACCACTATCATCCCGCTTGTAAAGCTGGCTTTTTTTGATGTTTGCCAAAAGGATTTTTTATGTCAGACCGCCTGCTGCCTGAGCTGGGATGGATGCGCATCTTCGCGGAGGTCGCAAGGCTCGGCAGCTTTTCGGCTGCGGCGGCAGGTCTCGGCCTTACGCAGCCTGCCGTCAGCTATCAGATTCGGCGGCTGGAAGAGCAGTTCGGCGTCGCCCTGCTGCGCCGCCAGCACCGCGGCGTCGAGTTGACCGCGGAGGGCGAACGGCTTTTCCAGATCGCCGCGAAGACGGTTGGTGACATCGATGCCCTGGCGCGCAGTCTCCGCACCGAGGCTCAAAGGCCGGTCGTCAGACTGAGAACCGACTATGCCTTTTCGGCGCTTTGGCTGATCCCGCGCATGCACGGCTTTCGCCTGCTTCACCCGGAAACGGATATACAGATCGTCGCAACCCAGAGGCTTGAGCCCGGCTTTCGTGACGACGCAGATGTGGCGGTGGTTTTCGGCACAAAGGCGGAATTCGGCGCTATCGGATCGCTTCTGCTGCGGGAAAAGGTCGTGCCCGTCTGCACGCGAGGCTTTCTCGATCGCAACGGCCCGTTCGACGATCCGCAGCAGCTTGCCAAGGCGATCCTCATCCATCTCGACTCGACGATGCCATCGCCCTGGTTCGACTGGCGAAGTTATTTTGCCGAATTCTCCGTCATTCGCGATCTCCATGCCGGCCGCGGGGATGTCAGCTTCAACACCTACTCGCTGGTCGTCCAGGCCGCTCTCAGCGAACAGGGCGTGGCGATCGGCTGGATGGGGCTGGTCGATACGCTTCTCTCCACACATATGCTGGTGGAAGCCGGGCCGCCGCTCGAGGCACGCGACCGCGGTTATTGGCTGATACCGCCGCGATCGGCAAATGTTGATAGCGAGAGGCTCAGCACCTGGCTGGTGGATGAAGTCGGCAGGACCTGACATTCGGACCTAGGCTGGCGCGTCATGGCATCCGGAATATGTTCGCGCTCAGGAGAGAAGCCTTGTCATGACCGACGCCGATCGACATTGTGGCATCGATTCATAGGGAAGGGCGAAGCATGTCGCAAACCGTCGGATACGTCGTTGGACTGCTCATGATCTTCCTGGGGCTGATCTGGATCGCCCAGGGAAGCGGCTATTTTCCCTATCCCGCATCCAGTTTCATGATCAACCAAAGCATCTGGGTTCTCTGGGGAGGCATCATGGCTGCAGCGGGGATCGCCGTGACGGTCATTATTTCACGGCTGCGCCGGAGAGGATGAACCGGCAACCCGTGCATGGCTTTGAGGGAATTCGACATCGAAGAGTTCCCCGAGGTGAAATATCTGGCCGCAGGCGGCCTGTCGAACTGAGGAGAATGGCATGAGCGCAGCTGAAATCGACGGCTTTGCGGACCGGATCAGGCAACACCGGGGCGGCATGATCTCCGCCTGGATCGGTATTCCCGACGCCACGCTCGCCAATCACCTGGCGCAGGAGGCTTTCGACACCATCGTGCTGGATATGCAGCACGGCATGTGGGACATGCCCTCGGCCGCGAACGCCGTCGCCCAGGTTCGGCTTGCTGGCAAGCCGGCGCTGGCACGCATACCGGTCGGCGATTTCGCGTCCGCCTCGCGCCTGCTCGATGCCGGCGCCTCCGGCATCATCGCGCCGATGATCAATGCGGCCGAAGACGCGCAAGCCTTCGTCAAGGCCACCAAATACCCGCCTCTCGGCGAACGCAGCTGGGGACCCTCGCTGGCGCTCAACCATACCGGCCTGTCGGCCGATGATTATCTGAAGAACGCCAACGCGCTTACCGTCGCCATTGCCATGATCGAGACCCGGGCGGCACTCGAGGCGATCGACGGCATCCTCGGCGTTGCCGGTATCGATGGCATTTTCATCGGTCCTTCCGACCTTTCGATCGCACTCTCGAACGGCGATCAGGTGGCGCCGAACGCCGCCGAGATCGACAGCGCAATGCAGCATGCGGTTTCGCGCTGCCGCGCCCATGGCAAATTCGCCTGCGCCTTCGCCGGCGACGGCGAGCGGGCCGGTGAACTGCTGAAGTTCGGTTTCGATCTGGTCATTGCCGGTGCCGAGACAGCGCAGCTGCGCTCCGGCGCCCGCCGCGCCATCAATGCCGCCCGCCGGATCGCTTCTGCTTGAGCGTCATTTCACCGGTTTGAAGGCCAGCCAGATGACGTGGCGGGCGCCGCCGCGTTTGCCGTTGGCGCGTGTGTTGACCGCATCGACGGAAAAACCGCTGTCCTTGAGACGTCGCGTGAAATCGGGGTCCGGACCGGACGACCAGACGGCGAGCACGCCGCCGGGGCGCAGCGCGTCGCTGGCGGCGCGAAGGCCGGCGAAGTCGTAGAGCCGGTCGTTGGATTTGCGGGTCAGGCCATCAGGGCCGTTATCGACATCGAGCAGAATGGCGTCATAGGCAGCCTTGCCGGCGCGGATCGCCTCGCCGACATCGCCCTGATGGATGCCGACGCGCGGATCGTCGAGACAGCCCTGGAAGACCTCGTCCATCGGCCCGCGCGCCCAGGCGACAACGGCTGGCACCAGTTCGGCGACGGTGACGCCGGCATCTTCCGGGAGGACGGCGAGAGCGGCGCGCAGGGTGAAACCCATGCCGAGCCCGCCGATCAGCATCCTTGGCTTGGCGTGCGACTTGATCCGATCCCAGGAAAGGGTCGCCAGCGCTTCTTCCGAGCCGCTGAGACGGCTGTTCATCAGCTCGTTGGCGCCAAGCATGATCGAGAACTCGCTGCCGCGCTGCTTTAGCCGCAATTCGCCGTTTTCACCGGGAATGGTCGCGGAATCGAGCTGGATCCAGGGCAGCATGACGGCTTCGCCTCGCATGAAAGGAACCGTCCCCTAGCATAGGGCGCCAGATGAGGCCAGCAAGCCGGCCTCAGATCATCCGCATGAAATGATCCTGCTCGAATTCGATGACATCGTCCTGCGGCACGGCCGAACGGCGGCGGATGTCCTCCACCTCGTCGGGCCTCAGCCGGGCCTTCGGGTCCTCGAACCGGACCTCTGGATCGGGCACGGCCGAGAGCAGCAGCCTTGTATAGGGATGCAGCGGATTGTCGATTACCTTGGCGACGCTGCCCCATTCGACGATCTGGCCGGCATACATCACGGCGATGTCCTCGGCGACGTAACGGGCGGTGGCGATATCATGGGTGATGTAGAGCAGGCCAAGATTCATCTCCTGCTTCATCTCGTTCAGCAGGTTCAGCACGCCGAGGCGCACGGAGACGTCGAGCATCGAGGTCGGTTCGTCGGCAACGATCACCTCCGGCTTGACGGCCAAGGCGCGCGCGATGTTGACGCGTTGGCGCTGGCCGCCGGAGAGCTCGTGCGGATATTTCGGCGCGATGAGATCGGGATCAAGCCTGACGCGCTGCAGCAGTTCGCGGACCGCGGCGTCGATCTCGGCCCCCTTGATCTCCGGGCGATGCAGTTTCAGTGGCCGCCGGAGATGATGGGCGATGGTGTGGGCCGGGTTGAGGGAAGCGAAGGGGTCCTGGAAGATCATCTGCACCGAACGGCGGTAACGGGCGATCTCGGCGGATTTCGCGGCTTCGACAGGCCGGCCCTTATAGAGAATCCGGCCCGATGTCGGCAGATATTCGCGCATCGCCATGCGGGCGCAGGTGGTCTTGCCGCTGCCGGATTCACCGACGAGCGCCAGCGCCCGGCCGGCATCCAGCGAAAACGAGATGGCGCGCGCCGCATGGACGGCCGCGGAACCATGGCCGAAAGTCTTGGTCACCTGGTCGAGTGCGAGAATGGCGTCCGTCATAACAGCACTCCTCCATGCAGCGAGGGGAAGGAGGCCCAAAGCTTCTTCGTGTAGTCGTGCTTGGGCGTCCTGTAGATCGCCTCGGCCGTGTTCTGCTCCACCAGCTGGCCTGCGAGCATGATGCCGATGCGGTCGCAGAATTGTACCATCAGCCCGAGATCATGGGTGATGAACAGCACGGAAAAGCCGAAGCTGCGGCGCAGTTCGTTGATGCGCTGCAGGATTTCGCGCTGGACGACGACGTCGAGCGCCGTCGTCGGTTCGTCCATGACGACGAGCTTCGGATCGAGCGCCATGCAGATGGCGATGACGATTCGCTGGCGCATGCCGCCGGAGAACTGGTGCGGATAGTCGCGCATGCGATCCGGGGCGATATCGACGAGCGTCAGCATTTCGGCGGTGCGCTCGCGGGCTGCAGCACGGCTCATGCCCTTGTGGGTGCGCAGCATGTCGTAGAATTGCGTCTCGATGCGCAGCACCGGGTTCAGCGAGTTCATCGCGCTCTGGAAGACCATCGCAACCTCGCGCCAGCGGAACGCGCTGAGCGCCTGCCGGTCGAGGCCGAGCACGTCGCGGCCGTCGAGCAGGATGCGGCTCTCCTTGCGGATAAGCGCTGGCGGCTTGTGCAGGCGGCTGATGGCAAACGCGATGGTGCTCTTGCCGCAGCCGGATTCGCCGGCAAGGCCGAAGACCTCGCCGGGCGCGACATCGAAGCTGACATCGTTGACGGCGCGGAAATCCTTCTCCTCGCCGATATAGTCGATGGTGAGGTTCCTCACCGAAAGCAGCGGCTGGGTCACAGGCGACCCTCCCCTGTTCGAACGAGCAGGGACCAGCGCTTCAGGTGATTGCCGGTGCGCAGCCGCGGATTGGCGATCTCGTCGACGGCGAAGTTCAAGAGCGACATGCCGATGCCGAGGAAGGCGAGGGCGAAGCAGGGGGTGAGGATATCCCACCAGGCGCCGACAGAAAGTGCCGAGGCCTTCTGCGCATTGTAAAGCATCGTGCCCCAGGAGATGGCTCGGGGATCGCCGAGGCCGAGGAATTCCAGCGTCGCCTCGGTAATGATCGCGAAGATGACGCTGCCGATGAAATTGATGCCGACGATTGAAATCACGTTGGGAAAGATCTCGAATGTCATGATGCGCCAAGGCGGCTCACCCATCATCTCGGCCGATTTGACGAAATCCTTCTGCTTGACGGAGAGCGTTTCGGCGCGGGTGACGCGTGCGCCCCAGGCCCAGGAGGTGGCGCCGAGGATAAGGGCGATGACGAGGGGGCTTGCCTGGCCGATGAAGGCGGCAAGCACGAGCAGTAGCGGCAGGTTCGGAACGACCAGCACCATATTGGTGAAGAAGCTGATGATCTCGTCGGTCTTGCCGCCGCGATAGCCGGAGATGATACCGAGCGCGGTGCCGACCAGCGTGATCAGCAGGCCGGCGCCGAAGCCGACGGCAAGCGAAGTACGGGCGCCGTAGATCAGCCGGGCAAAGACATCCTGGCCGATGCGGGTCGTGCCGAGGATATGATCGAGCGATGGCGACTGGTGCGGCCGTCCGGTGCGGGCGGCGGGATCGTATTGCGTCAGCAGCGGCGCTGCGATCGCGACGAGGACGATGAAGGCGATGATGACGAGACCGACGAGCGCCTTGCGGTTTCGAAGCAGGGTCTTCATCTCACGCTCCCTTCAGCCTGGGATCGAGCAGCACATAGCTGACGTCGACGATAAAATTGGCGATCAGCATGGTCGCGGTCATGATGAGGAGCTGGCCCTGGATGACGGGGTAATCGCGGGCGAGGATCGCCTGGTAGAGAATATTGCCGAGGCCGGGATAGTTATAGACGACCTCCGTCACCAGCGAGCCGCCGAGGATGGTGCCGATGGCGATGGCAAGGCTGGAGACGGTCGGCAACAGGGCGTTGCGCGCCGCGTACCAGAGCATCACATGCCGATCCGAAAGGCCCTTGGCGCGGGCCATGACGATATAGTCCTCGCCGAGCAGGTTGATCATGTTGTTGCGCATGGTGACGGTGAAGCCGCCGATCAGCACGGTGCAGAGCGTCACCATCGGCAGTATGCCGTGATAGGCGAGGCTGCTGATATATTGCAGGCTGAAGGCCGGATCGAGCGATGGGTCGGCGGCATAACCGTTCGGAAACCAGCCGAGCGTGAAGCCGAAAATGAAGAGCACGATCAGCGAGGTGACGACGGCCGGCACCGAGGTCGCGAAGATCGCGCCGACGGAGACGATAACATCGAACTTGCTGCCGCGGCGCCAGGCGGCGACGATGCCGAGGAAGGTGCCGAGCGCGAAGCTGACGATCGTCGCCGTGCCCATCAGGCCGACGGTCCAGACGAGCGCATGGCCGAGCACCGAGGTGACGGGCAGCGGGAAATACTTGATCGAGCGGCCGAGATCGCCGGTGAAGATGCTGCCGAGATAGGTGAGGTATTGCTGCCAGAGCGGACCGTCGACGAAGCCGAAGGTGAGCTTCAGCGCCTGCAGGCTTTCCGGCGGCAATTCGGTGCCGGCGCTGGAAAACATGATCTGCACGGGATCGCCGGGCATCAGACGCGGCAGGAAGAAATTGATCGTCGCTGCCGCGATGAAGGCTGCCATGTAGAAGACGAGGCGGCGAAGCAGGAAAGCCATGGGAACTCCGTCGTGACGGAGCGGCGCTTTACGCCGCTCCCGAGGATTGCGATGCTTACTTCACCGGCTCGAGGGCCAGGAGGTTCAGCAGGCGTGCCGGATTGGTCCGCGAGATCGACGGATTGACGAAGGGGTTTTCTTTGGTCGACCAGCCGGTGAAGCGCTTGGTGTTGTACTGATACCAGTTCGGATTGTTGAACACCGGAATGACAGGCATGTTTTCGGCTACGATGCGCTGCGCCTTGTTCATCGCGTCCTTCTGCTTGGCAAGGTCGGCGGTATGGGTGAACTCGGTGACGAGTTTCTCGACCTCCGGATTGAACCAGCGCTGCGCGGTGAAGCGGGTCTTGCCCTTGTCCGAAGCGCTGAAGGCGCGCTTGTAGGGATAGTAGGGCGAAGCCGATGCCGGCAGGCTGTTGATCGCCGCATCGAAGGTGCCGTTGATGAGGTTGCCGGTCCAGACGGCTTCCTCCGGCGTTTCGATCTTGGCGTCGATGCCGACCGCCTGCATGCCCTCGACGGCGAGGTTGACGGTGTCGATCCAGTCCGTCCAGGCGCTGGGGACGATAATCGAGAAGGAGATCTTGGTGCCGTCGGGATTGTCGCGGAAGCCGTCGCCGTCCTTGTCCTTGTAGCCCGCCTCGTCCAGCAGGGCCTTGGCGGCATCGGCATCATAGGTTGCGAATTTGCCGAAGTCGGCCTTGACGGACGGGTCCGCCCAGCTCTTGTAAAGCTCGCCCATCAGGCCGGGGTCTTCGTTCAGCGTCGGATAGCCGTAGCCGGCGACGTCGATCATCGTCTTGCGGTCGAGCGCCATCGAGACGGCACGGCGGAACTTCAGGTCGTTGAAGGCCTTCTTGTTGTTCGCGTTCGCCGTTTCCAGGTTGAACAGAAAGGCGACCATGCTGCTCGGCGAATACCAGTAGTGGAAGTGCGCCGGGTCCTTGGAAACATAGACATTGTCGATATCGGGGATGAAGGAGACGCCCCAGTCGAGCGTGCCGTCGGCCGTAGCGGTCAGCATCTGGTTGTTGTCGGCAAGCTGCGGGAAGCGCATGCAATCGACCTTCAGGTGCTCGTTGTCCCAGTAGTTCGGGTTGCGGCACTGGTCGTACGTCTGGCCGGTGAAGCGCGGCACTTCCGTCAGCGGGCCGCTGCCAACAGGGGTCTCGTTGGCGAAGGTGACCGGATCGGTGACATCCTTCCAGACATGTTCCGGAACGATCGGCAATTGCGAGATCTGCTCGGCGGCAAGCGAGCTCGGATTGGCGAGCGTGAAGCGCACCGTCTGGCCGTCGACGGCCTTGATATCGGTGATGAAGGTCCAGATGCTGACGAAATCGAGCGCCGGGAACTTCTTCAGGTAGTCATAGGTGAATTTGACGTCGGCTGCGGTCAGCGGCTTACCATCAGACCATTTCAGGTTCGGGCGCAGCTTGAAATCGATGCTCTTCAGGTCGTCGGAAAGTTTGAAGCTTTCGGCCAGGCGATAGACCGGCTTGTTGCTGTCGAAGCGGTTGAAGACGACCAGCGGCTCGTAGATGAAGTCGAGTGTCGACTGGCGCGACGAGGTCTGGTTGAACGGGTTGAAGTTGCGAACCCAGGTCGTCGCCGGTTCGATATTCACGGTGAGGACCGTCTGCGCCATGGCGGAACCCGAAAGCACTGTTAGTGCGGCGGCGGCAAGAAGATATTTTTTCATGTTTTATTCCCCTTTTCTTATGCGGTGAGAGATGAGGTGCCGGTCAGGAGACCAACGCGCTTTCAAACATGTCTTCGACTTCAGCATGGGCGGCGCGGACATCGATCTTGAGATTGCCGAGGCGGGCCTTGCCGGCAGCGATCCGCTGCAGGGCGCCTTCCGTCAGCGGGCGGGCGGCCTTGGCGGCGGCTTCGCTTTCCGGGATGTCGCCGTGGCTGTGGAGCGCGATATCGAAACCTGCGTCGAGCACCTGTTTGACGCGTTCCGGCAGGGTGCCGGAGAGCGATTCCATGAAGATGCAGTCGGAAATCAGCACGCCGTCATAACCCATGTCCTTGCGGATCACGTCGTGCATAACAGGCGAGACGGACGCCGGCAGCTCGGCGTCATAGGCCGAATAGACGACATGGGCGACCATCGCCCAGGGCGTATCCTTCAGCGCCACGAAGGGCTTGAAGTCGGTCGCGGTGAGCGTCTCGCGGCTGGCGTCGACGACCGGACGCTCCTTATGAGAATCGAGCGTTGCGCGGCCATGGCCGGGAATATGCTTGATGACGGGCATGCTGCCGGTCTCGAGCAGGCCATCGACGACCTCGCGGCCGAGGGCAGCGATAATGTCGGGATCAGAGCCGAAGGAGCGGGCGCCGATGACCGCGCTCGTCGTCTCGAAGACGAGGTCGAGAACGGGAGAGCAGCCGCTGGAAAGGCCGAGTTCCGTCATCATCGCGCCCATGGCCTGGGAGGAAAGGCGCAGTGCTTTTTTGCCGAGATCGAAATCGCGGCGCGCAAGTTCGGCAAACTGGCCGAAACTGCGGAAGAGCGGCCAGGGGCCGGCATCGAGATGCTGAACGCGACCGCCTTCCTGGTCGGTGAAGACAGGCGCGTCGTCGCGGCCGACGGCTTCGCGGAAGCGCTCGATCAGGCGCCTCGTCTGCTCCGGCTCGCGCTGATTGCGCCGGCCGACGAAGAGGCCGAGCGGATTGGTTTCGCGAAAGAGGGCGAATTCATCATCCGAAATAGTGGGATTCGGAAGGCCGACGAAAAGGGCGAGCGGGGTCGAGGACAATTCTGTAACTCCGGGATCAGATGGTCATTTCGGCGCGCTTCTCAGCATGCCTTCGTAGATGCCCTTATCGGGGGCGGGGATGATGGTTGCGCCTGCGGTCCTGGCGTAGAAGTCGACCGGGCCGGCATCGCCGATGAAGGCATAGGCGTGGCCGAGCGTCTTCATGGTCTGAAGACAGGCGGAAAAGAGGGCGAGCCCGATGCCCTTGCCGCGGGCATCGGGATCGACGCCGGTCGGGCCGAAGAAGCCGCGCGCCGTCGTGTCATAGCAGGCAAAGCCCAGGAGCTTGCTGGCGTCGACTGATATCAGGCAGGCAACGGGCTGGCGGGAGAAGGCGACCGCGACTTCGCTTGCCCAGTTCTCGCTGAACCGTTCGCGAACCCAGCTGACGATAAGATGCAGTTCCGGGGGGAGGGCCGGACGGATGGAGACGCCGACTTCGTCGGCTTTATGTTTCAGGTCGGCGAGCTCAGTGGAATATAGGCTCACAAGCAGGTCTGGCACCCGTCACTCCTCCAGTTATTCCGTTATTGCGGAACATATCCCCTTTTAGTGTCATAGACTTGGCCATCTGGCCGGGCTTGTCAACAAGGTTTTTCAAACGGCCAAAGGCGCGAGCCGCCGCTGTCCCCAGGGTTTCAACGCAAAGTAGGTGCCGAACGCAAAACGGCCCGGGAAGGCCAAGCCGTTTTCGATTGGCGGAATATTGGCTGAGCGGACGCCTATTCGGCGTCTTTCCAGAGCGCATGAAAATGCTGCACCGGGCCGTGGCCGGAGCCGACGGTGAGGCTTCCGGCAGCCGCGACCGCGCCGGCGAGGTAGACCTTCGCGATGGCGACCGCCTCCTGCGCCGAAGCGCCCTTGGCGAGCTCGGCCGCCAGCGCGCTGGACAGCGTGCAGCCGGTGCCGTGGGTGTTCTTGGTCGGCACGCGCCTGGCTTCGAACCAGTGCAGGCCGGCAGCGGTGGCAAGCACGTCAGGGCTCTCGTCGCTGTCGAGATGGCCGCCCTTGACCAGCACCGCGACCGGGCCAAGCGCCCGCAGGCGCTCGGCCTGCGCCGCCATGTCAGCGCGGTTTGTCGCAACCGGCTGGTGCAGCAGGGCGGCGGCTTCGGGCAGGTTCGGGGTCAGCAGTGTGGCAAGCGGCAGCAGCCGGCGGGTCAGCACATCGACCGCTTCAGGCGCAAGCAGGGCGGCTCCACCCTTGGCGATCATGACCGGGTCGATGACGATCGGAATGTCGCGGTGGTCAGACAGCGCTCCGGCAACGGCATCGGCGATGCCGGCATTGGCAATCATGCCGATCTTGACGGCATCGACGCGGACATCGGCAAAGACGGCATTGATCTGGTCGGCGACGAATTGCGGCGGCACCAGATGCACGCCGCTGACACCTTGCGTGTTCTGCGCCGTCAGCGCGGTCAGCACCGCCATGCCGTAGACGCCGCGGGCGGAAAAGGCCTTGAGATCGGCCTGGATGCCGGCGCCGCCGGAGGGATCGGAGCCGGCGATCGAGAGAACGTTGCGGATCATGCGCTGACCTTTCGAATTTCTGCGGCGATGCGGCGCGTGGCCGCTTCGGGGTCGGGCGTGCCGCAGATGGCGGAAACGACGGCAAGGCCCTTGGCGCCGGCGGCGAACACTTGGGCGACATGATCCGCCTTGAGCCCGCCGATCGCCACCGACGGCACCGGCGAGGCCTTCACCAGCCTTGCAAGACCGTCAAAGCCGATCGGCTGCTTGTGGTCGGCCTTGGTCGGTGTCGCAAACACTGGCCCGACGCCGGTGTAATCGATGAGATCAGGATCGACGGCACCGGCGAGCGCCTCGTTCTCGACCGACAGGCCAAGGATCACGTCGGGGCCGACCATCGCCCGCGCTCTCATCGCATCCATGTCTTCCTGGCCGATATGCAGGCCGTCGGCGCCGATGGCGATTGCCGCCTCGACGTCATCGTTGACGATGAGGAGGGCGCCGGTCCCAACAAGTGCCTGTTTCAAGGCACGGCCGGTCTCGATCATCCCGATGGTGCCGGCATGCTTGTCGCGCAGTTGCACCATGGTGGCGCCGCCGGCAATGGCAAGGCGCGCGGTTTCGACCATGCCGATCCCGGCGCAGAGATCGGGGTCGAGGACGAGGTAGAGCGAAAGGTCGAAAGCCTTCATGCGGCCGATATCCTTGCCCTGGCGTCAAGCGTTTCGGCGTCGAGCGCGGCCAGCGCATCGAGGAAGCGCCAGGAGAAGGAGCCGGGGCCGGCCGCTCCAAGTGCTGCCTCCTCGCCGGCGATGGCGAAGGTTGCAAGTGCCGCAACCGTCGCGCCGAAGATATCCTCAGGTGCCGTCGCGGCAAAGGCGCCGACGAGGCAGGTGAGCGAGCAGCCGAGTGCTGTGACTTGCGGCATCAAGGCCGATCCGCCTTCGATGCGCACGGCCCGCTCGCCGTCGGTGACGAAATCGACGGCGCCGGTAACGGCGACGACCGCCCGCTGACGCTCAGCGAGCCATCGCGCCGAACCTTCCGCCTGTTCGACCGGGTCGCGGCTGTCGACCCCCTGGCCGCGGCTCTCTCCGCCGGCAAGCGCGATGATTTCGGAAGCGTTGCCGCGGATGATGGTCGGACGCAGTGCCAGGAGGTCGGCGACGGCGTTGCGGCGGAAAGCCGTCGCATAATGGGCGACCGGATCGAGCACCCAGGGTTTGCCGGCTAATGTCGCCGCCTTCGCCGCCGCCTGCATGCCGTCGATCCATTGCGTCGACAGCGTGCCGATATTGATGGTCAGCGCACTGGCGATCCCGGCGAATTCGCCGGCTTCTTCCGCCGCATGCACCATGGCGGGCGAGGCGCCAGCGGCGAGCAGAACATTCGCGGCGATATTCATGGCGACATAATTGGTGATGCACTGAACGAGCGGCGGCTTTTCGCGCATCGCCTTCAGCATCGCTCCTGGTGTGGTCATGGTCTGCATGTGGCCCCTTTCAGGCGGGGGCGGGCACGGGGCGGTTCGTGCGGACGGTGCCGCGGCCCCGAGCGACTCCCTCCGCCGGCATTATCCGGTTCAGGTTCGAAGGGTGCTTCTCAGCCCGTCTGTCGACGGGCGCCCCTGTCTCTCATCGCGCTCTTTTTCGCAGAGAACAGGACTGATGTCATCCTGAAAATGACAATTCCACGACTGACAGCGCCGCGCGTTTTTTTATGAAAGGCCATCAGCCGACGATCTTTGCCAGCAGCCGTCCGACATCCTCGTTGGCGACATTGTTATGGGCATCCGACGCCCTCGTCTTGATGATGTACTTGTCCGCCAGGAAGGTATTGACCTTGCCGGCCTGCGGCGCGAAGACGGCATCCGTATCGTCCTCGACGGCCTGCCCCGCCTTCAGGTGCTGCGGACCGTTCGCCCCCATCGCCCCGAACTCGTCGTTGGCATCGCCGATGCTCTTGGCGATATCGCGCGACAGGCGCGACGCCAGCGCATAGGCGAGCGTGCAGGCGAGATCGTTGTGGGTGTGGGTGATGCAGATCGGGCCGGTCGGTTTGCCCACGACATCGGGAAAGGCGCCGGCAAGGCCCGGCTTGATCTCCTTCGCGAAGCCATTGTGCGAGAAGGCTCCTTGCAGCAGGGTGAGCGAGAAGAATTCCAGCTTCTGGACCGGGGCGAGCCCGTTGGCTGCTGCCGCGACCAGCCGGGCGCCGAAGCTGTGGCCGACGAGATGCAGGCGGATCGGCTGCTGCAGCACGAGCTTCGACAGCACGCTTTTCGTCAAAGCCTCGCCGACGATGCCGGCGCGTTTCTTCATTTCGTAATAGGTCAGCTGGTTCAAAAACCGCGCCACCGCCGCTCTCGGGCCGGAGATCAGGCCCGAGACGAAATCCCCGAGCCCTTGAGCCTTGCCGACGGAGCTTTCGAGGTTAAATGTCGGCGCCGCGATGAGAGCTTCCATCAGCATTTTGGCGCTGGTGGCATCGTCCGTGGCGAGCGCAATCGGCGCTGAATCCGCGTTGAGTTCGGAATCCGTTCCGGGAGAACCGAGTGCTTTATTGCCGTTCTTGACGAGGAAAAACGACGTCGTTTCATTGAGCGCTTCGGCTGCCGCCCGCGCCTTTTCGGCCGTTGCGGCGCCATCCGGCCCGAAGAGATCCTCGAAATCCTTCAACACGTCTTTGAAGGCCTGATCGTCGAGATCCTCAGGGCCTGCCGCCGTCCCATCTGCTGCCAGAGTTCCACCGCCGCCTGGCGTCACCAGTGTCTGCTCGTCGAAATCGGTGCGATAGGCCTTGGCGGGCCAGACGACACCGGCGACGACGGTGTGGTTCGCCTTGTCGGGGGCAAGTTTCTTGCGGGCGTTCGCCCACAGGGTTCCGTAGAGTTTGCGGGCATCGTCCTTGGTATTCTTCCAGCCATGCGACATGACCACCAGATCGGTCGTTCCGGGCTGGTTGAGCAACGCCGCGAGACTTGTCGTCGTCGCGGGATCGATCGCGCCATTCTTGTCGAATTCGAGCCATAGGAATGGCGAGGGGCCAAGCGTGTCCATATGTCCTCCTTACACAGCCTGTAGCGTTCGCATCAGATCGAGCAGGCCGGCGCCCTGAAACTCGGGTCGTCGCTTGAGATCGGTCGCGGCGCCGATGAAGATTTCCTTGACGCGTTCCGGCTGGCCGAGAAATTCACGCCGAACCGAGAGAAACGCGGCGATCGCGCCGGAGACATGCGGCGTCGCCATGCTCGTTCCGGTATCCTCCCGGAACGGCGCTTCACCTGACTTGGCGCCGTTGTAGAGCGCGCATGAGATGATGCGCTCGCCGGGGGCGACGAGATCGGGCTTCATTCGCCCATCCGCGGTCGGTCCCTTGGAGGAAAAATAGGAGACGCCGTAGGTATGCGGCATGTCGCGATGCGTCGAGCCGACAGTGATGGCGAGCGCTGCGTTGCCGGGATCCATGATCGTGCCGCTATGGGCCGCGCGCTCCGGCGCGCCTGAGAATTGCGTCACCGTACCGTAGCCGGCATTGCCGGCCGCGACCACGACGCAGACGCCCGAACGCACCAGCCTGTCGACCTCGACGCAGAGCGGGCTTTGCCCTGCCGCGAACCAGACCGGATCGAACGGATAGCCAAGGCTGAGATTGATGCCGTGGATCTTGATGTTGCGCCCGTAGTCGTTCGAGCGCTGAACATAGCCGATCGCAGCCAGCAGATTGCTGAGCTTGCCCTGCTTCTCATTGGCCAGCACTTTCAGGCTCAACAGCTTGCAGTGCGGTGCCATGCCGGTGATGACGCCGTCATGAGTATCCTTGACGGTTGATTTGGTCCCGTCCTCGTTGCGCACCTCCGCTTTCACGCAGATCTTCTTGACCGCGTCCGTCTTCGGTTCGTCCAGCACCGATGTGCGGCCGGCGATGATGCCGGCAACATGGGTTCCATGGCCGGCATTGTCGATCAGCGCCGCAGCCGACGCCACGGCCGGGTCCGGATT
The DNA here is from genome assembly GCF_025941625.1 of Rhizobium acaciae. Classification (NCBI taxonomy): domain Bacteria; kingdom Pseudomonadati; phylum Pseudomonadota; class Alphaproteobacteria; order Hyphomicrobiales; family Rhizobiaceae; genus Rhizobium; species Rhizobium acaciae. The sequence continues at coordinate 87,135 of NZ_JAPCZO010000002.1, forward strand.
GTCGGCCGTGAAATCCCGATGAAAGAGGCCGTCCGGCAGATCGAGCGTTCTCAGTGTTTTGAAATGCGGATGTGTCCCGTCAATGCCGGTATCGGCCACTGCCCAGACAATGCCTTTTCCGCTGGCTGCGAAGGATGCATGCGCCGCATCGCATTTGATTGTCCTGACGGATTCGTAGACGCAGCGTTTGATCTTGTGATCGCACCAGATCTTGTAGACGAGTGGTGTCTTCTTATTCTTGCTGCCGCTTTTGGTTTCACCCTTATTCTCGTCGTCATCGTTTTTGGGCATTGTCCAGCTCGAAAGCCGGTCAATGGCTTCCCGGGTCAGGGTCGCGAAGGCGTAGCTGTCGGTCCAGAGGGATTTGGCGGTAATCCTGCTGCCATTCGAAAACATCTGCGAGAGGTCGAACTTTACCTCTTCGGGAACCGCAGGCATGCCGAGTGGCGCCGACATGCCGAAACGCCGCAGATTGTTGCTGTCATCCGTCGCGCCGATCCTGTCGAGGTGCAACAGATAGGCCTCGAACAAGAGCTGCCGCGCCGCCGTCACGCCGCCTGGAAAATCACGGTTGAATTCGATGATGACATCGAAGCTCTCCGGGCCTTTGGCGACCTTCTTGGGGTGGTCTGGGTCGCCCTTCATGAAGGACGAGAGGTCGCCTCCGATTCGTGTCTTGACCAGGTTTTCCCGAATGCTGTCCTCGGGCTCTGTCCCGGGCTGCCTTGGCCGTTGCCGTTTTGCCATGCGGCTATCCTCTCCTTTTCGAGAAGAATAACAGTAGCAACCGTGGGTGCAATGAATTTCTAAAATACATCTTTGTATTTGTGAGGAGCATTGGAAAAGGTACAGATCTTGGAGAGGTTCTCTTCTTTGAAGAAACAAAGCTCGTCTTCCCAAGACTTCGCTTCATTTCCGGATAGTTCGGAATTATTCATCCTATCCGTTCATTTGTCGAATTTTCAATGCAAGCGGGCACATGGACAGCTTCGCGTAAGTTGCGCGTCGTCTCATGGTCCTCGCCAATCGGTTTAATTCGTGTGTTGAAATCCGTTGGCGAATTCGTTGAGGGCGAGTCTCGGCCGAGGCAAGACTTAATCTCCCGGAACGCGAAGTAAATATCTAACGGAAACTTTACCGTGCTGACACGCTCAGGTTGACGAAATGATAGATTGTAGCGATACGGCTCTACACGTGAATAAAATCTTCCTGAAGTTGTATTTTAGATGAGCAAATTTTTGAAAATCGGCATGAAGCGAGGCCTCCGGACTATCGCCCCCGTTTTGATATTCATCGCTTGTGCCAACCCGGCTTTTTCGCAATCACCTGTTCCAGCCGAGCAAGGACTGGAACACGTGCAGGCGCCAGCTCAACCGGCGCCGGCCATGAAATCGCAGAAATTCGACGACTGGTATTATCGCTGCACCGGTTTGGCAGGCACTGAGACTTGCGAAGTCGCACAGGTTGCGCAGGTCGCCAAAGACGGCAAACCCGTCAATATCCTGACGCTGGCAATCGCCGCTTCGCCGGCCGGTTCCGCAGACAGGGGCAAGGGCGACAAGGGCAAGCCGCGGCTGATGCTGACGGCCCTTCTGCCGCTCAACGTCTTCCTGCCCTCCGGCCTGTCGATCAAGGCCGACGGCAAGCCGGTCGCCAAACTCGAATATCGCAACTGCAACCAGTCCGGATGCTGGGCGCAGCAGGCGCTGGATACGAAGACGGCCGCGGCGCTGAAGAAGGGCTCGAGCGCCGAAGGGCTGGTGCGGCTGATGAACGGCCAGGACGTCAATATCCGTTTCTCGCTGAAAGGGCTGAAGCCGGCCCTCGACGAACTCCAGCCCACTGCCGTGAAGTAACCGAATTTCAAAATGACGACAGACATTCGATCCTCCCTGGTCGCCGGCGCCGTCCTCATGATCGGTGTCGCTTCCGCCCACGCACAGTCGCCTGCCGACGATTTTAACCGCCGCCAGGAAGAGCAGACGCAGTCGCAGCGGCTGGATGCGCTTCGCCGTGCCACACCGGGCGGCAGCGCGAATGGTGAAAACGGGTCTTTGCCCGCAGGCTCCGGAAATGGCGCCTGTTTCGACATCATGCGCGTCGAGATCGATGGGGCAACCCTGCTATCGGCGCAGGATATCGGCAAAGTGACAGCACCTTACGGCAACCGATGCGTCGGTCTCGCCGAGATCAATGCGGTCCTCAGGGATGTCACGCACCTCTATATCGATCATGGCTATGTGACCTCGCGGGCCTACGTGCCGCCGCAGGATATCGCCAAGACCAGGATCCTCCGCCTGCTCGTCGTCGAAGGCACGCTCTCCGACATCTATCTCAATGGCCAGAAAGTCGCCGGCAGCGGTTCGCTGGCGACAGCCTTTCCGGGCCTGAGCGGCCGGGTCGTCAATATCCGCGATATCGAGCAGGGGCTCGACCAGATGAACCGGCTGCAGGCCAACGACGCCAAATCCGCCATGTTGCCCGGCCCCAAGGACGGAACGTCGATCCTGAATATCGAAAACCGCCCGGGCCGGCCCTGGCATGTCGCCTTCGGCAATAACAATATGGGGCAGGAAAGCACCGGCTTTTCCAGGAGTTCGGCATCGCTGACCTTCGACGATCTCATCGATATCAACGATCAGTGGAACTTTTCATACGAGCATAGCGGTCCGGACTATCCCTGGAGCAATGACGGACGGGGATATGGCAACAGCTATTCCGGCAGCGTCAGCGTCCCCTACGGTTACTCCACTGTTTCGCTGAACGGCTCCTGGTACCAGTATGAAAGTGCGGTCGAAGGCAACTTCAGCACCCTCGAGACCTCGGGCAATTCGGGGCAGGCGGGCCTTGGCATCGATCGCGTCGTCTTGCGCGACAAGGATTCGATCACGACTGTCCGCAGCAGCCTGACCTACAAGCAGACGAACAACTTCCTGCTCGGCAATCTGATCGAGGTCGGCAGCCGTCGATATACGGTCGGCGAGATCGGCGTTTCCCATTCCCGCCGCATGTTCGGCGGCATCTGGGTGTTCGATGGCAGCTACGACAAGGGGCTCGGTCTCTTCGATGCCGTGGAACCAGGGGATCCCGGCGCCGGCAACGCCGATCCGCGATTTTCAAAATTCAACGCCACGATCAGCGCGACGCAGCCGTTCAAGCTGGCCGGCCGGCAGTTCGAGCTGACCTCGCTCATCAGCGGCCAATATTCCCCCGACAATCTGCTTGGCGCGGAACAGATCTCGCTTGGCAGCTACAGCAATGTCCGCGGCACGCGCGAAAGCGTGCTCTTCGGCAATAATGGCATGTTCAGCCACAACGAGATCGTCTGGAGAACGAAATCCAACGAAAGCGGCGACGCAGTCGCGAAGGTCTTCGGTGAGCTGCGCCCCTATCTCGGCCTGGACTACGGCCACGTCTATTCGCAAAAACGCTTCGACATGACGGGTGGCGATCTCGCCAGCTGGACGGCCGGTATCCGGGCCGTCGGCGGCAATATCAGCGCCGACCTCGGCTATTCCGACATCGTTGCAAGCAGCCTCGACCATGTCGACGGCGGGCTCTTTTATTTCAGCGCATCCACTCATTGGTAACGGAAGCAAAAAATGACCACCAGCAATATTTCGACGAATGATCGCACTCAGACCTTTTCAAGATCGACAGCGCTGATCCTTGCCCTTTCCATCTCGCTTGCCGGCTGCGCCGGCCGGGAGGCCCGGCCGGTCGCTTCGACCAACCCGACCGACAGCGCGTTCGATTGCGCCGGCATCGCGCGTGAATTCGAGGCGAACGAACGGCAGATCTCCTCGACGGTGAAGGAACGGAGCGACGCGCAAGGCAAGAACATCGTCCTCGGCGCGACCGGCGTCCTTCTGTTTTTGCCGGCGCTCTTTTTCATGGATCCGAAATCGCCCGAAAAGGTCGAGATCGATGCGTTGCGCAACAGAAACAAGGTCCTCACCAGCATTGCCAAATCGAAGGGGTGCCCGGCGCCCAAGTCCCAGTTGACCGAGCTTTACAAACATCTCGACGCCAAGGCCAAGCCTGCGTCGTCATCGGACAACAGGAACTGAATTTCGCTGACATTTGAACCTTATGCCTGAATCCTGGAGCTCTGTATGCGTATCGTGCGTTTTCTAACCCTTCTGCTTCTGGCGGTGACGCTTGCGTCCTGCGTCACCACCGACCCTCGGCTTGCCGCCGCGCTCAAGCAGACCTCGGTCTCGCAGATCCGGGTCGAGACCGCTCCCGACGTCACGATGGGCGGCTTTTTCGATCGCACGAAGCCGGACCCGCAGCTGCCCGCCGTGGTGCGGACATTGCAGAGCACCATGGCGCGCGAGCTGACTGGTCTTCCCGGCGGACCCGTCAAAGGTCGTCTGGTCGTGACCCTGCATACGGTCGACGTGTCGAGCAAGCCAGGACGCGTCATCGCCGGGACCGATAGCTACATCCAGGGAACGGTGCGGCTCGAAGATGTCAAGACAGGCCAGTTGATCGCCGAAGCCCAAAGCATTCGCGGCGATGATAAAGGCGTAAAGGGAGGTGGCGAAATCGGCATCGTCATTGCGATGGCCATTAACGCTGCGCAGTCCCAGGGAGAGGACGCGCTCGCCCAAAGGCTCTCCAATTCTTTCACCCGCAATGTGAAGACCTGGCTCACCCAGAAATAGGCCTGCGATGAGGTGCCGCCGCAGTGACGGCGGCGCCGAGGGACGATTGATGTCGAGACACAAAACCAGTTGTGCGTTTGGAAAGACAAAACGATGAGTGTGAAAACCGGTCTTGGTTCGAATGGCAAGGGTCCTGGCTACCGACTGGGCAACTTCGCCCATCGCTCGCTTGCCATGGTGCTCAGCGCGCTGCTGGTGTTTCAGCCGATGTTCGCCAATGCCCAGTCGGTCTCGGTAAGCACCACGGCGCCGGCGGCCAACCAGCCGGGCGTCGGTACGGCCCCGAACGGCGTGCCGCTCATCGACATCGTCACGCCGAACAGCAAAGGTCTGTCGCACAACAAATACGACAATTTCAACGTCGGCACGCCCGGCCTCATCCTCAACAACTACAAGGGCGAGATCGGCAACTCCAATCTTGGCGGCGTCACGCCGGGCAATGCCAATCTCAACACGTCAGGCCCGGCATCGGTCATCCTCAACGAGGTCATCAGCGGCAACCGCTCGGCCTTGAACGGCCCGATCGAGGTGTTCGGCGGGCGAGCCGATGTCGTCATCGCCAACCCGAACGGCATCACCTGCGACGGATGCGGCTTCATCAACACCCCGCATGCGACGCTGACGACCGGTGTTCCCGATATCGGCGCCGATGGCGCGCTGAAGGGCTTCACCGTCAACGGCGGTGATGTCACCTTCGGCTCCAAGGGCGCTAACCTTGCCGCCGGCGCCGGCAGCGTCGACCTTTTCGATGTCGTCTCCCGTGCGGTCAAGATCGACGGCCCCATTTACGGCAACGATATTCGCGTGACCGCCGGGCGCAACAAATTCGACTACGCGACAGGCGATGCGACGGCGCTGTCCGCGACGTCAGGGACGCCACAATACGCCATCGATGGTTCGGCGCTCGGCGCGATGCAGGCCGGCCGCATCAAGATGGTCGTCACCGAAAACGGCGCCGGCGTGCGCATGAGCGGCAATCTTGCCGCCAACGCCAACGAGCTGTCTTTGTCTGCCGACGGCAAGATCTCGCTCGGCAACGTTTCCGGCGAGCAGGGCGTTTCGGTCTCCTCGAGGGCGAAGGTGACCGCCGCCAAGGTCACGTCGAAGGCAAAGGTCGCCGTTCAGGCGGATCAGGGCATCACTCTCGATACGGTCGCCGCCGATGGCGACATCGTGCTGTCAAGCGGCAGCGGATTGTTGAGTGTCGGCGGCGAGGTCAACAGCGCCGCCAACGTGATGATGTCGTCATCGAACGGCATTACGGCAGGCAGCGTCGTGGCCGGCAATGCGCTCACCCTATCCAGCACATCGGGCAACATCCAGATTGCCGGTGCGGCAAACAGTGCCGATGCGCTGACGATCACGGCGACATCGGGCTCGATCTCTGCCGCCTCGCTTGTCAGCGGCAACAATCTCACCCTATCCGCCGGCTCCGACATCGCCATATCGGGCGATATGCTCGCTGAGGGCAACGTCACGGCTTCAGGCCGCTCGATCGCAGCCGCGACCGTCGCCTCGGGCGTCGATCTCGCCGCCACCGCGCAATCGGCCAACGGCACGTTGATGCTGCAGCAGACAGGCAGCATGAGCCTTACCGCGACGAACGGCTCTATCACCGCCGGCAACGCGCTCATGAGCAGCGGCGCTCTTTCGGCCACGGCGACGCAGAATATCGCCTATATCAAGCTCCAGAGCCTTAGCAGCGCAGCACTCACGGCCTCCGGCCAGATCAGTTACGGCAACCCCACCAGCGCCACCGGCAACCTGACGCTCACCACCACCAATATCGATCTCTCCAATGGTGCCGCCAGCAACATCACTGCTGGCGGCACGCTGACGCTCAATGCCAATAGCGCCAATCTCAACAACAACAGCCTCACGCTCGGCGGCCTCGCCCTCAATCTCTCCGGCACGGCCGATCTCAGCGGCGCCACCATCAACGCCGTCACCAGTGCCGGCGGTTCCGGCGACATCGCCATCAACGCCGGCGGCCTCTCCACCTCGGTCAGCACCGCGCTGCTCGCCGCCGACGACCTGACGCTGACGCTGCCGTCTCTCACCAATGCCGGACAATTGGCCGCCGGCGACGATCTGACGCTCAACATTTCCGGCAATTTCACCAACAGCGCCACGGGCCTTGCCTATGCCGGCCACGACGCCGGCCTGTTCATCGGCGGGGTGCTCACCAACGATCAAGGCGCCATACTCGCCGGCAACGATCTTGAGATCGCCGGGACGACATCAGGACAAAGGAACACTGAAGTCACCAATATTTCCGGTCTGATCCAGGCTGGAAACGACATGTCCATCCTCACCAGCAATCTGACCAACGAGCGGGCTACTGCGCCGCAATGGACGACCGGGACGCTGGTTTCCTCGGGCGTCGTCAGCGGCTTTACGCTGAATCCCGTCGCCGCCGGCCTGCCTTTCGGCTACCTCGAAACCGCAGATCAGAACATGTACCAGCTCTATGCCGGCGTCGATCCGGGCTTGTGGCAGGATTATCAGCCGCTGCTCTGGTCGAAGGCGACGCTTGCCGACGGCACGACCTATCGTGCATGGACTTGGATTTCGGCTGATGGACCCGAGAAGGTCGAGCCGATCATCGACTGGATCAGGGCCCGCGTGCCGAGGGACGCGAACGGCAATCCCGTTGTCGATCCCAACAACCCGTCGCGCTATTTCATCGTCGACGAGGTGAATTTCAGCGGCTCGGACGAAAGCACCACCTATAGCTGGGATTGGTCGTCCCACCTCAGCCAGTCGGTCTACGAAGATCGGTTGGTCGGCACGCTCAGCCCGGAAGCGACGATCCGGGCGAGCCGCAACCTCACGATCGACGCCACGAATTTCAGCAATTCCTACAGTTCGATCGAGGCTGGCGGCGACGCGACGCTGCAGGGCTCGGCGCTGACCAATACCGGCGTCACCCTCTTCCGCACGACGACGACGACCTGCAACGCCCAGGGCGCCTGCACCGCCTATGATGCCAACGGCAACGCCAATCCCTCGAAGAACATCGCCAACGGCACAACGATCGTCAGCTCGGTGCAGGCAATCGGCGGCGTATCGGCCAACATCAAGGCCGGCGGCGCGCTCTCTGTCAATTACAGCAGCGTCAACAATACTTCCGCGGCCGGCTCGATGGCCGGCGGAGCCAGCGTGGCCGCCGCAAGCAACCCCGGCGATCCGTTGTCGGCGCTTTCCGGCCTGACCGCCGGCGGCGCATTGTTCAACGTCAACGCAGACCTCGTGCCTCCCGCCAACCTGCAATCCGGCGGCGTCGGCGGCAACATACCCGGACAGACCTTCCTGTTCGAAACCCGCGCGGCCTACCTCGATGTCGGCACCTTCTATGGCTCCGGCTATTTCATGGACAAAATCGGCTATCAGCCGGACACCACCATTCCCTTCCTGGGCGATGCCTATTTCGAGAACCAGCTGATTGAAAAGCAGATTCAGCAGCTTGCCGGCCAGGGTCTGGGACCGGGCTCCTTCATCCCCGGCAGCGATGCCACCGAGCAGGTCAAGACGCTGCTCGACAATGGCATCACGTACGCCAACGACCACAATCTGCAGGTCGGCCAGGCGCTCACCCCCGAAGCGGTCGCCGCGCTGACGAAGCCGGTCGTCCTCTATCAGAAACAGGTGGTCAATGGCATCGAGGTGTTGGCGCCGGTCGTCTATCTCCCGAGCACGGCGACGGCGCAGCTGACCGCCTCCGGCGCGCTGATGTCAGGCGCATCGGTCTCCGTTGCGGGCGGCGAGATCAAGAACTCCGGCGCCATGGTCGCCTCCAACGATCTTTCCGTTTCCGGCTCCTCGATTGCTTCGAACGGCGGCACCTTCAAGGCCGGCAACGACGTCTCGCTGTCCTCCTCCGGTGCGCTGACGCTGACGGCACAGTCCATGGATCTCGGCGGCCAGGCGATGGTCAATCCGAACGCCGCGGTCACCGCCGGCGGCGATGCGACGCTTGCCGCCGCAGCCGACCTGACGCTGAACGGCGCTCTGGTCAGTGCCACAGGCAACGCCTCGCTCACCGGCAAGAATGTGACGCTGGATGCAGCCAAGGTCGACAATGGCGGCCAACAAAATGCCACCGGCAGCCAGGTCGCCAGCGGTAAGGCTCTGACGATCAAGGCAACCGACAATGTCAACGTCATCGGCAGTTCCGCCAAGGCGGGCACGACACTCGATGTAACGGCCGACAATGGCTCGGTGGCCGTGGTGTCGACCGATGTCGCCCGCAACAACCAGTCCGGCTACACCAAGACCCTCTCCACCGATCAGCAGCAATCGCAGCTTGCCGCCGGCACGAATGCGACGATCAAATCAGGCGGCGACATCCTGCTCTCCGGCTCCTCCGTCAAGGCCGGCGGCAATGCCGCGCTCAGCGCCGGCGACGATATCAACATCACCGCCGCGCAGGAGCATTCCGAATCCACCTTCGGCAAGAAGTCCGCCTCGTCGATCACCCATGTCGGCTCGGAGATATCGGCCGGCGGCGATCTCTCGGTGACGGCCGGCAACGGCAGCGGCGATCACGACGTCAACATCGTCGGCAGCAAGCTCGCCGCCGACGGCAAGGTCGGTCTCAAGGCCGATGGCGACCTAACGATCGCCGAAGCCACCGACACCGCAACCCTCGACACCAAGCTCAGCATCAAGGGCGGTTTCCTCGGCAGCAGCGAGAAGACGACCACGCATCTGGAAACGACGACGGCCGTCGGTTCCGCCATCACAGGCGGTGGCGGCGTCGATATTGATTCCGGCAAGGACACGGTCATCTCGGCCTCGAGGATCGAGGCCGGCAATGAGGCCGGCGCCGCAGACCTGAACATCACCACCAAGGGCGACCTCATCATCGCCTCCGGTATGGATACCAGCGCCAAGGATGACAAGGGCTCGCGCAGCGGCTTCCTGTCCAAAGGCTCGTCCAGCTACAAGAGCTACGACGAGACGACGGTCGGCTCGCAGCTGAGCGCCACCGGTGACATCAATCTTGACGCAGGCAAGGCAGCAGTCATTGCCGGTTCAAACGTCGATGCCGACGGCTCGATTAATGTGGCGGCCAACAGTGTCTCGATCATCGGGGCTCAGGAGACGCACGAGCTCGAGGAGCAGCGCAAGAAATCCGGCTTCGGCGTCGGTTCCGGCGGCGGGTTTATTTCGATCTACGGCAGCCAGCAGAACAAGGGCGCACAGGCCTCGACGCTGAATGTCGGCTCGGCGCTTTCCGCCGGCGAGGACGTCAACCTCACGGCCCGTAAAACCGATCTCAACATTATGGGCTCGTCGGTCAATGCCGAGCGCGACATCAATCTGTCGGCGACTCGCGACGTCAACGTGACGCCGGGCGCGGAGAGCTTCTCGCAGTCCGAAGAGGAGAAGAAGTCTGGCTTTGGCCTGTCCTTCTCGGCCGGCAATGGCGGCTTCTCCGTCGGCATCGGCGCGCAGACCAGCAAGGACAACTCGACGCAGCAGGCCGACACCAACGCGGCGTCGATGCTGTCCGCCGGTCGCGACCTCAACATCTCCGCCGGCAACAATGTCAACCTGCAGGCCGCCCAGGCCTCGGCCGAGCGCGACGTCAACCTGTTCGCCACCAAAGACATCAATCTTCTGTCGGCCAACGACGTCACCAATTATCAGGAGGTGCATGAAAAGACGTTCGCTGGCGTGACGCTCACCGTCTCCAGCCAGGTCGGCCAGGCGGCCGAAAGCATCATGAACTCGGCGGAGCGCCTGACCGGCGACAGTCGGGTCAATGCGCTCACCAACACCGCCATCGCCGCCCTGGGCTTCTATCAGGGCTACACCGGCCTGAAGAGCGCCTATGAGCAGTATCAGAAGGATGGCAGTATCGGCGTCAATGTCGCGCTGACGGTTGGCGCCAGCCATCAGGAAAGCGGTTCCTCCTCGTCGTCCTCGACACCTGTTGTCACCGACATCCGGGCCGGCCACTCGGTCACCATGAATTCTGAGAACGGTTCAATTACCAGCGATGGCACGCAGATGCTGGCTGGCTACGACAAGGAAGGTTTGCCGACCATTTCCGGCGATCCGCTGGCTGGCGACATCATCCTGTCGGCGAAAAACGGCAACATCAACCTGAACGCTGCCACTGGCGCCTCGAATACCTCCAGCGAGAATAACTCCTGGAGTGCGGCTGTTGGCGTTGGCGTGCAGTACGGTGCAAAATCGAAGAGTGCCGATGTGGGACTCGTCGCCAATGCCAGCTATGGCGAGGGCAGCGCCGGCACCACAGGTGTCAATCACTTCAACACCCATATCAACGGCATCGGCGATGTCACCATCCTTACCAACGACCTGGCGCTCAAGGGAGCGACCGTCACGGGTGGCTCTATCACGGCCGCTGTCCGGAACCTGACAATCGAAAGCCTGGTCGATACGGCAACCGCCAAGGCCAATCAGTTCAACGTCAACGCCTCCACAGGCTTCGGTTCCACCAGCGTGTCGGGCGTGGTTCAAAAGGGCGCGGGCGATGCCGCCGTCGTCTCCGAACAATCCGGCATTCATGCCGGTACCGGCGGTCTTTACCTTGATGTCGCCAAGCAGACGACCCTCCTCGGCGGCCTGATCACCAGCAATGCGGCGGCGGCCCTCAATATCTTCTCCACCGGCACGCTGACCGTTACCGATATCGATATGCATTCGGCCTGGAAGGCCAACACCTTTGGCGCGTCGATCGGCACCGGTGGTCTCACTCTTGCGACGGTCAAGGATGGCGAGAACAAGACCGGCCAGGCTTTGTCTGCAATCGGCGCCAACATCCCGATCACAATCACCGATCCAACTCACCAGATCCAGGACATTGGCGCGATCCGCCGCGACACCGAAAACACCAATACATCGCTGCCTGGTTTGCCCGACCTCGAGAACATCCTGCGCGACCAATACAAGACCCAAGCCGATCTGCAGGCAGCACAGAAGACGATGGCAACATTGGTTGGCGATATCGCGGATGGGCTTCGCAATCATGCGTTGACGCAGGCCGAACATGATTTTTGGGACGAAGGCGGTCAAGGCCGCGCGCTGCTGCACGCGATCGGCGGCGGGATCCTTGGTGGCGTCAATGGTTGGGAGGGAGCGATAAAGGGCGCCTTGGGTGCTGGTGCAGCGACGTTAATGGCGCCGGCCATCGCCAGTCTCGTCAAGGGCATGCTGAAAGACAGTACCTTGTCGGCTGAAGACAAGCAGACGCTTGCCACCCTCATCGGCGCAACCCTTAGCGCTGCTGTGGGTGGTGCGATCGGCGGCGGCGAGGGAGCCGGCTACGGAGCGGCAGAATATCAGTACAACTATCTTTATCACCATGAGAAACTGGCTCGTGAAAAGGCCAAACAACAGCTCGATCGATGCATCGAAGGTGGTGCGACGTGCACAAACGAGCAGGTGGCGACGCTCCAACAGCAGATTGGCTACTGGGATCAACTCGACACGCAGCGCGATACGGCTTTGACCGGCGCCTGCGATGCTAATCCAACTGGCCCTGCTTGCGTTGCCGCAATCACCGATGCGTTAAGAGCGGTCGAATATCTCCGCGACCCGGCAGACCCGATGATGAACCCGTCATCTGTTCTACCCGGCGGTTATACGGACTTGGAGATGCGGCTGGTCGATGGCCGGTATGGGGGTCTTTCGAACCAGGAGCTTGCCGCAGCCGTATACGCCGAGCGCATTCAGACGATCGAATTGTTGAGTGAGTACGCCGATTCTGTTCAGGCGGCGCTGCATGCTAACGTCAACCAATCTCTCCTCAATGCGGCTCTGGCCGTCTTCTCATTCGCGCTCACCGAGAAGCTCGGACAAGTCAGAGGCCGAACCAACGAGGAGACTGTATCCGGTTGCTCGTTCGACGGTTCGACTCTGGTCAAGACGATAGACGGATTTACTGCCATTAGCCAAATCCGGCCCGGCAAGACACTGGTCTGGTCACGCGACGAGCAAGGGCGTGAAGGCTACAAGCTTGCTCTTGCTAAGATCCAAGAGAGGCATGAACAAACGCTCTATTTGACCGTCAAGTCCGATACGAGCGGGTATCAACAGACAATCATAACCACAACAAACCATCCCTTCTTCGCCGTTCTGTCGGAAGAGAGAGCGATCCCGGTCGCGTTGCCGGAAGGCCATCGCTATCAGGGACCGATCAAAAATGGTGCCTGGGTTGCCGCACGCGATCTTCGTCCCGGCGAAAGGCTGTCCGATGCCGATGGGAGCTGGAGTTCAGTCGTCAATATCCGCGTCGTAGACAGGTCGCTCGATGCCTACAATCTAACGATTGCGAATTTCCATACCTACTTTGTGAAACAGGCTACAGGTGATTACGCAGAACCAGTATGGGTACACAATGAATGCCGAGTTCCTGTAAGTTCATTCGAGCAGGCGCGGAACGAAGCGTTGGATCTAGTAGGTACAATTGATCCAGCCACCAGAACGCCTTTCGTTGCGAAAAATGTTGGCGGCAACAATGCACTTGCTGGTAAAGTTGTAGGATTTGAAGGCTATAGGCCGGACGGAACCTGGGTAAGGATGAGGATGGATTGGGACCCCGTTAAAGGCGCTCATATTAATACCCAGGTCGGCAAAGGGGTGAACGCCGTGAAGACTTCAATAGAGTTTCCTGGAACAATAGACGATGTTGTTCGGTATGTTAACGGGAATTTTAGCCAGTGACATCAAAAAGTATAGAATTGTTTGGGTTTAAGTTACCTCCTGGCGAATTCACGATCGTCGTGGGGGATAATTCTCTTGATATCTTCAATAAGTTCATAAATGAGCGGTTTGTCTGGTCGATTTCTGGAATAGACTGGACGAAATCAAATTATGCCGCCCAGTGTAAAATTGGAAACGAAAATAACATAATTGCTTGCTTGACAGAATTAAGGATTTCGCATCGTTTACATGGAATATATTCTCTATGGTTTGATCATGGCGATACTATGTTAATTACGGGAGATCTGAATGTTCTATGTGATATGGTATCTTTTTTTGACGAACACCCAACGCTGCCATGCACAGATTTTTGGATTTTCTCAGAATCCACAGGGAAGTGTATCGAAGTGTATCATGAGGACATAATTACACTTGGGGTCTCCTGAGAAATTATCGCGATTTATTTGAAGGCCGAGATGAAATTTTATCTGCCTCTGTCTCGACGTAGCTAGTTTACCGAAACGCTTTTGGATCATACCAATAAGGCGGACATAATTCCTTTAGATATGCGTTTCTTGAGTGAAGGAAATCAAGCGATACTAATGAATGTCGTTAGAAGTCTATCGGCATCGCAACAAGCAAAACTCATCCTTGTGAGGTAAAAACATGGCAGGGTCAATTATTGTATCGCGTGGAGTGCTAATTTCTCTGAACACGATGGGGCTCTACTATTTAATTGAGAGAATTAGAGTCGAGTTCGGCGATGAGGATAATGTATATCGGACACGCATATACGAAAGGTTGGACGAGCAGGGAATGCCCTTTATCGCGTTAGATGAGCAAGATTCCCAGGGGTTTAATGCGTTCGTAACCGCGACCAAGCGAGCCTATGACAAAGAACGCAAACAGGCATCATTCTGTGAGCCGTTGTGGAGCGACCTCAGAAATAAACTTGTATCCGACCCCCGATACGCGGGTGATATCTTCTAGCAGATCGATTACCGAGGAGACGAGCAGATAAAGATGGACAAAAAGGCACGAAGGTTCGACAGTTATTGATGATATTGTTGATGTATTTGAGAGGGCAAGCCGATCGACGGTAATATTTATACCGTTGATTTGCCACTTCATTAGTCCGAGTTATCCGGCTGAATCAACCAGTGAATGACCTAGAAGAGGCAATGAAAAGGGTCATATCGGATTCCCGATACGACAAAACCGCACCAACTGTAACGATTTACACGGCGCAGGGTAAACTTGTGTACTCCTGTCCAAAATAGAGGTCGAAATGTCGGTTGATTACATGCTTTTGAATCTCGACACTGGGGACATGATCGCTGTCGGCAAGCAAAGAACCCACCCTGCTGTTCCGGAGATCGGATTATTGGAGGAGCACACGTTTTTTGACGGAATTCCTCACGTAGATCATTCTGAGGGCTGGGAGGAATTGTATAGGCGATCCGGACATATTCTAAATTTTTTCCTAGCACATTCGCGAGGGTGTCGGATAGTTGTTATGGAAACGGAAGATATCGCCGACATAATGGGTGAAATTGAAGAGGAAACAGGCGAAATCATCATGCTTCGTGGATCTATGCATATTCAGAATGAGAAAATTGGAAGGCCATATTTTCAAAGACGGCTTCAGCATACCAAATCCCAATCTCCGAAGTCGGACGCGGAAAAAGAAGCGCGGGAGAAAAGAGCTCTGCAATATCGTGATGAAATCAAGCGGCTTATCAGGGCGAATGTAGTGAAGATTCCGAACAAGATCGGCGAGCTTGTCCCGACCTTCCAAGCTGGTGATATGGATCCCGATCCCGTTTTCGTGCCTTGGGATGATCGTCGTAGATCGCGTTGATTCATTGTAGGCCATGACCTGCCACTGCGAATCTCCTCCAGAATGAATTAGCCCGCTTTTGTCACAGCGTCTCTGTTATTGATTGAGCGCTGTCGGCTGGCGTGGCGTCCACAGCGAAGACGCGCGCGGCGGTCGCCGCGATGTGGGCGTTTTGTCTGGGCCGGTGATGTATCCTGTGTCGTCGGCAGGAAAGTGCCGCAGCCGTTTCGCAGCTTCTGAACATGGCGATTGGAGAGATTTCCCAGAAGCTTGGCTTTGCGGAGGGAAGTCCTGAGAAGATCGCCCTGCACGCGGCCGCCGGCGCTGACGGCGGTGGTTTCGGGAGGAAACATAGGTCTCGGTGCCGTCGCAGGCGGCACACAGGAACTGATTGGCGCGGTCATCGGCAAGGCGCTGATGGATAATCCGAACCTGACGCAGGAGGAGCGTAACGCACTCGGCCAATGGGCGGCGGTTCTCGTCGGCGCGGCAGTCGGCGGAAACCAGGGGGCGGCCACCGCACTCGACTCTGAGAGCTTCAACCGGCAGCTTCACATTGATGAAGCCAGGCTCATTGCCGCCAACGCCGCCCGCTATGCGGTGCAGCAGGGCTACTGCACAAGTGTTAACGATTGCTCAGACGCGGCGATCAAGCTTGCTACCGGCGAACTGATCAACCAGGCACTCAAGCAAGTAGATATTTCGCAAGCCAACCTGCCGCAGAACGATGCAGCATCCGCCTTCCTCGATAGCATCGCGCCAAAGGCCTTTTATTGCAACCCTGGCTCTACCGCCTGCCTTCAGTATTTCCACGCAAGCGGCGACGAGTACCGCGATACATCGATCGACGCGGAGTTTTTCCCCAAGATCGTCGAGTTTTATAATCTCGCTTCGGACTTTTATAACCGAGAGCATCTAACGCAGATCGATATCGCCGATAGCCTTTTCAGGCAGGCCGAGATTATTGGCGGTATACGCTACGCAAACGCTCGCGTAGATCAAGCGATGCTGCCATGGTTGATCTTCAACGGGGTCTTTGCCGGCATAGGCGGCCCTTTCGCAGTCAAGCAGAAGGCGGCTGAACGTGAGGTGCTAGCAACGGAGGCTGCACGGGACGTAGGGTTGGTTTTGAAACATCCAATCTTAAAAGCAAGTTATATGATTATCTATTGAACGCAACGCATCCGCAAAACCAAAGTAAAGCTACCTGGTTTAAGCAAGCTTTGGGCTTCGACCAAAGCAATTGGAAGGATCTATCGTCGCAGTTGTATTTTGATATAGGAGCGGCTACGGCGACAAAAACTACCGAGTATAGGAAAACGTATGAACAAGTCATTCCAATTTTAGGCGCTAACGGAAAGACGATTAACACAAAGTTTGTGTTCATGCAGGACAATTTCGGAACGGTCCGACTAGTGACGGGGATTCCTACGAACAAATGAGCACAATGAAGGAAAATGATGTCTTCGCATTGCCGAGAGAGGTTAACGCAGTAGTGATCGGCGAACACATTGATATAGTTTTGCCTGCGGGAACAGTAGTTACTGTTGTCGTGGTTTTCGGGGACCCAGATTCACCAACTGCCTATGAGGTTGAGGCGTTTTTACCTGACAGTAGTAACTATGCGCTGGCAACGGTCGAGGCAGCGGACATTCGGTGACTGTTTGCGGGTGGCCTATAGAGCTCATGATTGTCCAATCGGAAGCATTGTTCTGGTCGATAACTCTGAATTTCTTAAGTGGTTTCATTCAAAGAGTTGCGGGATTTACTCTGATGACGATATTTTCCATGTGGCTGTCTTGACGCAGAACGAATAGCTTGAGGTTGTTTGTGACCAACTTCCTAAATTCAGATGGGTCGTGTCCCAGCACGCGGTGTGGGTGACAGAAGGTAGCAAAGGCGGTGGATCGCACTTTCGCGCGGCTTGGCAGATGTCGGCGACTGGCCAAGGATTGGGAAAAATCAATCGGCCAGATGGAACAAAAATATCGATCCACTATCAATATAATTCTGTAGCCGGAAGAGCATATGACATGAAGTTAACGAACTAAGCGGCAACATGAAGATCATAGAAAGAGATGGATTCAATAGAGTCGTTGACGTTTATGCAATATATTGGGTGGACGGTCTGCGGCATCATCTAGTTATTCCGCATGAGGGGTATAACGGGTTCACCGTTGTTCCTGAAAACAAGTGTGACGTCGTGGACCCATCGATTGATGGATTCATTCTTCGCGAATCCGGTGGAGGAGACGACATTTTGGTTCATTGGGCCGCGGAAAGAGATGACCTGCTGTATAGGTTGATTGACCCTCCCGATGCCGAGGCTGTAGCGGAATTAGAGCGACGGCTAAGAGAAGACCGGCCTCCTGAACTTGCTTCATTGCGCTAGCGCTCGTTTGAGGTTTAAGCGCCAGTGGGTAAAGGTTCAATGATTGATCACCAGATATTGCGAAGCACATGATGCCGCTTCGCTAGGCACAGTATTGAGGTGGGGATGGAGGTTGAGAAGCGACTAATCAAACTGATCCATGATTTCAACGGGCGGTTACCCGACGAGTATATTGGGGAGTACATATCCCTTGCTGAGCACAATGAGTGCGCGGTTGCATTAGAAAATCTATGCACACAATTGTACGAGTATGATGTTGTGCCGGTCCCAGAGGAACTGACAGCCATTCTGGAGCTGGCTAATACAATGAATTTGAAAGGGGATACGTGGGATTTTCTCAGGTAGTCGAGCTCTTGACGCTCATGGTTTGTGCTCCGGCTTGGCCCCACGGAAGCCGCTGAAACTCTGAGCTATTTGGGTGGTCGCCGCCGCTTTAATCGCAGCCGGGTGAAACGTCGGTGGCAGGTGACTGCGCTACGAGAGACCTGAAGTCCGATTAAAACGTGGTAGGTAAAGAGAGTGGAAGAAAAAAAGAAATTTCATATTGACGGAAAGAAAATCCGGGACTTGGATAGTTTTTTTCGCGAACTTGCGCGGCAGCTTTTTCCGGATATCCCCGACTGGAACTATAATTTCGATGGCCTTGATGACATGCTGGGAGGCGGCTTCGGAACTCCGGAAAACGGATGTGTTCTGTTTTGGGATAACCATCAGTTATCACGTGCTCGTCTTGGACATGAAGAAACAGCCCGTGTTCTAGAAAAACGCCTGAAGAGGAGCCATTCATCCGCTCGAAACGAGATCATGAAGCAAATAAGGATGGCAAAAAGGCGCGAAGGTCCGACAATTTTTGATGATATTGTTGAGATATTTGAGAGGCACAAGCCGATCGAAGGTAATATTTATACCGTTGAATTGCGACTTCGCTAAGTTGCGCTGCAGGCTAATCTCGGCTGGGCGGTCGCCAGTATTTAAGGGCGGCGACTCGGTTGAAGATCGTCTATTGGCATCATGATGAGACTGACGCCGCTGGAGCGATCTTCAAGGCTTTGACCTGCCACTGCGAATCTCCTCCAGAATGAATTAGTGTCCGACCCATTGATGAACCGCTCCCCGTCTCCGGTCCGCGCTGGTCAATTCCCGCAAGGCGCTCCTCGTTTACATTTTAGTCATGTCTGACCCTCAATCACGCATGCGCTTCCCTACCGCGATAGACCTCCGGATCGGGGATCGGAACCGCGGCGATCAGCGCGCGGGTGTAGTCATTCCTCGGGTTCTCGAAGATGTCCCGCCGTGTGCCGGTTTCGATGATGCGGCCGGCGCGCATGACGGCGACGTTGTGCGACATGCGCTCGACCACCGCCATGTCGTGGGAGATGAAGAGATAGGCGAGCCCCATCGTCTCCTGCAGTTCGAGCAGCAGGTCGAGCACCCGGGCGCGTACAGAGACGTCAAGCGCTGCGACGCTCTCGTCGGCGACGATCAGCTTGGGCTCCAGTGCCAGCGCCCGTGCGATGCAGATGCGCTGGCGCTGGCCGCCTGAAAATTCGTGCGGATAGCGCGTCGCCGCATCAGGCGTCAGGCCGACCCGGCGCAGCAGTTCGGCGACGCGGTCCTGCCGTTCGCTGTGGTTGCCGATGCCGTGGATGAGCATCGGTTCGCCGATCGCCTTGCCGACGGCCATGCGCGGGTCGAGCGAGGCATAGGGATCCTGGAAGATCATCTGCGCCGAGCGGCGCACGGGCCGCATCTCGCGCTGGCTGAGGCCGGCGATATTGCGGCCGTCGATCAGGACGTTGCCCTTGAAGGGGATGAGACCGAGCACGGCCTTGCCCGTCGTCGATTTGCCGGAGCCGCTTTCGCCGACGAGGCCGAGCGTTTCACCCGGCAGGATATCGAAGGAAACGCCATCGACGGCTGCGACCGGCGGCTTGCCCTTGAAAAACCGGCTTGCGGCATTGCCATAGGTGACGGTGAGGTCGCGCACGTTCAGGACCGGCGTGCGGTCCGGATGCAGCGTCTCGACGGCGCGCTGGGTGATGCGCGGCGGACGGTCGGTGCCGGCAAGCGCGCCGAGCCGCGGGACGGCGGCGAGCAGTTGCTGCGTATAGGCCTCCTTCGGCCGCTGGAAGATGGCGAGCGCCGTTCCCTGCTCGACGATCCTGCCATTTTGCATGATGACGACGCGATCGGCCATTTCGGCGACGACGCCCATGTCGTGGGTGATCAGGATGATCGAGGCGCCGAATTCGCGCTTCAACTCGCGCATCAGCCTGAGGATCTGCGCCTGTACGGTGACGTCGAGTGCGGTCGTCGGTTCGTCGGCGATCAGCACCTTCGGCCGGCAGGAGAGCGCCATGGCGATCATCACCCGTTGCCTCATGCCGCCGGAAAGCTCATGCGGATATTGCTTCAGCCGCCGGGCCGGGTCGGTGATCTGCACGGCGTCGAGCATCTTCAGCGCCACCGCCTCGGCATTCTCGCTGCCCTGGTGCGCGCGGATTGCTTCGGTCAGCTGGTTGCCGACCGACATGACCGGGTTGAGCGAGGTCATCGGCTCCTGGAACACCATGGCGATATCGCCGCCGCGCACGCTGCGCATCCCCCGGTCGGAAAGCTTAAGCAGGTCGCGCTCGCCAAGCAGCACGCTGCCGGAGGCGACCCGCAGCGAGGCTTTCGGCAGGAGCCCCATGATCGACAGCGAGGTGACCGACTTACCGGAGCCGGATTCGCCGGCGATGCAGAGCGTTTCGCCGCTTGCAAGCTCGAAGCTGACATCCTGGAGCACCGGCTTGCGGCCTTCGGGTGTGCGGGCATCGACGCTCAGATTGCGAAGGCTGAGCACCGGTGCTGCGGCGGGCAAGGCTTCGTTCACGCGAACACGATCCTCGGGAAGTAGAAGGAAACCACCCAGTTCGGCTGGTCGACGATCTCGCTGATCCGGAGATCGCCGCAGACCGAGCAGAGCAGATAGGCGTCGACGGCGCTCATGCCGTGTTCGGCGCCGAGAAGATCGATCATACGCATGACGCTTTCACGCGCCCCGGTCATCAGGTCAGGGCCGATGCCTGTCGTCACCTCGTAGCCGGCGCCGTCGAGATGGCGGGTCACCGGTTCGGTCGTGGTGAAGCGCGGCGTCTGCAGCTTGGCGTCCTTGACGAGCTCGATCGTCGCTTCGACGTTCATCTGGCTTTCGATCGCCGTGCCGCAGACTTCGCCATCGCCCTGGGCGGCATGGGTATCCCCGATCGAAAACAGTGCGCCGTCGACCTCGACGGGCAGATAGAGCGTCACGCCTGCCGTCAGGTCGCGGATGTCCATGTTGCCGCCGACGCGACGCGGGGGAACGACGGAATGGGTGCCGGGCTCGGCGGGTGCGACGCCGATCGTGCCGGCGAAGGGCTTCAGCGGCACGCGGCCGCCCGGACCGTAAAGGGCGGGCACCATGCTGTTGGCGTCATAAGACCAGACGTGCAGCGCCGGATCCTTGAATTGGTCGGCAAGCAGGCCGAAGCCTGGAATATTGGCCGTCCAGCCGACGCCCGACGGAATGAACTTGCGCAGCGTCACCTTCAGTGCATCGCCGGGTTTGGCGCCTTCGATATAGACCGGGCCGGAGACCGGGTTGATCTTGCCGAAATCGAGCGTGTTCAGCGTTTCCAGGGTCGCGTCGCTTCCGAGCTGGCCACCCGATGAATCCATGCATTCGAAGTGGATCGTCTCGCCGGGCTTGGCGACGACGGCGGGGGGGAAATCCTTGTTCCAGCCGAAATTATGCTGGGCGCGGTGGATGGTGTGGGTGCAGGCGATGCACATGGCATATCTCCCTCGATTTTATGATGCCTTCCCGGCGTGGACCGGGAAGGCTTTGTTTCTTCAGGGCCTATTGCTTGACGTAGATCGCGTCGTAATTGATGACGCGGGTCGGATCGATGTAGATGTTGTCAGCACCGCCCATGCGCAGCGACTTGGCGACGACGCGGCGTTCGTTGATAACAGGGATCCACGGCGCATCGGTCATGATGTCGGTGAAGATCTTGCCCCAGGCGGCGGTGCGCTCGGCGGCCTTTGCCGGATCGGACATCGAGTCGGCGGCAACGGCGCGCTTGTCGAGATCGGCGTTGCAGTACCACGACCAGTTCCAGCCGCCCGGAACCGCGCCGGCGCAACCAAGGATCGGGCCGTAGAAGTTGGACGGGTCCGGGAAGTCGGCGATCCAGGCCATGCCGCCCGACCAGATCATCGGCGCTTCGCCTTCCGTGCCGCCGGCCGCGATGACGTTTGCCTGGGCGAGCGCGCGGACTTCGGCCTTGACGCCAACGGCGGCCAGATCCTGCTGGATCGCCTGGGCGATACGCGGCTGCGGATCGGTGTTGGTGGAGTAGAGCACGGTCTCGAAGCCGTCGGGATAGCCGGCTTCGGCAAGCAGCGCCTTGGCCTTCGCCGCGTCATAGGCGTATCCGGCGAAGGATTTGTCGTAGCCGGGCATCAGCGGCGGCAGCGGCTGGTTGGCAGGCGTTGCGCGGCCGTTGAGGATGCGGGTGATGCGGTCCTTATTGATCGCCATGTTCAGCGCCTGGCGAACCTTGACGTTGTCGAAGGGTTTCACTTTGGTGTTCAGCGTGATGTAGCCGGTGTGCAGCTGTTCGCCGTCGACGATCATCTGCGCGCCGTCGGCCGAATTCTTGATTTCGAGGAATTTCGCCGGCGGAATGCCGTCGCCGGCAATGTCGACCTCGCCCTTCTGCAAGCGCAAGAGCGCCACCAGCGGCTCCTGGCCGACCTCGACCTTGAAGCTGTCGATATAGGGAACGCCCTTGACGAAGTAATCCTTGTTGCGCTCGAAAACGAGCTGCTGGCCGATCGTCCAGTCCTTCAGGATGAAGGTGCCGGAGCCGACCGGCTTCTTGCCGAAGTCGCCGGCGGCCGCCTCGACGGCTTCCTTCGGCACGACCGAGGCGAAGTTGATCGCAAGCACGTGCAGGAAGGTGGCGTCGGGGCGCGAGAGGTTGAAGATGACGGTGCCGTCATCCGGCGTCTCGATGCCGGAAAGCGTCGTCGTCTTGCCGCCGGTTTCATCCTCGAAGCCCTTGATGGCGCCAAAGAAGCCGGCGCCGGGCCCCTGCGTCTTCGGGTCGACGGCGCGTTCGATCGAATATTTCACGTCGGAGGCGACGACCTCGCGGCCGTTTGAGAACTTCACGCCCTTGTGTAGCTTGAAGGTATAGGTCAGGCCGTCGGGCGAAACGCTGAAGCTTTCGGCAAGCGAGGGCACCGGGTTCGGCGTACCGGGCGCATAGTCCATCAGGCGGGAGTAGAGGCTCTTGATCATCGACCAGTTGACCCAGTCGTAGCCAATTGCCGGGTCGAGCGTGGTGATATCGTCCTTGTAGGTCACGACGATATCGCCGCCCTGCTTGGGCGTTTCCTGAGCCATGACGGATAATGGGGCGAGCGCCACCATCGTTGCCATGGTCGTCTGTTGCAGCCAGCGTTTGAACATCTTGGTTCCCCTTCTTTGGTTGCTGTCAGCGTGTGCGGATGCGCGGATCGATGACCGGCGCGACGAGGTCGGCAAGCAGATTGCCGATGATGATGGCGAGTGCCGAGGTCAGGGTGACACCCATGATGATCGGGATGTCGACCTGCTGGATCGCCTGCCAGGCGAGCTGGCCGATGCCGGGCCAGCCATAGACCGCTTCAACCACGACCACGCCGCCCATGAACTGGCCGATATCGATGCCGATCATCGCGATGATCGGCAGCACGGCATTGGGCAGTGCATGCCGCAGGATGACGCGCTTCGAGGAAAGGCCCTTGGCGCGCGCCGTGCGGACATAATCCTGGTTCAGCACGTCGATCATCGACGAGCGCACCATGCGGGCGTACCAACCGGCGCCGCAGATGCCGAGCGTCACGGCCGGCAGGACGAGATGCGAGAAGCTGCCGTAGCCGCTCATCGGAAACCAGCCGAGCGTTGCCGCCAGCAGGTAGAGCAGCAGCAGGGCGACGAGGAACTGCGGCGCCGAGGTGCCGACAAAGGAGGCCATCATCACCAGACGGTCGACGAAGCCGCCGCGGCGCACGGCAGCGATGGTGCCGAGCGTCAGGCCGAGCACCACCTCGACGAAGATGCCGGCAAGCATCAGCGTCAGTGTTGCCGGCAGGCGGGCGGCGATCAGCGTCCAGACATCGGTCTTCTGCGCATAGGAGCGGCCGAGATTGCCATGCAGCAGATTGCCGAGATAGGTGCCGAACTGGACCAGCAGCGGTTGGTCGAGGCCGAGCTCATGGCGGATGTTGGCGACCGTCAGGGCGGTAGCGCTGCGGCCGGCGATCATGCGGGCCGGGTCGGCCGGAAGGGCGTAGAGCAGCACGAAGGTGATTGCCGCGACGCCGAGCAGGATGAGCGCCGCCTGCACCAGCCTGCGGAGCATGAGTGACGCCATTAGCCCCTCCCGCGCTGGGTCGGGTCGAGAATGTCGCGCAGCGCGTCGCCCACCAGATTGAAGGAAAGCGCCGTCAGAAGGATGATCGCGCCCGGAATGAAGACCAGCCAGGGGGCGGCCTGGAAATAGCTTTGGCTCTCGAAGATGATGTTGCCCCAGGAGGGCTGCGGCGGCTGGACGCCGACGCCGAGAAAGGAAAGTGTCGCCTCGAGCAGCACGGTGGTGGCGATGCCGAGCGTTCCCCAGACGATTGCCGTCGGCATGAGGTGGGGCAGGATATGCATGAAGAGCACCCGCATATGGCCGGCGCCGAGCGAGCGCTCCGCCATGATGAAATCGCGCTCCACCAGCCCGCGGGTTTCGGTATAGACGATGCGGGCGACCTGCACCCAGTTGACCAGCGCGATCACCATGGCGACGATCCAGAGGCTCGGCTTCAGCAATGCGGCGAGCACGATGGCGAGCAACAGCGCCGGAAAGGCCATCATCAGATCGGTGAAGCGCATCAGGATATTGCCCGCCAGCCCGCGGAGATAACCGGCAACGATGCCGACGAAGAGGCCGATCGTCACCGCGATGCCGTTGGCGACAAGGCCGATGATCAGCGAGGTGCGGGCGCCGAAGAGCAGGCGGGAAAAGAGGTCGCGGCCGAGCGTGTCGGTGCCCAGCAGATAGGGACCGCCCGGCGGCAGCGGCGCGCCTTCGAGCGAGAGGCCGTCAAACATCTGTTCGTCGGGACTGAACGGCGCGATCCACGGCGCTGCGATGGCGAGCGCGATGACGAGTGTGACGACGATCAGGCCGAAAAGGGCCGTCGGCTGGCGGATCATCTGTTTCAGTACGTGCATCAGCCGGCCTCCGGCAGGGGTTCGGCGCCCGCCAGGATGAAGGCCGATATCTGCTCCATCGGCAGGCGGCGGCGCATGGCGCAATTGCGCAGGATTGCGTAAGCGCTCTCCTCGTCGATGCCGTGTGCGGCCTGAAGCTTTTCGACGGCGGCGTGAACGAGTGGCCGCAGCCGAACGCGCTCTTCGAGATATTGCAGCTTTTCCGCGGTCGCCTTGCGCTCCCGATGAATGGAGACGGCCATGACAAGTGCCGGATAGACGGCCGATGTGGCGATCGGCTTGGCGATGATCGCGCCGGCCCCCTGTCCGAGCGCCCAGGCGATGCGGCCGGGCGCTTCCGAACCAAGCAAGGCAACGACGGGGCAGGCAGGCGTTTCGCCGTTCCAGGGCAGTAGATCGTCCCAGCCCTGGTCGGCATCGACGATGACGAGATCGGGCAGTGCCGTAGCCGAAAGCGGCGCCCATTGCAGCGTTGCGTGGATGCCGAGCAGGCGAAGCTGGCGGATCAGCTTTTCGGTGTTGCCGTCCTCGCGATGCAGGACCATCGCCTGCCAGCCGGTGAAATTGGGCGTCTCTCTCATGACACCACCCTCAGCCGTGGAAAGGCCTGTCGGTTGCGGCCGGTCAGATAGGGGTCGGCGGCGAGCGGCGGCCGCGAGGCGACGACATCAAAGCCGTTGTCGGCGTTGATCCGGCCGAGATGGAAGGGCAGGGCGGCATGATTGGTGTCGCGGTCGATCGAAAGCGTGCCGAACGGGGTCGGCCAGGATCGATTGTAGAGCTCGCGCCGGACGGCGTCGGGCTCGTCACTACCGGCAGCGACGATCGCGTCGACGCAGAGCCGGACGGCCGTATAGGCGCTGGCAAAGACGCTGGAGACACGCCGCTCCGTGCCGTGACGCTCGGTGACACGGGCCTTGAAGGCGGCATTCTCGGGGGTCGCGATACTGTCGAAATAGGAAGCGGCGCAAAGCTGGCCGGCAGCAGCTCCGGCGGCGATATCGTCGAGTTCGCATTCCATCAGGTCGCAGCTGACCACCGGGCAGTTTTCCGCGCGGAAGGCCGGATCGCAACCACCAAGGGCCTTGATCGCCTCCAGGAAGGCGTAGCTCGAGGGGCCGATCAGATTGTTGAGGATGAAGCTCGGACGGCGCTGCGCGATCTCGGCGACGATGCGTTCGACGGCGGTCTCTTCAAGCGGAAGATAGCGTTCGCCAAGTACTTCGCCGCCGGCATTGGTAATCAGTTCGCGGGCGAGCCGGTTCATCTCCCAGCCCCAGACATAGTTGGCGCCGACGAGATAGGGCCTTGCGCCGTAACGCGGGATCAGGTGCTCGAAAAGCGGCAGCAGATGCTGGTTGGGGCAGCCGCCGACATAGATGACGTTCTCGTTGGCCTCGAAACCTTCATAGGGGCACATGTACCAGAGCAGGCCGTCATGTTTCTCGACGAGCGGAATGACTTCCTTGCGTGCTGCCGACGTGATCGTGCCGACGATATGGCGGCAGCCGGCCCGCAGAAGATGGCGCGCGCCGTCGAGATAGGCGGCAAGATCGGCATGCGGATCGAAGAAGATGGGTTCGATCGCCAGCCCTTCGACGCCGGCATATTCGGCCATCGCGAAATCGGCGCCGTCGCGCGCGTCGCGGCCCATCGAGCCGTAAGGCCCGGTGGTCGAATAGAGGATGCCGATTTTCAGCGTGTCGTTCATGAAGTGACCACATCAAAAACCCCACGACGCTGGTCCCATCGAGCGATGAGGCGTCATGGGGCGAAACTGCCCAGAGACTATCGGAGTCATGTCAATGCGGCTGGCCTTCTGCCTAATCCGCAGGCCTGAGTAAAATACAGGCAGCTTGTCTTTGTCAAGTGTGCTGCGCTGCACTCGCAGTCATTTGATTTGTTCTTTCGGTAGAGCAGCCAAAGGTCGCTCTATCTTGAAAAAATGTTAGATCACTTCGAGAAGCGAGGTGTTTGACAACGGGCATCGCCGGCTATTCAATCCGCCGAGAGTCTAGCCGGTGGTGAAGGTTCAGTGATAGGTACCGGATATTGCCATGGCGCCGCTTCGTTACCCACACTCTTGAGGTGCGGATGGATGGAAATCGAGAAGCGACTAATTGATTTGATCAGTGATTTTAACGGGCGGTTAGCGGGGGAAGATATTCGCGAGTACATATCCCTTGCGGAGCATAATGAGTGTGTGGTTGCGTTGGAAAATCTATGCACGCAGTTGCGCGAGTATGATGTGGTGCTGGCTCCGGAGGAACTGGCGAACATTCAGGCGCTGGCAAATGAGATAAATCTAAAAGCAGATACCTGGGCGTTTCTCAAGTACCCCAAATCTTGATGCTCATACTGCGTGTGCCTACCTGGTGCATGGAGTGCTAAAGCGCTGAAGCGGTTGCCGCACCCGAGTTGATGAGCTTGATGACAAATCCTCATTTTTCCAATGAAATGCCTCACGACGAGAGGAAGTATTCTGGGTCTGGATATGGCAAAGCGCATAAAGATTGGTAACGTAATTCAGATTCTAACGTCGAGAGGCGTTTGCTACGCCCAAGTGACTCATAAGCATTTACGCTACGGATACCTGCTTCGCGTGTTTGATGGTTTTCACAGCGACAGGCCCAATAATTTCGGCGAAGTGGTTACTTCTCCCGTGTTATTTTCTGCCTTTTTTCCTGTCCAAAAAGCAGTTGACGAAGGCCTAGTGGCAAATGTCGGAAACAGTAGCGTGACCGATGCAAATTCCGTCTTTCCCATCTTTCGGACCAGTGCCCGGGATAGGGACGGGCGGCGGGGCCCGTGGTGGTTATGGAATGGAGAAACGGAAGTAATGCTGACGCGAGTCCTTTCTGATGAGGAAAAGAGATATCCGGTCCGCGGTATCATCAGTGCACCCTTGTTGGTTGAGCGAATTGAGAAGGGTTATCGAGCGGAGACTCATGATTTATAGTTTGCCGCCGCCGGATTATTGTTGCCGGTGCCTCTGAGTGCGACTTGATCGCGTTCCGGACTCCCTAACTTAAATCATGCAGATCCGTCGTAATCGCCGCCCCAACCGAAAACTCCGAAAACCGCACCCTCGGCCCGCTGCGCTCCGGTGTGCAGGCAGCCGGCCCGACCTGATAGCGCGTGGCTGCCGGGAAGGGCGCGAGCCGCAGCAGCGGCCAGCGGCTGCCGTCACGGGAGGCCTGGATGCGCATCGCGCCGTTTTTGACGGTCACGCGGATGCGGAAATCCTCCAATTCCTTGAAAGGCTGCGCCACGGACCAGTCGGACTTGCCGTCGGTGACGACGGTGCTGAGGAAGGCTTCGCCGTCGGTGAATTCGACGCCTGTCTTCATCCAGCGTTTCTCGTCGATGCGCACCATCAGGCCGGCCTGGTCGTAGAGGGTGCGGAATTCGCCCTGGACGCGGATCTGGGCGGTGAAGCTATCGGCGGTGGGAAAGGCGAGGAAATGGCCGCTGTCGCGGGTGAAGCCGTAATGGGTTTCCCGCCAGAAATCGGTAGTCTCGTCGGTCGTCAGGGTGAGGCCGGCTTCGTTCGCCTGCCATTGAGCCGGCTCGTTCAGCCATTTTCCGTCGTTGAAATCGATGCTCATCCTGCTCTCCCGTTCCCTTGAAGCCTGACTCAGGGCGATCGCCTCACCTTGGCACAATAAGCGGCCGTGGTGCAGGCGGACGCAGCCAAAGATTGTGTGTTTTTCCGGCGTCCGGGTATCCGCCCCGGGCATAATCCGTCGCTCGTGCTTGACAGGATCGATCCATCTCTTATTCTGTTACAAAAAGATGAATTACATAATTGTGGAACTAAACGGGAGCCATCACATGAAAACACTGGTCGCATTCCTTCTCGGCACTGCGCTCGTCGCCCTGCCTTCGACCCTGCTTGCCCAGGAAAAGGGCGGCGTCATCAATGTCGCGACGATCGGCGAGCCGCCGACGCTCGATCCGATGTCGTCGACGGCCGATCTCGTCGGCATCGTCACGCAGCACATTTTCGAAACGCTCTACACCTTCGACAAGAGCTGGAACGTAACGCCGCTTCTGGCCGAAAGCCTGCCTGAGATCAGCGCCGACGGCAAAACCTATACGATCAAGCTCAGGACCGGCATCAAGTTCCACGACAATAGCGATATGACCTCGGAAGACGTCGTCGCCTCGCTTGGTCGCTGGATGAAGATCGCCTCGCGCGGCAAGCAGGTGGCCGGCTTCATCGAATCCGTTACCGCCGTCGATCCGGCGACCGTCAAGATTGCGCTGAAGCAGCCCTATGCGCCGCTGACCTCGCTGCTCGCCTTCAACAATTCGGCCGCGATCATCATCCCGTCCGAAAAGCAGGACGAACCGATGAAGGACTTCATCGGCACCGGTCCCTACATGCTGAAAGAGCGCAAGGCCGACCAGTATATCCAGCTCGTCCGCTTCGATGGCTACAAGTCGCGCGAAGGCGACAGCAATGGTTATGGCGGCGCCCGCCACCAGTATCTCGATGAAATCCGCTTCGTGCCGGTGCCGGATCCGAACACTCGCGTCGAGGCCGCCGTTTCCGGCCAGTACGACTACGTCGACTCGATCCCGGTTGAATCCTACGACAAGCTGAAGGCCTCCACCGCCTCGCAGCCGATCATCCTGAAGCCCTTCGGTTATCCCGTCTTCGTCTTCAACACGAAGGAAGGTATTGCTGGGAATGTCGAGGTTCGCAAGGCGATCCGCCAGGCGCTCAGCATGGAAGACATGCTGGCGGCGGCTTTCGGCAGCAAGGATTTCTACGCGCTCGACGGCGCCATCTATCCCAAGACCTTTGCCTGGTCGACAGATGCTGGCGTCGAGGGCGCCTATAACGTCGCCGATCCGGAAGGGGCGGCGGCTGCCGCCAAGAAGGCCGGCTACAACGGCGAACCGATCCGCATCCTGACCAGCCGCCAGTATGAGTTCCACTACAAGATGGCGCAGGTCGCCGCCGAATATCTGAAGCTTGCCGGCTTCACCGTCGATATGCAGGTGGTGGACTGGGCGACGCTGACGCAACGCCGCACCGATCCGAAGCTCTGGGATATCTACATCACCCATAGCCCCTTCCTGCCGGAGCCTGCCCTCATCGGCTCGCTCTCGACCAGTTCGCCGGGCTGGTGGGATACGCCGGCCCGCAAGGCTGCCGTCGATGCCTTTACCTCGGAAGTCGATCCGAAGAAGCGCGTGGCGCTCTGGGCCGATGTCCAGAAGGCGATCTATGCCGACGCCCCCTTCATGAAGATCGGCGACTTCAACGCCGTTTCGGCAGAATCGACCAAGCTTGAAGGCGTCGATCCGGCTCCGTGGCCGTATTTCTGGAATGCTTCGATCAAGAAGTAAACATCGCCACCGATACCGGCCCGCCGTGGCCGGTATCGGTCTTCTTTTTTGCAGCATCTGCAAAGGTTTGCCAGGCATTCATGATACGCTACATCCTCCAGCGCCTGTTCGGCATGATCGTCGTGATGTTTCTCGTCGTCACGATCGTCTTCGTCATCGTGCGCGTGACCCCGGGCGATCCGGCCGCCGTCATGCTCGGGCCGGATGCGACGCCGCAGGATATTGCCGACCTCAGGGCCCGGCTCGGCCTCGATCAGTCGCTCGGCCTGCAATATGTCTATTATATCGGCCAGATGCTGAGAGGCGATCTCGGCCAGTCGATCTTCCTCAACATGCCTGTCACCTCGGCTCTGCTCGACCGGGCCGAACCGACCTTCTTCCTGACTTTGTTTTCGCTCGCAATCGCCAGCATCATCGCTCTGCCGATCGGCATCTATGCCGCCTATCGGCGCGGCTCCTTCATCGACCAGGCGGCAACGACGCTTGCGATGTTTGCCGCCAGCATTCCGAGCTTCTGGCTCGGCCTGATCCTGATGCAGTTCTTCGCCGTCAGGCTCAACCTCTTCCCGGTCTCGGGCTATGGCGGCCCGGGCTCGACCTTTTTCGAGCGCATGTATCACCTGACGCTGCCCGCCTTCGCGCTCGGCATCGTCTCCTCGGCGCTGATCCTGCGTTTCACCCGCGCTTCGATGCTCGATGTGCTCGGCGACGATTATATCCGCACGGCCCGCGCCAAGGGTTTGATCGAGCGCCGGGTCATCCTCAAGCACGCACTGAAGAATGCGCTGATCCCGATCCTGACGGTGATCGGCCTGACGGCAGCGGTGCTGATATCGGGCGCCGTCGTCACCGAGACCGTCTTCGGCCTGCCGGGTGTCGGCAACCTCGTCGTCTCAGCGGTGCTGCGCCGCGACTATCCCGTCATCCAGGGCGCGCTGCTCGTCATCGCCGCGCTCTACGTGCTGATCAATTTTGCGATCGACATGCTCTATCTCCTGATCGATCCGAGGGTGCGCTACTGATGGCCGATATCGCAATCAAACCCGTCGAAGGCGAGGGCAGCAAATTCGCCAGGCGCCTGCTGAAGCGCAAGACGGTCGCCTTGGGCTTGCTGATCCTGACGATCTTCGTGCTTCTGGCGGTCTTCGCACCTGTTGTCGCGCCCTATTCGCCGTCGAAGCTTTCCATCGTCAACCGGCTGAAGCCGCCGAGCGGCACCTTTGTCTTCGGCACCGACGAGTTCGGTCGCGATGTCTTCTCGCGCACCATCTTCGCCGGCCGTCTGTCGCTGCTCGTCGGTGCGGCGGTCGTGACCTTGTCGGCCGTGATCGGCGTGACGCTCGGCCTGCTTGCCGGCTTCTTCCAGAAGCTCGATACGCCGATCGCCCGGCTGATCGATGCAATGATGGCGTTTCCGGATATTCTGCTGGCAATCGCGCTCGTTGCTGCCCTCGGCCCGTCGCTGACCACGGTCATCATCGCGCTGTCGATCGTCTATGCGCCGCGGCTTGCCCGCATTGTGCGCGCTTCGACGCTGGTCATTCGTGAACTCCCCTATGTCGAGGCGGCGAGGGCGCTTGGCATCTCGACCTTCCACATCATGACGCGGCATGTGCTGCGCAATCTGCTGTCGCCGATCCTCGTGCAGGCGACGTTCCTCTTCGCCAGCGCAATGCTTGCCGAAGCCGGTCTGTCTTTTCTCGGCCTCGGCGTCAGCCCCGAAATCCCGACCTGGGGAACGATGATCGCCGCCGGCCGGCAATATATCGGCCAGGCCGACTGGATGACGCTGTTTCCGGGTGTTGCCATCATCCTCTCCGTGCTGTCGCTGCAGATGGTCGGCGACGGCCTCAGGGACATGCTCGATCCGAGACTTCGCAAGGATCTCTAATCCGCCGACCAAGCGTCGGCCCAATCGAAATTCGCCCAATCGAAAATTGCATGACAGGAGTTTGCGTGAATCAGTTTCCCACCGCCGCCGGCAAGGTCGAGAACTCGCCTTACGAACGGCTTGCCGCCCTCGGTATTGCGCTGCCGCCGCCGCCGCCGCCGATCGCCAATTTCGTCACGCACGTGATCGAAGGCAATATGCTCTACCTCTCCGGCCAGGGCCCGCGCGAGGCCGACGGCTTCATGCATGCCGGCAAGGTCGGCGGTGGGGTCAGTGTCGAGGAGGCCTACGGCCACGCGCGGCTGACCGGCATCAACCTGCTTGCCGTCATGCAGGATGCGCTCGGCGATCTCTCCCGCGTCAAGCGGGTGGTCAAGCTGCTCGGCATGGTCAATGCCGTGCCTGAGTTCGAGGATCATCCGAACGTCATCAACGGCTGCTCGGATCTGTTGATCGCAGTCTTCGGGCTGGCGGGCGAACATGCCCGGTCGGCCGTCGGCTTCGGCTCGCTGCCCGGCAACATCACCGTCGAGATCGAGGCGATCGTCGCCTTGCACGGCTGACGGAAGCTCGACACAGTTGATCGACCGCCCCATGTTTCGTTTTTCGACCCAGACTCCTGGAGATCTCCATGTCCACTGATATCCGCCCGTCGCTTGGCCTTCGCCCTGTCATCAATGTATCGGGCACGATGACCAGCCTCGGCGCCTCGATCGTCGTTCCCGAAGCGATCAGCGCGATGGCATCGATCCTGCCGCACTTCGTCGAGATCAACGACCTGCAGCGCAAGGCAAGCGCCGTCATCGCCCGGCTGACCGGCGGCGAGGCGGGCTTCGTCACGGCTTCCTGCTCGGCCGGCATTTCGCTCGCCGTCGCCGGCGCGATCACCGGCAACAATCTGCTGGCGATCGAGAAGCTGCCGGATGTGGTGCCGGAGAAGAACGAAGTGCTGGTGCAGATGGGCCATGTGGTGAGCTATGGCGCACCCGTCGACCAGGCGATCCGGCTTGCCGGCGGCAAGGTCGTGCTTGTCGGGCAGGCGACCTCGACGCATCGCTTCCACATGGAAAACGCCATCACCGAAAAAACGGCCGCCGCCGTCTATGTCGTCTCCCATCATGTCGTCGATTACGGCCTGCTGAACCTCAAGGAATTCGTCGAGATCGCCCATGCCAAGGGCGTGCCCGTCATCGTCGATGCGGCCTCGGAATATGACCTGCGCATCTTCCTGGAGCAGGGGGCCGATATCGCGCTTTACTCCGGCCACAAATTCCTCGGCGGACCGACCTCGGGCATCGCTGCCGGCAGGAAGGAGCTGGTGCGGCATGCCTTCCTGCAGAACATGGGCATCGGCCGCGGCATGAAGGTTGGCAAGGAGAGCATCTTCGGCGTCATGGCAGCGCTTGAAGCCTGGGAAAACCGTGACCATGCCGGCATCCGGGAGCGCGAGACCGGCTATCTCAACCTGTGGAAACGCACGCTCGACGGCCGCCCTGGCCTCACCGCGCTGATCGAGCCCGATCCGACCAACAATCCGCTCGATCGGCTGCGCCTGATCGTCGATCCTGAGCAGGCGCATATCACCGCATGGGATCTGGCCGATGCGCTTGCCAAGGGCAGCCCGCCGATCATCGTGCGCGACCATGAGGTGGAGCACCGCTATTTCTACCTCGACCCTTGCAATCTGCACCCGGGCGAGGAGACGATCGTCGCGGAGCGCCTGGCGCAGGAACTCGACAAGGCGCGCGCCTCCAACGAGATTATCGCAACGCCGATCGAGAACCGCAGCAGGCACCGCTTCGACGGTGCGCTGCGCTGGCCGGATTGATCCGCCGCTTACCCGTCGCAAGAGGAACCGCCATGGCCAGCGCCCAAACCCAACCGATTCAGACGACCAGCGACGTTCTTTCCGTCGAAAGGCTGACGACCTCCTTCCTGGTGGACGGCGTCTGGAAACCGGTCGTGCGCGACGTCTCTTTCACCGTCGCTCCGGCGGAAACGGTGGCGATCGTCGGCGAATCCGGCTCGGGCAAGAGCGTCACTTCGCTCTCGATCATGCGGCTGCTGCAGGCGGACACGAGTCGTGTCGAGGGCCGCGTCATGCTCGGCGGACGCGACCTTCTGGCCTTGCCGGAAAATGCCATGCGGCAGGTGCGCGGCAACGAGGTGGCGATGATCTTTCAGGAGCCGATGACATCGCTCAATCCGCTCTTCACCATCGGCGACCAGATTTCCGAGGCGCTGCTCTGCCATTCCGATATGAGCAGGGTCGATGCCAAAGCCGAGACGATAAGGCTGCTGGAAAAGGTCCGCATTCCCTCGGCCGCCTCGCGCTTCGGCGAATATCCGCACCGTTTTTCCGGCGGCATGCGCCAGCGAGTGATGATCGCCATGGCGCTCGCCAGCCGGCCGAAACTGTTGATCGCCGACGAGCCGACGACGGCGCTCGACGTGACAATCCAGGGTCAGATCCTCGATCTCATCAAGATGCTGCAGGACGAGGAGGGGACCTCCGTTCTATTCATCACCCATGACATGGGCGTCGTTGCCGAGATCGCCGACCGGACGGTGGTGATGTATCGCGGCGAACAGGTGGAAAGCGGCGCTACCGCCGATATCTTCCACCGCGGCAAACATCCCTATACGAGAGCGCTGCTTTCAGCCGTGCCGGTGCTCGGCTCGATGCAGGGCCGGCAAAGGCCGCTGCGCTTTCCCGTGGTCAATACCGCAACGGGTGAATCGGACATTCCCGCCGAGGTCGCCGATACGGTGGCAGCGACGCCGGTCCTGCAGGTGAAGAACCTCACCAAGCGTTTCGACATTCATTCCGGCCTGCTCGGCCGGCTGACCAGCCGTGTGCATGCCGTCGAAAACGTCTCCTTCGATCTTCATGCCGGCGAGACGCTGTCGCTCGTCGGCGAATCCGGCTGCGGCAAATCGACGACCGGCCGCGCCATCATGCGCCTCATCGAGCCGCAGGCCGGTTCCGTTCTCGTCGAGGGCAGGGAGGTGCTCGGCCTCGACCGGAAGGATCTGCGCGAGATGCGCAAATCCGTGCAGATGATCTTCCAGGATCCTTTTGCCAGCCTCAATCCGCGCATGACTGTTGGTGCTGCGATCGCCGAACCCTATCTCGAACACAAGATGGGCAATGCGAAGCAGGCAAAGGACGTCGTTGCCGACCTGCTGGTGAAGGTCGGTCTGTCGGCGGATATGGCCGCGCGTTATCCGCATGAGTTTTCCGGCGGCCAGCGCCAGCGCATCTGCATCGCTCGCGCCCTTGCCTTGCAGCCGAAGGTCATCGTCGCCGACGAAAGCGTCTCGGCGCTCGACGTCTCGATCAAGGCGCAAGTCATCAACCTGATGCTCGACCTGCAACAGAGCCTCAACCTTGCCTTCCTGTTCATCTCGCACGACATGGCGGTGGTCGAGCGTGTCAGCCACCGTGTGGCGGTGATGTATCTCGGCGAGATCGTCGAGATCGGCCCGCGGGCCTCGGTCTTCGAAAATCCGCAGCATCCCTATACGAAGAAACTCATCGCGGCAGTGCCCGTGCCGGATCCCGACCGCCGCCATGAAAAGCGGATGGTGGCGAATGACGAGATCAAGAGCCCGA
Source organism: Rhizobium acaciae (assembly GCF_025941625.1). Taxonomy (NCBI): domain Bacteria; kingdom Pseudomonadati; phylum Pseudomonadota; class Alphaproteobacteria; order Hyphomicrobiales; family Rhizobiaceae; genus Rhizobium; species Rhizobium acaciae. The sequence continues at coordinate 122,881 of NZ_JAPCZO010000002.1, forward strand.
TGCGCCCGGTCGACTATCAGCCTGCAAGCACGTCTTATCGCGAAGTCGGGCCGGGCCACCTGGTCATGGCCGATCGGTAGACTTGCCATCGCGTTTCTGACGGGCGCTATTCCATTGCCAGGATCATGTTGCGCACGACGGGGTAGATTTCCCCCTCCCAGCGGCGGCCGCTGAAGACGCCGTAATGTCCGACATTGGCCTGAAGATGATGGCGCTTCAGATGCGGGCGCAGTCCACGACAGAGATCGTGCGCGGCCGACGTCTGGCCGAGCGCGCAGATGTCGTCGCGGCCGCCCTCGACGGTCAAAAGCGCCGTGTTGCGGATCTGGCCCGGGTCGACCTTGCGGCCATGGTGAGTGAGGTCGCCGGTCGCGAGTTCCGCCTTCTGGAAGACGCGCTCGATGGTCTCGATGTAGAATTCCTCGGTGAGGTCGAGCACGGCGAAATATTCGTCGTAGAACTTCTTGATCTTGCCGGCCTCGGCCGTCTCGCCCTTCGCCAGATGGTCGTAAAGCTTGCGATGGGCGTCCTGGTGGCGCTGCATGTTCATCGACATGAAGGCGACGAGCTGGAGGAAGCCGGGATAGACCCGCCGCCCGGCGCCCCGATAACGCCAAGGAACGCCCGTGATCAGCGAGTTCTCGAACCAGGCGAGCGACTTCGATACGGCAAGTTCGTTGACCTTCGTCGGGCTCTCGCGCGGATCGATCGGTCCGGCCATCAGCGTCATGGTCCGCGGGGTGGCGGGATGCCGCTCTTCCGACATCACGGCAACGGCGGCCAGCGCCTGTACGCAGGGCTGGCAGACGGCGAGGATATGAGCGCCGGGGCCGATCTCCTCCAGGAAATGCATGATATAGTCGACATAGTCGTCCATGCCGAAGCGTCCGGCCGACAGCGGCACGTCGCGGGCGTTCGCCCAGTCGGTGATGTAGACGTCGTGATCGCGCAGCAGGGTCTGCACCGTGCCGCGCAGGAGCGTCGCGAAATGGCCGGACAGCGGGGCGACGACCAGCACCCGCGGCCGCTTTGCATCGGTGTCCGTTGCAAAGCGCAGCAGTGTGCCGAAGGGCATGTCGAGTACGGTCTCGACGGTGACGGGCACCACGCGATTGCCGATCATGACCGAGGTAATAGCGAAATCCGGACGTTGGTGGGTGATCTCGAAGCGTGAGATCATCTCCAGCGCGGCGGCGAAGTGCCGTCCCATTTCGCTGCCGGATCCCCAGAGCGCTGTCGCGGAGAAGATTTGCAAGCGCCGCGCCAGATCGCGGAGCGGCGCGATGAGATCATCCTGGAACTGATAGGCCTGGTAGAGCATGGCCGAAATCTCCCGCACTGCCGCATCGATGCGGCGGTGCAAAAAATGCTAGTGGAATATGTCCTGCCATGCGAGAAGATTATCGAGGAAGAAGCAACATTGTCCGACAAGGATACGAGCCCGATGTCGCAAGCTGCACTGACGATTTCCTCGAAGAACTACTCCTCTTGGTCTCTGCGCGGCTGGCTGCTGTGCCGGATGGCGGGACTGGACTTCGCCGAAGTGCTTGTGGAGATGGATGACGAGGCGCGCCAGGAGCTGCTTCTGCTTTCACCATCGGTTCTGGTGCCGAGGCTGACGCATGACGATGTGACGGTCTGGGACACGCTGGCGATCGCCGAATATCTCCACGAAGTGACGCCCACTGCGGGGCTCTGGCCCACTGAGCGCGCGGCGCGCGCCCGCTGCCGGTCGGTCTCGGGCGAGATGCATTCGGGTTTCCATAACCTGCGTTCGGCCTTGCCGATGAACCTCAAGGCGCGGCATGCGAGCTTCAAGATATTTTCGGGCGCGCGGCCCGATGTCGAGCGCGTCAAGGCGATCTGGACCGAATGCCTCGAGGCAAGCGGCGGCCCCTGGCTGTTCGGCACCGCGCCGACCGTGGCCGATGCGATGTATGCGCCAGTCTGCACCCGTTTCCGCACCTATGCGGTGGAACTCGAACCGCAGCTCGAAGCCTATGTGGAAACGGTGCTGTCCTGGCCGCTGATGGGCGAGTGGACCGAAGGCGCGATGGCCGAGCCGGACGAGATCGTCGAGTTGGAAGTCGAGTTCTGAAGGGAACGCGGCGGTGCGGCTCCGCATCGATTTTCACGCGACGAATTAAGAGTTGCCTGGAAGGTGAGCGGCGCATAAATCAGATGCAGTGCCACATGCCGCGAAATCTGGACCGATGAACAACAACGACTATTATTCGAAACTCGGCGGACTGCCGCCGCAGACCGAGCTGCTTTCCAGCAAGGCCGTTTTCACCACGGCCTACGCGGTCATCCCGCGCAGCGTCATGACCGACATCGTCACCAGCGTCCTTCCGCATTGGACGGGGACACGGGCATGGGTCCTCTCCCGGCCGCTCTCCGGTTTCTCCGAGACCTTCTCGCAATATGTGATGGAGGTTCAGCCGGGCGGCGGAAGCGATCGGCCGGAGCCCGACAAGCGGGCCGAAGCGGTCCTGTTCGTCGTCGAAGGCGAGATGACCGTGGAGTTCGACGGCAACAGCCATGCGCTGCGCGCCGGTTCGTTCGCCTATATTCCGGCGGGTTCGGTCTGGCGCCTGAAAAACGGCGGTTCGACTGCGGCAAAATTCCACTGGATTCGAAAGGCCTTTCAGGAGGTCGAGGGGCTGGAGCCGCCGCCGGCGATCTTCACGCATGAGGACCAGCACCCCATCTCGGCAATGCCCGATACCGATGGACGCTGGGGCACGACCCGGTTCATCGATCCGGCCGATGTCCGCTACGACATGCACGTGAATATCGTGACTTTGGAGCCGGGTGCCGTGATCCCGTTCATGGAAACCCATGTCATGGAGCATGGTCTCTACGTGCTGGAGGGCAAGGCCGTCTATCGGCTGAACCAGGATTGGGTCGAGGTCGAAGCCGGCGACTTCATGTGGTTGCGCTCCTTCTGCCCGCAGGCATGTTACGCTGGCGGCCCCGGCCGGTTCCGCTACCTGCTCTACAAGGATGTCAACCGTCATATGACGCTCTGGTAGGATCTATCGCAGAGGGACGATGAGGCTCGAAAGCGAACGTCTGATTTTGAGACCCTGGCGACCGCAGGATCGCAAGCCCTTCGCTGCGATCAATGCCGAGCCCGAGGTCGTCAGATATCTCAATCCTCTGACCGACGAACAGTCGAATGCGATGCTCGACCGCATCGACGTTCACTTCGAGGATCATGGCTGGGGGTTTTGGGCGCTGGAGGAGAAGGCAAGCGGCGCGTTGATCGGCATGTGCGGCCTCAACAACGTTTCGCCAGCTTTGCCGTTTGCGCCGGCAGTCGAAATCGGTTGGCGGCTTTCAGCCTCGCGGCACGGCGCCGGATATGCGCGCGAGGCCGCGGAACGGTCTCTCGACTTCGCGTTCAACGAGCTGAAGCTTGACCGCATCGTCAGCTTCACGGTGCCAGCAAACAGCAATTCCTGGGGTTTGATGAGGCGACTGGGGATGAACCGGATCGGTGAATTCGATCATCCCAATCTGGCCGAGGGGCATCCGTTGCGCCATCACGTGCTCTATGAACTGCGATCATCAATCGGTATTTGAAAGGCCCATCTCAGGGGAAATTTCAGCCGAGTGCCTTCCTTCAATCAATAGGAGATTTTTCCATTTTTCGTCAACCTATAATTGCAAAAGTGGCGTAATCTATCTTATGGAACTGAAATAGCACTGCTCGCCATCTCGTTTCATTAGGAACCCCTGTTGGCGTCCGACAGTCAAAATTGCGACAAAAGTTCGAGGCGCTTGCCTCGTTGAAGACATTCATCGCGGAGAAGTCGGAACTGTTTTGCTGGGCGCTCGTTAAATCCGCGGCGGGGGAACCAGAGATGACCAGGTCGAAATTTGAATGGCTTGCGCGGGCCGGATACAGCGCCCGAGGTATTGTGTTTTTGCTCGTTGCTGCGCTGGCAGTATTTTCGAGCTTCGGCGGCGGAAAGGCCGATACCAAATCAGCGCTCGACGCGGTCTTGGAACAGCCATTGGGCCGGGTGTGGCTGGGCTTGATAGGGCTCGGGCTACTCGGCTTTGTAGCATGGCGGCTTGCCCAGTCCATCGCAAACGCAGACAACCATGATCACAGTGTGAAAAGCTACCTGATCCGAGCCGCCCTCCTCGGGAGCGCCGTGACGTACATGGGGTTGGCGATATACGCCTTTCAGGACGCCCTTGGTTTTGGAGCCGGTGGCGACGGCGGAGAAAAGGGCTTAGCGGCCTGGGCCATGTCGCAACCGTTTGGTCGATTCCTAGCTGGTGCGATTGGTCTCGGGTTTGTCGTTGGTGGTGCTGTTACCGCGCTGAAAGGTATCACACGGCGATTTGAGCGATATCTGACGCTCGGTCAAAGCCGACCTCTGTTATTGGTTTGCGTCTATGGGCTGGTTTCCCGTGGGGTGGTTTTCGTGATCGTCGGCATCTTCTTTTGCTATGCGGCCTTCACCGTCGATCCGGGCCAGGCGGGAAGCATAAGTGATGCCTTGACCTTCGTGAGACAGCTTCCTTTCGGAGCTGTTCTCTACCTCGTCGTGGCTATCGGCTTGGCTGCGTTCGGGATCTATAATTTGGTCGAGGCACGATATCGAACCGTGTCGACACCAAAACTCTCGCAGGTACGGTCGGAACTGCCACTATCTCACAACTGAGAAGCATTCGAGAAAAGTCATGTCAACCTTGATGTCCATGACGGCTTTGACTTCGGCGGCGCTGGTGCTCATCCGTCCAACCCGCGCTTCTGCAGCGAGCGCGTGCGCTTTGAATGCCGCTGCCTCGGTTTACGTGTGGTGGGAATTTTTCATTTAGGGGGAGATCTAACTTGAGTGTCGCGACCACGCGCGAGGATTTCGACAGCCGCAAATTTTTTGCAGGGATTGCACGCGGTATTGCTGGAGCATTGCTTTTCGCGCTGCCGATGTTCATGACCATGGAAATGTGGGAGCTCGGCTTCTACATGGACCGCAGCCGCCTGTTTCTCTTGCTGATCGTCAATATTCCCCTTCTCGTTATTCTCTCGGACCGGATCGGATTTGAGCGGACGTCGACCTGGCGACAAGCGATCCGTGACGCAAGCATTGCCTACGGCCTTGGGGTTCTGGGCAGCGCACTGATCCTCTTCGCCATGGGGGTTCTGAAATACGACCAATCTCCGCACGAGATTGTCGGAATGATCGCGATCCAGGCCATACCTGCCAGCATTGGCGCGATGCTAGGTCGGAGCCAGCTCGGCGGACAATCGGACGATGGTGACGATGCCAAGGAAGGCGATAATGATGACCCAATCCACGAACGGGAAACGAGCTACGCCGGTGAACTATTCCTGATGGCGGTCGGCGCCCTGTTCCTCAACCTCAACGTCGCGCCCACCGAGGAAATGATCTTGCTCTCGTACAAGATGACGCCGTGGCATGGCCTGCTCATGATCGCCGCCTCGCTGGCAGTCATGCATGGGTTCGTTTACGCCCTTTCTTTCAAGGGGAGCCACGATCTCGCCGAGGGTATGCCAAGCTGGCACGCTTTCGTTCGCTTCACCCTGCCGGGCTACGTCATTGCCGGTCTGATCAGTGCCTATTGCCTCTGGACGTTCCATAGAACCGATGACATCGGGTCTACCCAAATCCTTATGGCCGTTGTCGTTCTGAGCTTTCCCGGTGCCATTGGCGCGGCAGCAGCCCGCCTGATCCTGTGAGGCACCATGACAAAAATCTTCAACGACAAAAATGTGGAAGCAGGCGAACCGCATTGGATTGAATGGGCCACGGGCGTCGTCTCGGCCGTAATTGTCCTTGGCGTGATTGCTTGGATTGGCAAGGATGCATTGGCGGACCGTGATTCTTCGCCGAACCTGGTCGGGGCCGTGCTGCAAACCGAAAAGCGCGGCGATGGCTTTCAAGTTCTCTTCGAAATCAGAAACGATTCAAGCGCGACCGCGTCGCAAGTAACCGTCCAGGGCGAGATACGAGAACAGGGTGCGGTGCTTGAAAACGTCGAGACCGTCTTGGACTATGTCCCAGGACACTCGAAAGCCAAAGGTGGGCTGATATTCCAGCAAGACCCCGCCGGGAAGACTTTGACGGTCAGAGCGTCCTCATTTGATGAGCCATAGTCGAGTTGGGATTTCCTGCGAGACCAGCGCCTCCCCGAAGATCGGATAGGTGCTTGGGAGACATTTTATGACAGATGATGCCGCCGACCCGATGGTCGTACACGAGCTGCAGCTACAGCGAAGCAGCTGGGTGCCAAACAACTCGAAACTGGCAGTTCTACTCTATCGAGGTGCGCTTTCAGCCGCAGCAGGCAGCAAGAGTTTCGAAGACCTGTTCGCGAGCAACGGATGGACCGGGATCTGGCGGAATGGCATCTTCACCTACGACCACTATCATTCTGGTGCCCATGAAGTGCTTGGTATTGCCGGGGGCACGGCCAAGCTTTTGCTCGGCGGGCCAGAGGGCAAAGAAATCGATGTCGCAGCGGGCGATTGCCTGATCCTGCCAGCCGGGACCGGCCATCGGAACCTTGGGGCAAGTGCGGATTTTTCCGTGGTGGGAGGTTATCCGCCCGGACAGCATGCAGACATACTGACATCAGCTCCGTCTGAGGAGCAACTTTTGACCATTGCCGAACTCTCCATCCCGAGCAGCGACCCTATCGAGGGCGCCGATGGATACTTGGTTCGCGCATGGCGCAGCGATTGATCGAGCTTCCTGTAAGATGGGTGCCTGGTCAAACTGAAAATGCGAGGGCGCGCTCCACGCCGCTAATCATGCAGCCGCCGTGCGGGTCAGCACGCCGCGCGAGACCGTTCGGTAACTGATAGCCGGCATTCCGACAGGAGACGTCGATTGTTTTCGGAGTCTTATTGGTCAGGCCGTTCGTCCAAGGGTGGAAAGTGCATCCTGCAGTCTAAGCGCCGCCAGCGCCTCGGTTGCCTCATCCGAAGACCATCCCGCTTCCAGCGCCGCAGACAGGACCAGCGATTCCGTTTGCAGCTCAAGCTTCTCATAAAGCGGCTCAATGGCTTCGCGCGCTGTTACAACGTGCTGGTCTGGTGGGGTGATGGGTGTGGCGGCAACCGTAGGCATGAAATGCTCCTCCTATTGAACGCTAAGGTTCGAAACCCGTTAGGGGCATCCTTGTTCCATTCATATCGCCTTTTCGGTCTTCGAGCGGCGATGCGAGAAATGACGACGCCATATATGGCGAAATTTCCTCCATCGCAGGAACGCGCGAATAATGATTGCCGGCGGGATCTTCTTGTGGTCGCCGACAGTCCCCTGCCTGGTGATAGATGCGTTCGGGTCGAGCAGAAACGCGACCAACGTGCTTGCACTCTGCGCCTCTACTTCGAGCTTGTCATCAGATAAATGCAGCCCCTGCTCGCCTTCGGCGAACGTCTGCTTATCGACGACAACGGAACCGCTAAAGATGTAGAAATAGAGATCTCGGCCTTGTTTCTGCGGGAATTCCACCCGTAGGCCCGCGTCTAGCCGGATGTCGAAGAAGTCGATTGCGCTGCGGACGTAAAAGGGCGCGCCCTCTCCTTCCGGCCCGACCAGGTATCGCCAGACGTTTGCCGCGGCAGCTGGCATCGGCCCGTGCTGGATCTTCGGCTCGAGATCGACCGCATAAGGGCGAACGAGGATCTGCAGCATTCGCAGAGGCGGATCGGATGCCAGCGTCTCTTCGGAATGCCAAAAGCTTGCTCCGGCATTCATCACCATCAGATGATCACGGTCGATCACCAACCGGCCAGCGGCCTTGTCGTCGTGACGCATGATGCCTTCGGGCACCCAGGAAATGATCTCGTCGTTCCGGTGCTCATGCATCGCGATCAGGCGGCCGGGATCGAGGATGGATTCAACGACCATGGCGAGAGGGCCTTGGCCGTGATCGGTCGGCTTCGGCTTCAACCAGCCCGGCATGTTGACATGTGCGACGAAGCCTCCCGCATCCCGCACCACGAATGTTCGTTCGCCCTTGATCAGCATCGCATCCTCCATGCTTGCAAGGCAGTGACGACGCCAGGTCATTAGCCATCTGCCGGGAGGGCCCGTCAATGGAAAGGATGTTTGTCGGACCACGATTGACGCCAGGCAGGAAATCCGCTGAGACGTACCGTCCTAATCAGGAACCATGGTCGATGCATTCGTCCACGCGAGAAATCCGTCTTCGAACTGCATAATTCAAAGTGCTGCTGCGTCCTTTGCGGCTCTCGAAAAGACGCAGCGGCGCTGTAGTGACAATTTGAAAAATATCGGGCGCAATCGATTCTTTGACAGGATCTGCAATGACTACCGAAGCACGTAATTCGCATCCCATCTACTTCATCGGAGCCTTTGCCACGGGCGGGTTCCTGACTTTCATGGTGCACCTCAACGGCGAGTTGGCCCGTTATGGCAATCCCCTGTTCTCATCCTGGACTGCGCACGGCACAGGCATCATCGCAGCCGTTATTCTTCTCCTGGTGGTCCACCGCCGGCGCACGCCGTTGGTAGAAAAAACCCCCAACGCACCTTGGTGGGCTTATCTCGGGGGGATATCCGGCGCGGCAACGGTCATTCTGACCTCGACTGCGGTCAACTCACCGCTCGGGCTCTCCGGCACCTTGGCTTTGGGTTTGGCAGGCCAGGTCGCCTTCAGCGTCGCGGCCGACAGTTGGGGACTGTTCGGTCTGCCAAAGCGGCGTCCGGATATGCGGGACATCGTAGCACTCGGCTTGGTCGTCACTGGGGCTGCACTCATCATCCTGTTTGGGCGAGGTGCGGCATGACGGTGTTCATTCTCCTCGCGTGCCTGGGTGGTGTGCTCGTCGGCCTCAGTCGTCAGATCAATGGGCGGTTGAGCATATCGACGACGCCGCTGATCGCATCCTTCTGGAACCATGCCATAGGCTTTGCTGCCCTCACCTGCCTTGGTCTCTTTGTCGGAGGTCTGCTTCCTGCGGGCGCTGCCGAAGCGCCTTGGTATGTCTATCTGGGTGGTTCCATCGGCGTTATTTTCGTGGCGGCGGGCAGTTGGGCGATTGCTCGAATAGGCGCGGTGAATTCGGCTCTGCTGATCATCGGTGGCCAGATGGTGACAGGGGTGGTGCTTGATTATGCGCGCGACGTTCCAGCGTCATTTTGGGCGAACGCGACCGGAATTGTTCTCATCGTCGGCGGAATGATGGTCAGCCGGAGACGACGCAAAGCCGGTGGCGCGCAATAGCCAAGCGCTGCGCAGCCGTGCCGGTGCTATCGCTGACCGACAATTTCATCGGCCGGTCGCAAGTCACGGGACGGATGGACGGTGGGGAATGGCCCGCCGCCGTATTTGCTCTTTCACTCAGCCGTTAATTGCCGGGCCACATTCATAAGCATCCTGTCGGCGCTCCTTGCGCCGAACAAGGAAAGCGAACCGTTCCGCGCGCAATTGGCAATTGGAAAAGCCAGCTGTGGGCAGCCGCTAAGACCCGAGAGACACAGAAGCTCGATGCAGCCAGAACGAAATACGGCGAAGCTTTCCGGCTCGGCATCGCGCGTTGGCGGGCTCATGGCCAATGTCGGAAGAACGACAACCATATTTTCGCGGAGCAATCGGTCGATCTCCGCGGAAAAAAGTTTGCGGATCCTGGTTGCCTCGCGCACCTCCTCGTCGTCCAGGTGAGATCCTGACAGAAGACGCGCCGCAATATCGGGCGCAATAGCTTCAGGGCTCCGCTCGAAGAGTGTTCTGTTGCTTTCCCAGGCTTCCCTTTGCAGGATGGTGATGAACGCCGAAGCAAGATCGGCGAGGCTGAACGAGGCGATAGCATTGGTGGTCATGCGAATAGGCATGCCCGCTGATCGAAGGCGGGCGATCATCTCGTTGGCGACCGCGTCGTCAATGGTTGCGAAGACATCCTCGGGAATGAGAATATATGATGGTTGGTCATTTGCCGCGGACATGCCGACGGCGCTCATCACCGCGGCCATTGGTTCCAGGCTTCTCGTCATGAAGCCCGGCACGTCGAAGCTTGGCGCCAGCGGACGCAGCGCCCTGTTGTCGAGGCTTCCATGTGTCGGCCGCCAGCCGATGAGACCGTTGACGGCGGCGGGCAGACGGATGGAGCCGGATGTGTCTGTTCCAAGGCCGATATCCGCGAGACCAGCGGCAACCGCGACGGCCGAGCCCGACGACGATCCGCCGGGAATGAGGTGGGGATCGCGCGGATTGATCGGCATGCCGAAATGGATGTTGCTGCCGATCAGGGAATAGGCGAGCTCATCCGTATTGGTTTTGCCGACGAAGCAGGCGCCGGCATCGAGCAGCGTCTGGACCAGAGGCGCCGTCGATGTCTTGATGCCGGAGGCAGCGAGTAGCGCGGCGTTGCCGGCCGCGGTCGGATAGCCGGCAACGTCGAAAAGGTCCTTAACCGCCAGGCGAAAGCCGGAAAGAGGACCGATGGCCGCATGCCCGACATCCGCATCCGGATAGGGCATGAAAGCGTTCCATGGGTCTCGCATTTGCTCCCGCTCCCTAGATCTTCAGATGTTGCAGCACACGGCTACGGCTATCTGGACCATTGGGGCTTTCGTCTTCGATCGCCCCGAGTTTGAGAATGGCCCAGCGGTCGGCCACCGAAAGGGCAAAATCGAGGTTCTGTTCAACGAGCAGGATGGTCGTGCCGCGCTTTTCGCGATCGTCCCTTAATGCTTTGGCGATGTTCTGGACGACGGAGGGCTGCAGGCCTTCGGAGATTTCGTCGATCAGCAGCAGTTTTGGCCGCAGCATCAGCGCCCGCGCGAGGATCAGCATTTTCTGCTCCCCGCCCGACAGGGTGCCGGCCTTCTGCACCAGCCGGTCCTTCAGGAACGGGAAATAGCCGTAGACCCGTTCCAGGGCGGATGCCAGATCCCGATCACCCTTGAGCGCCAGGCGCAGATTGTCGCGGATGGAGAGATCCTGAAACAACGGCAATTCCTGAGGAGCGTAGCCGATGCCGGAAGCGATCAGCTCCGCGGGCTTCCTGTCGGTGATAGCAGCACCGTCCACCTCGATCTTGCCTTTGCCGACACGCAGAAAGCCAAGGATCGTCTTCAGTAGCGTCGTCTTGCCCATGCCGTTCTTGCCCATGAGAGCGAAGATCTCGCCCGGCCGGATGGCGAGCGATACGCCATTGACGACATCGACGGCGCCATATCCGCTCGATACGCCGCTGAGCTTGAGTTTGAACGTATCAGCCATGGGCGCCTCCTGCGTAGATGGTGCGAACCGTTTCGGAATTGACCACGTCATTCACCGTGCCGTCGAGAACGAGCTTGCCCTGATGGAGAACCACGATGCGGCTCGATATGTCGCGCACGAAATCCAGATCGTGTTCGACCAGGATGGCGGCGAAACCCATTTCGTCCGTCAGTTTCTTGAGGATGGTTCCGATGGTCGTGCGTTCGGTCTTGGTAAGACCCGCAGTCGGCTCGTCGAGAAGAATGATGCGTGGTTCCAGAGCGACGACCATCGCCAGTTCGAGAGCCTGCCTTTGACCATGCGACAGCCGCGACACCGGCTTGTCCAGCATATCAGCCATGCCGGTGAGCGTCAGGATCTCGGCCGCAGCGGCCGGCAGCATGATCTCGCCAAGCGATCGCATCGGGTTGGGTCTCTCGCGGCTGAAACGCGCCATCTTGAGGCATTCGCCGATCGTCATGCTGTCGAAGATGCTGGCAACCTGGAATTTTCGACCGACGCCGAGGGCGACGATCCGTTCGGGTGCACGACCGGCAATATTCGTGCCGATGATGTCCACCTGACCTTCGATCTGCTGGGTACCGTCTGAGAGACAACGCATCAGCGTGGTCTTGCCGGCGCCGTTCGGGCCGACCAGGCTGACGAGTTCTCCGGCGCCGATTTCAAGGTCGATGCCCTTGAGGACGGAGAAGCTGCCATAGGACTTGCCGAGACCGCGGATCGACAGAAGGCTCTTGCTTGCCAACGCGCCATCCTTGGCGAGGATGCGCGTCGGCAGGGACTTCAGAGTCCTGCTGGAGTTCGCCGACTGCTGGAAACGCGTCACCAGGGAAGCGAGGCCGCCCGGCAAAAGGATGATCATGGCGACGAAGAGCGCACCGATGATCAGTTGCCACAGGAAGGGCAGATCGCCCGAAAGACTGGCGCTCAGATAATCGATGCCGATTGCGCCGAACAAGGGTCCGATAATCGTTCCCCGGCCGCCGAGCGCTGTCCAGACGACGAGTTCGGTTCCAAAAACGAAACCGGTGTTTTCAGGTGCGACGACACCGGACGCGTTGGCATATAGGAAGCCAGCCAGGCCGCATACGCCAGCCAGAACGCCCGTCAGGACGATCTTCAGCCGGGCGGGGTTCATGCCCAGATAGGCAATGCGGGCTTCATTGTCGCGGATTGCAACGAGCAGACGGCCGGCGTCCGATCGGACAAAGACTATTGCAAGAATAGCCAAGGCCAGCAGGCACGCGCCCGACAGGCGGAAATAGCCGGGAAGCCCGAGCGGGAGAGTTTCGTAACCGACCAGGCCGCTCGAGGAACCAGTCCAGGTGCCGCCCGAAAAGACGAGCTGTGTGACGACGATCGGCACCACGAGCGAGATCACGGTGGCATAGAGCGGTGTCGAGCCGTGATAGAACGACAGCCAGCCGACGGCGAGGCCAAGCACGAGCGGAACGAGCACGGCGGCGACAAGGGCGACGACGAAAAGCGCCGGGCTTGCGCCGATATGGGTGAGAACCATGGCGGTGGCATAGGCGCCCACGCCAAAGAATGCCGCCTGCCCGAAGGTGAGAACACCCGTGTAGCCCCAGAGCAAGTCGACGGTGATCGCCAGCATGGCGTAGATCATCGAGCGCGTCAGCACGTTGAGGCTGAAGCGGCCGAGAAACATCGGTCCGAAGATGATCAACAGGAGAGCTGTCAGCGCCAGCGCCAATAGAAGGACAAGCCGGAGTTTTTGTCTGTTAGGCACGGGCAAATCCCTTCGGACGTATGCGCAATGTGATTGCGCAGAGGACGGCTACGGTGATGCCGCCGAGGATTGGACTGAAATAGATGCTGACAAGCACCTGGGCGGCCCCGAAGATGAGGCAGGCGGCAGCAAGCGCGGTAAAAGAAGAGCCTGCGACCATCACCAGCATGAAGGCGCCTGTCAGCCAGGCGACGCCCATATTGGGATCGACGCTGGTCAGCGGCGCGAGCAGCACGCCGGCAAGGGCCGCAAGGCCGGTGCCGATCATGAAGGTCGCGAGCCGCACCTTTTCGGTATCGATACCGAGTCCGCGCGCCAGCGTTTCGTTCATGATGACTGCCCGGGCGGAAAGACCAAGCCTTGTGCCATCGAGCAGCAAGGTGAAGCCGAGACCAAGACCGATCGCCGCGACAATGGCGAAAAGACGGTAGGCCGAGTAACCGGTCCCAAAGAGATCGATGGTGCCGGGCAGCAGCGCCGGGGTGAACTGCACGTCGCGGCCAAACCAGAGCGTAATCAGCTGGCCGATGACGATGCCAAGGCCCCAGGTTGCAAGAATGGCGTCGAGCGGCCGGCGATAGAGAGGCCGCACGATGAACCGTTCGGCAACACCGCCGAGGATCGCGCCGACCAGAAACGCGAAGGGAATGGCAAGCCACGGATTGAGGCCGAACCCGCTGACGACGACAGCGCAGTAGGCCCCGATGGTCAGCCATGCGCCATGTGCGAAATTGATGATCTTCAGCACGCCGAAGATCGCAAGCAGCCCGGCGGCAACGATGAAGAGAATGGCCGCAGTGCTGACAATATCGAGAAAGAGCGTCATTTCTGGAACTCCGATGCTGGAGGCGGGGCACCCTGCCCCGCCACGCTGGTTTCAGAGATTCGGGCACTGATCGCCGGGATCGACGTCCTTGAAGCTATCGACGACTGCAACGCTGCCATCGTCCTTTACCTGGCCAAGATACATCGTCAGCGGCGCGTGATGCTGCTTGTTCATCGAGATTTTGCCGCGCGGACCGGTGAAGGATACATCAGGGAGGGCTTTGAGCACGTCCGCCGTATCCGTGCTGCCGGCCTTTTCGACGGCTGCCTTGTAAAGGTAGATTGCTTCATATTGCGGCACGGAAAGATCGTTCGGCGTGCGCAGTTCCTTGCCGAACTTCTTGTCCATGGCCGAGAGAAAAGCCTTGTTTTCCGGGCTGTCGATGCCGGTGACGTAGGAAGCGGAGAGGAAGATGTCCTTGGCATCCGCGCCCATGCTCTTGGCTGTGCCTTCGTCGACCGCGAGATTGCCGTAAGGCAGGGTGACGCCAGACGAGCGCAACTGCTTGGTCAAGGTTACGTTCGGTGCGCCGCCGGCCGTCGAGGTGATGATGGCATCGGCGCCGGAGGAGCGGACCTTGGAAATGATAGCCGTCCAGTCGCTGCCGTCCATCGGCAGATATTCCTCGCCGACGATCTGAGCGCCGGCTTTTTCGATATAGCCCTTGGCGAAGGTCAGCATGCCGCGTCCGAAGGCATAATCCGAGCCGATCAGGAAGAACTTCTTTGCGCCCTGTTTGCTGATGAAATTGTCGACGACAGGCGGCACCTGCTGTTCTGGAACCCAGGCATCGACGAAAAGATTGGCGTTGCAGGATTTGCCTTCGTAGAACGACGTGTAGATGTATGGCACGTCACCCTTGGAAATGATCGGCAAGCCGGCATTGCGCGCAGCACTCGTCTCCATGGAGATGACCACGTTCACCTCCTTCTGGAAAACCAGGGAATCGAAGGCCTTTTGCGCGCCGGCCGCGCCTGATGCGTCGTCGGCGATCTCAAGCTCCAACGGCCGCCCGAGTACGCCGCCTTTGGCATTGATTTCTTCGACGGCGAGCTCCGCAGCTTGGACGACGGACGGCGCAACGACGCTGTTTGCGCCAGACAGCCCGACCGGCACGCCGATCTTGATCGGATCCTCGGCGAAAGCTGCGGTGGCGAATGCCGCAGATGCCAGCATAAGGATTATGGTTTTCATTTGCATTTTGTTCCCCTTTCTTGAGTGGGTCGATGTTACCCGTAGACATCGGCTCGGCGGTCGCCGAGCAGATGATTGAAGCTGTTGAGCGTGCGGGTTTCCGTCACGCTCGACAGATCGATTTGCGCAAGGAGGATTTCCTCGCGATCGGCACTGGCCGGACCAGATATCGGCCAGCCTTGCGGGCCGACGATAAGGCTTCGGCCGATGAAGGACTGGCCGCGCTCGATGCCGATCCGGTCGGCGCAGGCAATGTAGAGACCATTGGTGTGGGCGGCCGCCTTGTGGAGGATATTGGCCATCGGCTCGGGAACGCTTTCCGCACCGGCCATCGGTACCCAGTTGGTGGGGACGCAGACCAGTTCGGCGCCGGCCAGCGCCAACTGACGAAATGTTTCTGGAAACCAGCCGTCGTAGCAGATAGCGATGCCGATACGGCCGAATGGCAGGTCGAATACCGGCAGCCCGAGATCGCCTTTTCTGAAAAGACGGTTTTCGTTGTTCCACAGATGAAGCTTGCGGTACTTGCCGATATATCCCTCGGGACCACAGAGAAGAGCGCTGTTGTAAAACCGGTCGCCATCTTGTTCGGCAACGCCGCTGACGATGTATAGGCCAAGCTCCCCGGCGAGGCGGCAGAGCGTCTCGGCACTCGGGCCGCCGGGTACCAGGCCGGCCAATGTGGCAACCTCGTCGCCGTCACGGAAGTTATAGCCGCTATCGGCGAGTTCCGGCAGAACGACGATCTCCGCGCCTTGGGCCCTTGCCGCTCTCGTCAGCCGCTCGATAGCCGCGAGATTACCGGCGCGATCACCGACGATCGGTTCGAACTGGACGGTTGCGACGGTTACCGTCCGTGCGGCTGAGGTCTTGACGGTCAATCTTGTCTCCAAACGCAAAAAACCTCTGGCACGGAATTCAATCCGTGAACCAGAGGCTACATAGCCATGATGTGAATGCGGCAGCCCTGCCGCCGAGCAAACCTGCTCGTTGTCTTTAGGCTTGCACGAAAGAATGTGACCGTCAAGCCGCTTTAGCAGGCATTTTCAGGGTGCACAGGTTCAGCGACCTAAGGTTGAGTTTTTGCGCTGATGGAAAGTCCGAGGCTTTTCATGGTGTCTTGCGCGGCAATGATGGATTCGGCGATCGTAGCCATCGGAACGCGCTTTGACGTCGCCTGATCGCGCAAGAGTTTATAGGCCGCCTCCTCGTCGAGACCATTCATCACCCGCAACGCCGAAACGGCTTTTTCGACTAGCCGGCGACTTTTCAAGGTTTCTTCGAGTTTCTGCACCTTGCCGGCGAGCCGTTTTTCGTAGCCATGCCGATAACGTGCAAGCGCAAATTGCGTGAGGATGCCGAGCGGCCGCAACGGTTTGCTGATAACGCCGTGAGCATTGAGATCGATGATCGCCTGGAGGGCGGTTGGGCTCTCATATGTCACGATGGCGATGATCGCCGTCTGCTGGAGATCGATAATCTGCAGCGCGTGCTCGACGTGCACATCCTCGACATGCAGGAAGACGGTGTCTACGTCAGGAGGCAAGGCTGGCGGAAGCGGCCATGTCGCCCGGACCTCGCAGCCAAGGCGCTTGAGGTGGGCGATAAGCACGTCGCCGTCCTCGTCGCGCGGATGGACGACCAGAACGCGTGCGCGCCGCAGATCCTGAACGATCCTCCTCGGTCCCGCCATCTCAGGCCTCCAGCCAAACGTCTTCGAACCGCGAAGCCGTCAGGTAGGGATCCGGCCGGATCGGGCCAGGCGCCTGCCAGGCAATGTCGAAAAGTCCATCGGGGCGCGCCACGCCGATGCGGGGATGCAGCCAGAGGTGGCGGGTATCGGCGTCGAAATTGATCCGGCCTTCCGGAGCAAGAAAGTCTTCCAGGAGAATTTCCTCGGAAATGCGATGGGTTTCGAGCGAGCCGGCCCGGGCAAGCGCTCGGGCGAAAAGGTGAACCTGCGCATAGGCCGGCTGCGACCAGACGCTGGTGGTGAAGTCCTGGCCGAAGCGGGCTTTGAATGCCCCTACGAAGCGCTCATTCGCCTCGTTCTCGACCGTCTGGAAATAGGTCGCAGACAGAATATGGCCGGTGCAGGCGTCGGCTCCGATCTCGCGAATCTCGCTCTCGGCCATGGTCAGGCTGGCAATCGGAACCCGCGTTCGATCGATTCCCGCCTCGGCATACATGCGGTAAAAACGCTGCGCTGGCCGGCCGATGATCGTCGAGAAGATGGCATCGGGCTTGAGACGGACGATATCGGAAATAACCGAACGCAAGGTTTGTTCGTCGGCATGAAGAGGAAGATATCGTTCGCTGACGACTTCGCCGCCCTTTGCCTCCACCACATCCCGCATCACCCGATTGGATTCGCGCGGATAAATATAATCCGCGCCGACGAAGAGGATGCGGCGTCCATGGTGGCGGAGAAGGTATTCCGCGAGCGCGAAGGTGTTCTGATTGAGGGTGGCGCCGGTATAGACCACGTTTTCCGAATATTCGAAACCTTCATACATCGACGGATAAAACAGCAGTCCGTTGTGCCGCTCGACGATCGGCAGCACCGCCTTTCGGCTGGCTGACATCGACGCACCGAAAATGATGTTGACGTCGTCGTCGGCCAGAAGTCGCCGGGCCAGATTGCGATAAGCGGTTTGATCCCCGCCCGGATCATAGGCGATCGGAACGATGGGCTTGCCAAGCACGCCGCCCGCCGCATTGACTTCCTCGATCGCAAGTGCGGTGCCAAGAAAGTGCTCGGTTTCCGTAATTTCGCTAATTCCGCTTCTGGAAAAAAGCACTCCCACCCGCCATTCGGAGCTTGTCATCTTTGCCTTTTCCGAGGTGTTGGAGGTTCGAAAGCGGTGAATGCCTCAGTTCCGCGCTTTCGACTTCCATACCCTTAGTGCTTTTTTATGGGATCCTGCAAGCGGGTGCGATGCAGGTCGCTCTCACAGCCGACGGAGACGGGAACTACCGGCTGTGAACCGATGCAGGCATCACATCGTCGGGTATCGGGCACACATAGGCTTTGCCGCTGGTCTTTTCCCGCCACTCGGCCTTCGCGGCTGCCAGGAGGTCGGATGACGACATCAGGGCGAAGCCCGTCGCGGCAAGCGTTTTGGCCGCATGCGCCATGGCCTTGTGCGCGGCCGGGCTTTTTCCCTGCGCGACGACTTGCCAGGTATGGGGATTGGTGCCGATCGCCCAGGCTGGCGCCCAGCATTGCGCGGTCGGCGTCACCCAACTGACATCGCCGACATCGGTCGATCCGGCCCGGAAATGCGATTGTCCCTCGAAATCGCGCAGACCGGTGTGCAAGGGCGTCGAGCCATCGACCTTGGCGTTGGAGAACACATCACCCTTGATCTGATAGAGACGGATGCTGCTCCTGATCGCTTCCTGCGTGAAGGTATCCTGGATTTTCCTGGCGAAAGCGATGTCGGCCTCGTCGAAGGCTATCGGCCCGAGCGCGACCATGTTCTCGTGCATCGCCGTTTCAAGCGTGATGTTGGGAAGAAGGTTCGTCGAGGCCGTGTCGAACACGATCTCGACCTCGGTTTCGGTCATCATCGCCGCACCTCGTGCAACTTTCTCGACGCGCCCGGCAAGCTCAAGCGCCTGCGGCATGTCAGGCGCCCTGATCAGATAGAGAACCTCGGCGCTGGCCTGCACGACATTGGCAGCCCTGCCGCCGGTGTCGGTGATCGCGTAGTGAACGCGACAATCCTGCGGCATGTGTTCACGCAGAAAATTGACGCCGACATTCATGAGCTCGACCGCATCGAGCGCCGAACGGCCGAGATGGGCGCTGTTCGCCGCATGTGCCGCTACACCCCTGAACCGATAGTAATATTCGAGTACGGCAAGATTGTTCGTCGAGCGAACACCGTTGAATGGAGCCGGATGCCAGGTCAGGGCGGCATCGACGTCATCGAATGCGCCGGCGCGAACCATGAAGGTCTTGCCGGAACCGCCCTCCTCTCCCGGGCAGCCGTAATAGCGCACTGTTCCGGGCAGGTTGTTCTCCTTGAGGTGGCGGGCAAGCGCAACCGCCGCCATCAGCGATCCGACGCCAAGCAGATTGTGCCCGCAGCCGTGACCGGTTGCTCCCGCCGCCTCGGGAAGAGGCTCGGCGACGTCGGCGGCCTGGCTCATTCCGGCCAGGGCATCGAATTCGCCGAGGAAAGCAATCACCGGCTTGCCGCTGCCGGATTCGCCGATGAAGGCCGTTTCCATGCTTGCCACGCCGCGGCGCACGGCAAAACCGCTTTCCTCAAGCGTCCTTGCCAGCAATTGCGACGAACGCCGTTCCTCGAACTTCAACTCCGCGAAATCCCAGATACTGTCGCTGAGAGCGATATAATCCGGCTTCATCTTTTCGACCGTCGCGGCAATGGAGCTGATCGCGTCAAGATTCATGGTATTCCTCGCTGTCTGCCCTGCCGCCACAGGGACGTGTTGCACCGGACCCGGCAGACTGCCTGCCGGATCTCCTGTTGACTGTCGAAGTGGGATGGCGGCGCCCGACCCACCGGGCGCGGCAGTTCAGGCTCAATTGTCGAGCGAAACTTCCCAAAGACGGGCATTCGATTGCCAGACGGGCTGGCCCTTCAGCTTCTTGGTCGCGCCCCAGACATCGACCATGTCATAGAGGAAGATGCCCGGCATTTCCTTGAGCATCAGCGTGTGAAACTCGTCGAAGATCGCCTGACGCTTCGTCTGGTCGGGTTCCGCATAGGCGGCCTTCATCAATTCGACTGCCTTCGGATCATCCCACATCAAGGACGCATTCTTGTCCTTGTTGCCGACATAGAAGCCGTACATCAGCGCCGGATCGAGCCGCGGCGCGACCGATTGCGAGATGATCTGGTAGTTGCCGGACCGGCGGCGGTCGACCTGCGTCGCATAGTCGAGCACCTCGATCTGCACATTGAGACCTGCCTGCTGCATCATGGCCTGCGCCATCACCGCGGCCGGGAAGCTCGGCACGTTGCTGCGCTTGTTGGCGATGATGGTAATCGGCTCGCCCTTATAGCCGGCCGTCGCAAGCTCTTTCTTCGCGGCCTCGATGTCGTAGGGCAGACGCTCCTTCTGGACATCGTCGAAATAGAGCGAGTCTTGCGAAACCATGGAACCGTTGGCTGCGCCGGTGCCGTTGGAGGCGGCCTCGACGAGCTGGTCGAGATCGAGCGCCATCGCCATCGCTCGGCGCACCCCGGGATTGCTCAGAACCTTGTCGCGCGTCTGGATGTAGAAGAGGTTTTTGCCGTTGTTGCGCGCCACGATCAGTTGCATCGTGTCGCTCGTCTTGAATTCGGGAATGAGATCCGGCGAAATCTCCGCGGTGTCGAGCACGCCGGACTGAAGGCCGGCCTTTACGGTCGAAGCATCGGGAATGACCATGAACTTGATGCCATCGACGAGAGGGCGCTTGGAGCCGACCATGCCGTCGGGCTTGCCGTCATTCTCTGGCGAGACATAATCGTCGAACTTGGCGAGATGGATATACTCGCCCTTCTTCCATTCATCCCATTTGAAGGGACCGGTGCCGATCGGCTTGATGAAGCTTCCGTCCGCGCCGACCGATTCCGGCGAGATCATCCCGGTGTAACCGCATTCGGGGCGTGACATCAGGCCAAGGAAAACCGCGGATGGCTTTTCCAGCGTGATGGTGACGGTCGAAGCATCGACTGCCTTGACCCCCGTAACATGCACGGATCCGCTGCCGTCGAAGTCAGGAAGGCAGGTCCACTTCGTTTCAGGTTTGAGATAGCGGTTCCAGTTCCACACGACGTCATCGGCGGTCAATGTCTTGCCGTTGTGGAATTTGACGTCGTCACGCAGTTTGAAGCTGTAGGTCAGCCCATCCGCCGAGACTTCGAAACTCTTTGCCAGCAGCGGCTTGACCTCGCCGTTGTTGGCATAGCCGACGAGCCCTTCGACGATATGCAGGATGACGCCATCGGTATTGCCGTCGCGATTGACGCCCGGATTGTTGCTGCGCAGATCGGAACTTTGAGCCACGACGATGTCGCGGGCGTCGACCACGCCGGTCATCGCCATCAACATGGTGCCTGCAAGAAGAAGCTTATGCATTGTTCTACCCTCTTTTTATGATCGTTAGGATTGGAATTCATCCCAGCAGGCGCGTGAAAGCCTGCCGATGGTTTCAAGCGCGACCGTGTAGCCGGGGGTGCCGTCCGGCATCTCCTGCGGCACGTCGTCGGTATAGGCGGCGATGATGTAGAAGGGGGACCCGTCGCGATAGACGATACCGGCATTCATGCGGCCGCGCTTTCCCGTGCCGCCCTTGTGGGCGACGAGCACACCGAAGGGCAGCCGGGAGGGAATGGCATAACGCAGGATCTGGTTCTTCAGGGTTTGAAGCGCATAGGCGCTGAGCGCCTGCGAGCAGCCGAGCCGGTCCGCGGCTTCCCGCGAATCCTGCGCATCCAGGATGGTCTGCAGCAGATAGACCTGATCCCGCGCCGTCGTCGTGGTGACGGCCTTCAATGAATGATCGGGCGACAGCGCCAAGGGAGGGATGAGGAAGCGATGGTTGGTGCCCGTCATGCCGATCGACTTGCAATAACTGTCGACCTCTTCGAGCGTCAGCCTTTCGAAGACCATCTTGGTGCAGACATTGTCGCTCAGCACCATCATGCCGGTGATGGCATCGCGCAGCGATATGACGATACCCGGCGTCAGATAGCGGAACATCCCGCTCGCCACTTCCTCGGCGAAACGTTTTTCGTAGGTGATCCGTTCGTCCAGATCCAGACGGCCTTCATGCGCGGCCTTCAGGGCCGCCATCATGATCGAGGTCTTTCGGGTGCTGGCCGAAGGGGTTTCCTCGTCGGCGCCTCTGCCGATCGTTTCGCCGCTGCCAAGCGCACGCACCATGAAGCGCGTCACGAACGGCTGGGCATCGCAGATCGCGTTCAATCGCTCGGCAAGCTTTGCGGGTTCAATTATCGTCGTCATGTCAGTTCTCCAGGCGCCATTTGAGGATCACGCCGCCCTGAGCATTGTGGTCCAGAGCGGGGATGGCCGAGAGAAGCCTTTGCGTATAGGCCTCCTTCGGGCTGTCGAAAACCGTATCGCGGTCGCCCTCCTCGATGATCCGGCCGTCCTGCATGACGACGACGCGATCGGCCACCTGTTCGACCACGCCGAGATCATGGCTGATGAACAGGCAGGAAAAGCCGTAGCGTTTTTGCAGATCGGACAGGAGTTCGAGCACCTGCGCCCTGACCGTCACGTCAAGCGCCGATACGGGTTCGTCGGCAATCAGGAATTTCGGCCGGCGCGCAATGGCGCGGGCAATCGCCACGCGCTGCCGCTGGCCGCCCGAAAGCTCATGCGGGTAGCGCCCGGCGTAGTCGGCCGCAAGCCCGACTTCCTCCAGCGTCTCCAAGGCGCGCTTGCGCTTAGCCATGGCGTCGAGATCGGGAACGAGCCGCAGCGCTTCTTCCACAAGCGCGAGGATGGTCATGCGCGGATCGAGCGAGGAATAAGGATCCTGAAACACCATCTGGCAATTCAGCCGATAATCCATCCAGTCGTCGTCGCGGCTGCGTCCCTTGAACCGGATATCGCCTTCGCTCTCGCGGACCAGTCCGGCAATGGTGCGGCCGAGCGTGGTCTTGCCGGAACCCGAACCGCCGACAAGCGCCACGACTTCGCCCTCGTGGATATCGATGCTGACGCCATGCAGCGCCCGTTTCGGCGTTGCCTTCTTCATCAGCGACCGCCGGCCCGCATAATCGACGACGATATCCCGCGCCGAAACCATCGGCGCCCTGGTCTTGTCGATCGTCCGCGTCTCTCCGCGAAACGGCACGGAGGAAAGCAGTTTCTTCGTATAGGCGCGCTGCGGTGCGTCGAGCAGATCGGCGGTGCGTCCTTCTTCGACGATCATGCCCTTTTCCATGACGACGATGCGGTTCGTGTAGCGCGCAACCATCGGCAGGTCGTGACTGATCAGCAGCACGGCGGTGCCTTCCGCCTGTGTCAGTTCCACCATCAATTCCATGACATCGCGCTGGATCACGGCATCGAGCGCCGTCGTCGGCTCGTCGGCGATCAGGAGCGCCGGCTTCAGCAGCATCACCGATGCCAGCATGATGCGCTGGCGCATGCCGCCTGAGAATTCATGCGGATAGGAAGTAAGCGCCCCGGCGGGGTCGCGGATCCCGACCCGGTTCAGCATGTCGAGGATCCGGCTGCGCCGTTCCTCCTTCGAAAGTTTCGTATGCAGCTGCAACCCTTCTTCGAGTTGGCGGCCGACGGTCATCGAGGGATTGAGCGAGGTCATCGGCTCCTGGAAGACGACACCGATTTCCGCACCACGCAATTGGCGCAATTGCGCGCCGTTCATGGAAAGCACGTCGCGTCCCTTGTAGGCAACGGAGCCGCCGATCACCTTGATGGGCGCCGGCAGCAGCGAGATCAGGGCGCGTGTTGCCAGCGTCTTGCCCGATCCGCTTTCTCCGACGATGCCGAAGATCTCGCCCGGCGCGATGTCGAAGCTGACCTTCTTGACGACCTGCACACCGGTTCCGGTGACCTGAAGCGTCAGGTTGCGGACATTCAAAAGTGTTCTATTGGTCATTTCAGCCCCCTCATCCGCGGATCAAGCTTGTCCCGAAGAGCGTCGCCCAGAAGATTGATGCCGAGGAGCGTCAGGGCGATCGCCAGGCCCGGGAATAGACCCAGCCAGACAGCCTGCTCGATGAATGGTCGCCCGGCAGCCAGCATGTTGCCCCAGGTCGGCGCCGGTGGCGGAACGCCGAGGCCGAGAAAGCTGAGCGCGCTTTCCGAAAGGATCGCCCAGCCGAACATTGAGGTCGCCAGCACGGTGATCGGGGCGATGCAATTGGGGAGGATATGGCGGAACATGGTGTAGATCTCGCCATTGCCCATCACCTTGGAGGCCTCGATGAATTCCCGCTCGCGCAGCGACAGGACGGCACCCCGGACAACGCGGGCCATGGAGGGAGAATAGGCAATGCCCAGCGCGAAGATGATGCCATATTGGTTGGCGCCGAAGACGGCGAGCAATCCCAGCGCCAGAAGGATGCCTGGAAAGGCGAGAAGTGCATTGTTGACGGCCATGATGACGGCATCGATCCAACCGCGGGCGTAACCGCTGACGAGACCGATCAGCGTGCCGCAGACCGTCGCGAATGTGACCGTCAAGGTGCCGATCCAGACGCTCGCCCGGGCGCCGACGATCAGGCGGCTGAGCACGTCGCGGCCGAATTCGTCGGTTCCGAGCCAGTGAGCGCTGCTTGGCGCCGCCAGCCGTGTGGTGAAGCCGAGCTTCATCGGATCATAGGGGGTCCAGAAAAGCCCGATCGCGGCGGAGATCAGCAGTGCGGCAATCAGAATACTGCCGATGAAGCCGTTGAACGTGACGTTTTTCATTCGGCGACTACCCGCGGATCGAACAAGGGATAGAGCAGGTCGACGACCAAATTGACCAGCACATAGGAAAGCGAGACGAACAGCAGGCAACCCTGGATTACGGGGTAGTCGCGGGCAAAAATGCTGTCGACCATCAGTCGCCCGAGCCCCGGAATGGTGAAGACCGTCTCGATGACGGCAATGCCGCCGAGCAGATTGCCGAGGATCAGACCGATGACTGTCCAGGTTGGGCCGAAGGCATTCTTGAAGGCGTGCCGCCAGAGGACGGCGCTCTCGGAAAGCCCCTTGGCCCGGGCGTGGGTGATATAGTCGAGACGCAGCACTTCCAGCGTCGAGGCGCGCGCCATGCGGATCAACACACCCATCTCGTGAATGACCAGGGTCATGATCGGCAGCACGAGGTAAAGCAGGCCGCCGGTGACGTTGCTGCCGATCGAGACATAGCCGAGGACCGGTAGCCAGCTGAGTTTCAGGCCGAAGAAAAGCAGAAGCAGGAGGCCGAGCCAGAATGTCGGGATTGACAGCAGGATCGTGGCCGTGCCGACCAGCGCCAGGTCCGTCAGACTGTTTTGCCGCCAGGCGGCGATGACACCCGCCGGCACGGCGATGAGGCTCGCCAGAAGCACGGCGACGACAACGACTTCGGCGCTGACCAGAAAGCGCGATGCGACGAGCGGCAGAACCGGCTCGTCATTGACGATCGAGCGGCCGAAATCACCCTGGACGACATTGGCGCTCCAGATCAGGAACTGTTCCGGCAGCGATTTGTCGAGGCCGAGTTCCGAGCGCATCGCCGCGATCTGCTCCGGCTCGGCCATATCACCCAGCATCAGCGCCGCCGGATCGCCGGGTATGAAGCGGATCAGCGTGAAGACGGTCACCGAAACGAGGACGATCGTCGGCAATGCCATCAACAGGCGGTTTAGAACGAATTTCAGCATTTTTGTTCCCCGCGATGGGCGACGGACAGTGCCCGGCGCCATCGGTTTCGTTGCCGCAGACTATGATCGAATGAAGAAATATCCGCAATATTATGCGATTCCGTCATAAGTCTATGCGGAATACGACCGCAACCAAAGCGGCTGCGTTGGCATAAGAGTTTCGGCTAAAAGTTTGATTTCAAATGTCTTTTTGCGAAATCTGGATCTGTCGCTTCAAGGCGTCGCTGAGAGCGTGAGCGGCAATCGACAGCGGCGTCCCGACCGCCCTCGCCAATCCGAATTCCTGGGTCGCGCGCGGCACGAAAGGACGGTGAACCACCGGCAGGTGGCGATAGAGATTGGCATAAAAGCTGCTGATGATCGTGACCCCGAGGCCATGCGCGACGTAGGAACAGGCGGAGCTGTTGGTATGCGTCTCGATCTTGACGATCTGCTTGACGCCGGCCCGCCGGAAGGTCTGATCGAGCGCCATGCGGTTCGGCCGTTGGCGGCCAATCAGAATGAGGGGCACGTCGCGCAAATTTCTGACCGTGATTTCCTCCAGTTTCGCAAGAGGATGATCCTTCGGAACGACGCAGACGCTTTCGCCGGTGGCGACGCGCTCGACCTCGATGCCCGGTCCGCTCTCGCCCTCCATGCGCAGAAAGCCGAAATCGATCACCCTCTGCTCGACGAGCTTGTTGATCGCGGTCGTCGTCTCGAAGAAGGTTTCGATCCGCACACCGGGGAAATCGCTGATGTAATCGGCCAGCATTGCCGGCGCGAAATGCTCCCACATGCTGCTCGGCAGGCCGACGCGGACGATCTCCGGGCCGGCGGCGCCGCTTCTTAAGTCCTCAGCGTGGCCCGACATCCGATCGACCGCCAGCAAGATGTTCTCGGCATCGCGGGCAAGAAGCAGAGCCTCGGGGGTGGGGATGAGACGGCCTTTGTCGCGCACGAAAAGCGACATCGAAAGGTCTGCCTCGAGCTGCTGGAGGAGGCGGCTGACGCCGGACTGGCTGAGCCCCATCGTCTTTGCCGTGGCAATCGTCGACCCCGTCGCCAGAAGCGTGCGCAGGACTTCCAGTTGCTTGATATTCATGCGTTCGCGATCCCCCGGGACGGTTCAGGCACCGTCATCATGCCCAGTCCGAAATGCTTTGAAGGAAGAGGCTGGCGGCCTTGGGCATCGGAAATTTCTCTCCGCTGATCAGCGCGTAGGCAACCGGCAGTTCTGGTTCGAGCGGAATGAACTGCAGCGGCAGCGTCGCATATTCGCGGGCGATGATCTCGCCGACCAGTGCAATGCCGAGCCCCTGTGCAGCCAGCGCGCAGGCACTCGCCACCGAATGCGCCTCGAGCAGGGGGCGTTGGCGGATGCCGGATTTGTAGAACAATGCCTCCAGTTCATGGCGAACCGGTCGCTCCCTGTTCAGCATGATCAGATCCTGCCCCTTCAGGTCGCCGACCGATAATTGGCGGCTGCCGGCCTTGGGATGATCCTTGTGCAGGGCGCAAATGACCCGCGACGACAGGATCTTCTCCTGTTTCAATCCCGGGCTCATCAGCGGCAGACGCGCGAATCCGAGATCGGCCTCGCCGTCGGCCACCATCCGCTCTATTGCCAGATAGCTGCCGGACGCGACTTCGACGCGCATCGGACCATTCGCTGCGAGAAAGTTCTTCAGCATCTTCGGAATGCGTGTCGAGGAAAGACTGGAGGGAAAGGCGAGCCGCAGCATGATCTCGCGCGATCGACCGCTCTCGAGCTCCATCGCCGCGGTTTTCAAAGCGCGTAGCCGGTCGGAAATGGCACGGATTTCCGGGCCGAGCTGCAGCCCCTCGCGGGTCGGTTGAAGCCGGTTCTTTTCCCGGTCGAAAAGCCGGACGCCGAGATAGTCTTCCAGTTGCTGCAACAAGCGACTGGCATTCGATTGCGAGATCCCAAGCTCGACGGAAGCAGCGATCGTCGAGCCCGTCGCGGCGATGGCGTCATAGGCCTCGATATGCTTCAGGCTGATCGCCGCACTCGTGTCTCGCGCCATTCTATCTCCAACATCGATAGCCCTACCCGCAAACCGCATAAGATTGCGGACCTGCGGAAAGTTGAACATTTTCCGCTGAGAACCAAACTCACGGAAAGACTTTCGTCAATGGCCACCATTCTCCGGAAGATCGCGGAACAGCTCTTGTCGCGTACGACGTTCTCAGACCTCGCCATGGACCGGGCAAGAGATGCTGTGGTGGACACCATCGGCTGCATGATTGCAGGCAGCGGCGATGAAAGCGTTGCCGCGCTCACCCGCGCTTTCGACGGGGAAATCGCCGGAGGCGGCGCAGCGCGGCTCGTCACCGGCGGCTCCGCATCGCCCTCTTTCGCCGCACTCATCAACGCAACGGCGGCTCATGCGCTCGATTTCGATGACAATTTTCATCCGGCGAGGGCGCATGCTTCCGCGGTGCTGGTGCCGGCGCTGCTGGCGGTTCTGACGCGTGGCAAGGTGACAAGCGGAAGACGGTTTCTCGAGGCCTACCTGGCCGGGCTGGAAGCGCAGGCGGCGGTCGGCTACGGCGTCAATCCCTCTCACTACAACAGAGGCTGGCACGCAACGGCGACGGTCGGCAGCATGGGGGCCGCGGCTGGCGTAGCGCAGCTTCTCGGCGCCGACAAAAACGGCTTAGTCGCGGCGATGAGCCTTGCGACGAGCTTCGCCTGCGGCCCGAAAGGGCAGTTCGGCACGGCCGCCAAACCGCTTCACGCCGGCATTGCCGCGCGCAATGCCGTGGATGCGGCGCGCATGGCGCTGGCGGGCATGAGTGGGCGGCCGGATATCCTCGAGCGGCCGCAAGGTTTCCTCGATCTTTTCGGGGGCGATGATGCCAAGGGCTGGGACGACCTGATATTCTACGAGGAGCATATCATCGAAAGCCGGGGCGTGGTGACCAAGCGCCATCCCTGCTGCGCCTCGACCCATCGGGCGATCGATGCGCTTCTGGATCTGAAGCAGGAGCATGGGCTTTTGGCAGACGACATTACCAGGATCGAGACGAAAGTCGGCATATCCGCTGCCCGAAATCTCGCTTATCCCGATCCCGCCGACGAGATGCAGGCCCGCTTCTCAATGCAATATTGCCTGGCGACAGCTTTCCTCAAAGGCTCCCTTGGCCTTTCGGATTTTACACGGCAGGAGATTGGGCGAGCGGAAATCCGGGAATTCATGCCGCGCGTCGAAATGCAGTCCTATTCGGCTGATGAGGAAAAAGGCGTGGAGCGCCTCCCGCATGTCGTTACGGTCACGATGCGCGACGGGCGCATTTTGAACAAGTCCCGCTTGCATGCGAAGGGATCGCTCGAAGCGCCGATGAGCGTTCATGAACGTGAAGTCAAATTCATGGACTGCTTGCGCTGGGGAAATCGGAATGTGTCCGGCACCTCTTTCCTGCAGCTTCGCGGGCTTGCCGATTTGGAAAACCTGTCTGGCGACGATCCCTTCTGGAGCCTGATCACAGGTCATCAGTCGGCTTGACAAGCCGCGGGACGAAAAGCGGCGGGGAATGGCTCCCCGCCGCAGCTCGTTCAAGTCTGGCCTTCTCAGGCGAGGTATTTCGTAAACCAGTCGACCGTCCGCTGCCAGGCGAGCTTGGCTGCCGCTTCGTCGTATCGGGGTGTGGAATCATTGTGAAAGCCGTGATTGACGTCAGGATAGACGTAGGCCTCGAATGTTTTTCCTGATGACTTCAGCGCAGCTTCATAGGCCGGCCAGCCTTCGTTGATCCCCTTGTCCAGCCCGGCATAATGGAGAAGCAGCGGCGCCTTGATCTTCGGTACGTCTTCGGCGCGTGGCTGCCGGCCGTAGAAGGGCACGGCTGCGGCAAGCTCCGGATAGGCGACCGCCGCGGCGTTGGAGACGCCGCCGCCGTAGCAGAAGCCGGTGATGCCGACCTTGCCGGTGGTGAGATCGCTTTGCATCAAAAATTCGACCGCCGCGAAGAAGTCGTTCATCAGCTTTTCCGGGTCGACCTTCTGCTGGAGTTCCCGCCCCTTTTCGTCGTTGCCGGGATAGCCTCCGACCGATGTCAGGCCATCCGGCGCAAGTGCGATGAAACCTGCCTTTGCCACGCGCCGCGCCACATCTTCGATATAGGGGTTCAGGCCCCTGTTCTCGTGAACGACCACCACGGCCGCGACTTTGCCGGTCGCGTTTTTGGGGCGGACGAGATAGCCGCGGACATCGCCATTTCCCTTTAGCGAGGGATAGGTGATGTATTCGGCTGATATATCGGGATCGGTGAACTCGACCTGGGTCGCCAGCGCATAGTCAGGGCTCAGCGATGAAAGAATGGCAGCTGCCGTAACGCCGCCGACGGCGAATTTGCCGGCCCGGTCGAGAAACTCGCGCTTGGTAATTCTCCCATGCGCGTAATAATCGTAGAGTTCGAGAAGTTCCTGAGGGAAATCCTTGGCTGTCATACGGGTCATGATGGCTCCTCCGTGCCTTCGGGTCTCGCATCATCCTACACACGTAAACTCACGAGTCTTTTCAACATTTCGCGAGTCCCGCGTGTGCTTGCCGGGGCGATCGCTGCCTGCGGCGACCGGCGTTGAATTCGCCGCCCCTACTTCAAGCGGCGCGCACACTTCGCTTATACAATCCGCGTCCGCCCGGTCGCAGCCAACAATCGACCGCCGGCTATCGATCTATGAAAATTAATTTCATGCTTGCGCTTCGATGCCCGTTTTCTATTGACGCCTCCGGATTTTTGTCCCAACTTAAAGAAAATAAATTACTAAATGGGAACCTGATCGGCATGAAAGTGGGAATCATCGGGCTAGGATTCCGGCTCGGCTATCTCGGCTATGTTTTCAAGGCAATCGATAGCAGCTTCGACATTGTCGGCTATGTGGATCCGGAACCCGCCGGACTTCCCGGATTGACGGAAAAGGGAATTTCAGTCGGCAAGGCCTATGGTTCGCCGGAGGAGCTCCTCGCCTCCGAAAAGCTCGATCTGCTGATGATCGGCTCCCCCAATCACCTGCATCTCGACCATATCAGGCTCGGGCTTCAAGCCGGTCTCAAGGTCTTCTGCGAAAAGCCGATCGTCACGACGATCGCCGAAAGCATCGAACTTGCCCATCTGATGGCAAAATTCGGCCATGAGCGACTGATGGTCGGTCTCGTGTTGCGCTATTCTCCCCTTTACAAGGATCTCCGCGCCATCCAGGCCGAGGGCAAGCTTGGTCAGATCGTGTCGATCGAGGCTTCCGAACATATCGAGCCTTATCACGGCGCCTTCTTCATGCGCGACTGGCGCCGCTATGAGCGCTATTCCGGCAGCTTCATGCTGGAGAAATGCTGCCACGACCTCGATCTTTATAATGGCGTCGCCGGCGCACGGCCGGAGCGTGTCGCAAGTTTCGGCGGCCGCAAGAGCTTCATTCCGGCCAACGACCCGGCGCGCGAGGGCATCAACGACCTCGAGCTCTTCCACCGCAAGCCGAGCGGATGGATGGGATCGGACAAGGTCTTCGACAGCGATGCCGATATCATCGACTATCAGGTCGCGATCGTCGAATATGCAAATGGCGTGGGGATGAACTTCCACACCAATCTGAACGTGCCCGACCAATTCCGCCGTTTCGCCATCATGGGTTCGCGCGGCATGGCCGAAGGCGATTTCGTTCGCGGCTATCTCGACGTTCACGAACAGCTGACCGGCAACAAGGTGGTCGAAAACAAATATGCCGCCACCGAGCTCTCCCAGCACTACGGCGCCGATGAACAGATGGCGAGCGACCTGCTCGAAAGCGTGCGCACCGGGCTCGAACTTCCTGTTTCCACCCTGAATGCGCTCGAAGCCGGCATCCTCGCCTTGGCGATGGACGAAGCGAGGATGAAGAAAACGGTCGTCGATCTGCGTCCCATCTGGGACCGCTTCGACGAAGCCCTTCACGCGAGAGCGGCTTGAGGAGGGCGGCAAGATGAGTGTTCAAAGAAGCACCTTCATCTTCGCTTGTATCCTTCTTCTTCCGGCTGTGCTCTATGTTCTCGCGATCGTCGCCTATCCGCTGGTCGATACCTTCATTCTCTCTTTCACCGACGCTTCCCTCAGGAAGACCACCAACTGGGTCGGCTGGGTCAATTACGAGAAGATCTTCAACGAGCGGTTTGCCGAAGTCATCATCCGCACCTTCATCTGGACGTTCTTCTCGGTCGCCCTGAAAATGGTGATCGGCACCTTCGGCGCATGCATGCTGAATGCCGCGGTCCCCGGCCGCTCCTTGTTCCGGCTTTTGACCATGCCGCCATGGATCGTGCCGATGGCGATCGGCATTTTCATGTGGGGCTGGATGTATAATGGCCAGTTCGGGATGATATCGGGCATGCTGCAGCGCTTCGGTCTCGTCGACGGCCCTGTCGCCTTCCTCGCCTATGGAAACACCGCCTTCTGGGCAACGATCATCACCGACGTGTGGATCGGCGTGCCGCTGGTGACGATCTACTTCCTGGCGGCGATCCAATCCATTCCGAAGGATCTCTACGAGGCCGCCTGGACAGACGGCGCCGGCCGCTGGTACCGCTTTCGCCGCATCACGCTGCCGCTGATGGTGCCGGCGATCATCACCATGTCGATGCTCTCGCTGATCGCCACCTTCAACTCGTTCGACATCATCTGGATCCTGACGCAGGGCGGGCCGAGCGGCGAGACGACGACGATGATCATCGACACCTATCAGACGGCGATCGGCTCGAAGAAATACGGTGAAGGTGCAGCGCGCGCCGTTTTGATCTGCATCTTCCTGTCGCTCTTCTGCTTCGCCTATTTCCGCGTCACCCGCCGCCTCAATCCGGAGAAACGCGCATGAGCAATGCAGCCATGATCGACCGTTACCGCTGGTGGGAAATCATCCTGATCTATTGCGGCATCGCGCTGTTTCTTTTCTTCGTGCTGTCGCCCTTCGTCGAAGGTTTCCTGGTGTCGCTGAAACCGCTCAGCCAGCTCTTCTCCTCGCCCTATCGCTTCTGGCCGGAGAACGGCTCCTTCGAAGCCTACCGGACGATGTGGATCAGCGTACCGGGCTTCGGGCGCTATATCTTCAACTCGTTCTTCATCTCGACCATCGTCACGCTGATCGTGCTCGGCCTCGTCATTCCGGCCGCCTACGCCTTCGCGAAGTTCGAATTCAGGGGCATGGGCATCCTGCTCGGCGCCTTCCTGACGGTGAACATGTTCTCCGGCGCTGTGCTGTTGATCCCGCTCTTCCGGCTGATGCGCAGCATGGGCGTGCTCAACACCTATCTCGCCATGATCGTGCCGGGCGTCGCCTTCCTGATCCCCTCGGCGATCTGGCTGCTGCGCACCTACATGATCCGTATTCCGCAGGAACTCAACGAAGCGGCCTACATGGATGGCGCCAGCCATTTCTACACGCTGCGCCGGGTCATCCTGCCCATTGCGATGCCGGGGATTATCGTCGTCGCCATCACCACCTTCATCGGCGCCTACGCCCAGCAATTCATCTTCGCGCTGACGTTCAACTCGAAGACCGAATACATGCCCTTGCCGGTGGGGCTCTTTGCTTACTTCGGCAAGCAGGAGGTCATCTGGAACGAACTGATGGCGGCTTCCTTCGTCGGTATCGCGCCGGCGATGGTCGTCATCTTCTTCCTTCAGCGCTACCTTGTCGGCGGGCTGACCGCCGGTGCGGTGAAACAATAAGACCAAAAAACGAGTGAACAGCTAACACAAGAATGGGAGTCACGACGTGAGCATTACCATTAAGACAGGCCTTATGGCGCTCGCCCTGCTCGGTTCGACGGCACTGACCGCCGTCACTGCCCAGGCAGCCGACAAGGAAATCAGCTGGATCTATTGCGGCGACACGATCGACCCGGTCCACACCAAATACATCAAGCAGTGGGAAGAAAAGAACACCGGCTGGAAGGTCGCCCCCGAGGTCGTCGGATGGGCACAGTGCCAGGACAAGGCAACGACGCTCGCTGCCGCCGGCACGCCGGTGGCGATGGCCTATGTCGGCTCGCGCACGCTGAAGGAATTCGCGCAGAACGACCTTATCGTTCCGGTGCCGATGACGGATGACGAGAAGCAGACCTACTATCCGAACATCGTCAACACCGTGACCTTCGAGGGCACGCAGTGGGGTGTTCCGATCGCCTTCTCCACCAAGGCGCTCTACTGGAACAAGGATCTCTTCAAGCAGGCCGGCCTCGACCCCGAGACGCCGCCGAAGACCTGGGCTGAAGAAATCGAGATGGCAAAGACCATCAAGGAAAAGACCGGCATTCCGGGCTTCGGTCTCTCCGCCAAGACCTTCGACAACACGATGCACCAGTTCATGCATTGGGTTTACACCAACAACGGCTCGGTGATCGATGCCGACGGCAAGGTCACGCTCGACAGCCCGCAGATTCTCGCCGCGCTGAAGGCCTATAAGGATATCGTCCCCTACTCCGAAGAAGGCCCGACCGCCTATGAGCAGAACGAAGTCCGCGCCATCTTCCTCGACGGCAAGGTTGCCATGATCCAGGCAGGCTCGGGTGCAGCCGACCGCCTGAAGGCGACGAAGATCAGCTGGGGCATCACGACGCTGCCGCTCGGCCCCGACGCCAAAGGCCCCGGCACGCTGCTGATCACCGACAGCCTGGCGATCTTCAAGGGTTCGGGGGTCGAGGACAAGGCGACGGAATTCGCCAAGTTCATCACCTCGCCCGATGTGCAGTCGGAATACGAACTGCAGGGCGGCGCCGGCCTCACCCCGCTGCGGCCGTCTGCAAAGGTCGATGAATTCGTCGCCAAGGATCCCTACTGGAAGCCCTTGATCGACGGCATCAGCTATGGTGGTCCCGAGCCGCTCTTCACCGACTACAAGGGCTTCCAGAACTCGATGATCGAGATGATCCAGTCCGTTGTGACGGGCAAGGCCGAGCCGGAGGCCGCACTCAAGAAGGCCGCCGGCGAAGTCGAGGCGTTCAAGTAAGTCTCTTTGGAACCTTGGGATCGCGGACGGCAACAGCCCGCGATCCTTCCTGCAGCGCCGCATGCCTTTTCTGAGTGCGGCGCTGTAACACCTTGAATTACTGTCTAATTCCTTAGATCGAATCCGATTTCGGAATTATGCAGTCGCGATGATCGAATGTGCGACGAAGGCCGCCGGTGGAGACAGATTTTTGGGACAGCTCTTTCTCAACAAAGTTCAGAAATTCTATGGCGACTACGAAGTTCTGAAGGGCGTGCAGCTCGATGTGAAGAACGGCGAATTCGTCGTCTTCGTCGGGCCGTCAGGCTGCGGCAAATCCACCCTGCTGCGGATGATTGCCGGTCTCGACGCGACGAGCGCGGGCGACATCGTCATCGATGGTATCAGGGTCAATGATCTGCCGCCGGTCAAGCGCGGCATCGCCATGGTGTTCCAGTCCTACGCGCTCTACCCGCACATGACAGTCTTCGAGAACATTGCCTTCCCGCTTCGGGTCGAAAGGATGGAAGAGGAAAAACTCAAGGCCAAGGTGGAAAACGCGGCACGCATCCTTCACCTCGAACAGCGGCTGCAGCAGAAACCCGGCATGTTATCCGGCGGCCAGCGCCAGCGCGTCGCGATCGGCCGCGCCATCGTGCGCGAACCGAAGATATTCCTGTTCGACGAGCCGCTTTCCAACCTCGACGCAGCACTTCGCGCCGACATGCGTATCGAGCTTGCCAAGCTGCACAGGCAGTTGAAGGCGACGATGATCTATGTGACGCACGACCAGGTCGAGGCGATGACCATGGCCGACCGTATCGTCGTGCTGGATTCCGGTGATATCTCCCAGACGGGGGCGCCGCTGGAGCTTTATCACAAGCCCGCAAACCAGTTCGTCGCCGGCTTCATCGGCAATCCGAAAATGAATTTTCTTCCCGTGACCTGCAAGGGCGTCAGCGCCAATGGCGTCGAGGTGGATTATCAAGGCCAGACAGCTGTTCTGCCGGTGACGCCGCGCGACGGCATGGCCGGCAAGGCTTTGACGCTCGGCATCCGGCCGGAGCATATCCAGCTTGGCGGCGGCGATATCGTCTTCAAGGTGACGCCGACTGTTATCGAGCGCCTTGGGGCAAATACGGTCGCTTACGCCTCGCTCAACGGAGAGTCCGAGAATTTCTGCGCCATGCTGCCGGGCAGCGTCGGCATCCGCGCGGACGCGCCGGTTGCGACCGGCATCAACGCCGCGGACTGCCACCTCTTCGACGAGGCGGGCATAGCCTTCGAGCGGCGCGTCGAACTGACCGAAATCGATATGAACGTGATCAATCCGACGGCGGCTTGAATTGACCTGCTCCGTTTCAGCGGTTCGTCCTGCCCTCCGAGGCGAGTTTCCCGACCCCGCGCTACTCGCCTATGCTGAAAAGCATTCATCGAACTGTTCCAGTTGCTCCGGCAAGGCGGACGCCCCGACGGCGTCCGCAAACAACCGCAATGCGTGGTGATCCAGCGACGCGTCAGTGCGCCCCGCAGTCGTAGTGCAAGGCTGCTATATCTGAGCCCGCGAGTTGGCGCTGGCCCAGCAGTTTGAATGGTGGATTCAAGCCAGGCTCGAATGTACGTACGCCCTCACCCAACACGACGTTGCCCACCAGAAGGTGAAACTCGTCGACAAAGCCATGCGCAAGCAAGTCATTGAAGAGAATGCGACTGCCAAAGATCAGCAGGTCGTCACCGGCCTGAGCCTTGAGTTCAGCGATCTGCGCATGCACGCGTGTCCTGCTCACCACCTCGGTGCCGGCCCAAGGAGACGTTTTCGCCAGAACCAGCGTGTCGCTGGCGACGAGCTTGCGTGCTACGTCGACACGCTCGGCGATCTCGCGTTGCACCGGGTCGTTGGTCGGACTGCGATCGACATTCGGCCAATAGGCCTCGAACATCGGGAACGTGACTGCACCGAAGAGCAGCGTGCCCGCCTTGCGCAAGAGTTCAAGGTTATGGGCATCAAACGCCTCCCCCATTGGCAGCATGTCAAGCCGGCCATCCGGGCCGGCGCAGTAGTTGTCGAGGGAACTCAGAATGCTGACGACGAGCTTGGCCATCGCAAATGTCCTTCTACTGAACGAGTGATGCAGTCCCGAACCTTTCGGGCCTGTCGTTCCCTTAGAGACATAGCGATGCGGAAACTCATCGCTCCGTGGCGAAAAATTCC
Organism: Rhizobium acaciae; assembly: GCF_025941625.1. Taxonomy (NCBI): domain Bacteria; kingdom Pseudomonadati; phylum Pseudomonadota; class Alphaproteobacteria; order Hyphomicrobiales; family Rhizobiaceae; genus Rhizobium; species Rhizobium acaciae. The sequence goes on from NZ_JAPCZO010000002.1 coordinate 159,433, forward strand.
TGGTGAAACTCGTCGCGCATTCCGAACCGGCGGCAGACTGCAGGGTCAAGAAAGCTGTCGATCGCAGCAATGTGGCCGTCATACACACTCAGCAGCACAACGCCACCCGGCCGGAATCGGTCGTCACCAGTTTGCTTCAGATAGCAGGCGAATCCGGGCTGGCCGTTGCCGCGTAAAGAGTGGAGCCGCCAGGGAGTCTCGAACACGCGTTCTGCGAAGAACTTTCCGACAAACTCGCGGCCACTGAACCATGCCGGCAGCGGCGGCATTGTAAAGCGGACATCGTCGGCTAGTAGGTTCACCATTGCTGTTACGTCGCGACTTTCCCAAGCGGATATGAAGGATTGCAGCAGGAGTTCGAGCTCCTGCGGATCAACTTGCAGCATCTCACTAGACTGCACGGTTGCGGGTTTCTTTGCCCTCACCGTTTGTCGAGAGCGCTGCAACGCACTGTTGACCGAGGCCACGGTGGTTCCAAGGATATCGGCGGTTTCGATGGCCGAGTACCCAAGCACCTCGCGTAGCAGGAGGACGGCGCGTTGCGTGCCGGGCAAGTGCTGTAACATGGCAACGAATGCAAGTCCTATGTGTTCGCGACGCAGCAGTATCGCTGCTGGATCTTCGTTGGCCGCACCCCCGTACAGCAGTTCGCTATCCGGCATTGGTTCCAGCCACACGGGACCCTGCACCGGCTCGCCCAGTTCGGCAGTGGACCGAAGCGGCGGGGCGAGATCGCCTGAAGCTAGACGCGGAGGGCGTCTCGAAATCATGCGAAGGCAAATGCGCGTGGCGATGCTGTTGAGCCACGTGCCGAGCGAACTGCGCGCCTCGAAAGACCCTAGGCCACGCCATGCACCGAGCAGTGTCTCCTGCAGAGCATCGTCGGCATCAAAGGGCGAGCCGAGCATGCGATAGCAATGAGTGTGTAGCAGTTTGCGATAGGGCTTCATGAGCTGGTCGAATGCCGATGTGTCACCAGCTCTTGCTTGCTGCAGCCACTCGCTTTCAGCTGGATCGGCAGCTTTCTTTACCACCACTGTCGCACCGTGTGTTGTGACATGTAAAACCGTGAGTTAGGCACGCTATGGCCCAGAATGTCCGCTCTCTGAGGGGCACACTAATCCGGACGTTCGCTTCCGAGAAGGTGCGTATCTCACGCTGCCAGCTTCCCCGACTGGCGCATGACGTCCGCTTGTTGCTATTTGGACGCCAGGAGCCGCCTGACCGCGAGTAATTCACCGATAACCGCTGCCTTCGGCAATCAGGGCCATTTCGCCCTCAATCGGCAGCGGCTCCTACCAGACGAGACCGCGGGCCGCGACATCCTCGACGCGGGTGACGATGCCGCCCCGATGGAAGACCATCGTGTCGAACAGGTTGGACACCACGCAGGTGTGGTTCGGGATAATGAAGAGCTTCTCGCCGATCTGAGGCCGGGGGCCGGTGCAGTTCGAAAGATCGATGACGCCATGTTCTTCCGAGAGGCTGCTGATCTTCGCCTCGGGATAACCGACGACCAGGCCGTAATCGCTAAAACCCTGAAGATCCGATGTCAGCGCCTTCGACCCGGCATCGATGACGGCGCGGTCGGCGTTTGGCCGGGACACGACGGTTGCCAGCACGTGCATGGCGCATTCGTCCTCGGTGCAATGGCCCATGCGCACCATCTGGCGATCGTTGTAGATATAGGTGCCGGCGCGGTGTTCCGTGGCCGACGTAACGAGATGCGCCTCGAAGAGGCTCGGCGTTCCGCCGTTGCTGATGATGGCGCAGCTTATGCCTTCCGATGTCAGCTGTTTGAGCGTCTCGGCGATGAAGGCTTCGACGGCGGCCGCCGATTGCGGTTTCGGATAGGTCACGATGCCGCCGAAGGTGAGACCGTCGGCCGCGGCGATGCGCCTGGCGAGCGAGGCCGCCTCACCCGGCGTCTGCACGCCGCAGCGGCTGCCGCCGGTATCGCATTCGACCAGTACGTTCAGCGGCTTGTGGCCGGAAAAATGCGCCGCGAGCCCGTCGACCGTCACTTCGCTGTCGGCGACGACCTTGAGGGCCGAAATTCTCTCGTTCAACTTGGCCAGGCGCTCGAGCTTCTGCGGTCCCAGGATGTTGAAGGTGATGAGGATGTCCTCGAAGCCGGCTTCGGCAAAGACTTCGGCTTCCGTCACCTTCTGGCAATTGATGCCCTTGGCGCCCGCGGCAACCTGCGCGACGGCGAGAGCCGGGATCTTGTGCGTCTTGATATGCGGGCGGAAGTTCAGCCCGTGCTGATCCATATAGGATTGAACGCGGTCTATGTTTGCAGCCAGCCTGTCTTCGTCGATCACAGGACGCGGCGTCGAGAGATCGGCGATCCTGTCGCCTGCCTTGGCGATGACGGCAAACCTGTTGTCATGCATCTAGGCGGCTCCGCGTTCTGGTCCATGTGGATCGGCGATGATCGGCCATATGGTCTTCGGTGCCCGCCGGTACGGCGTCGTCGCCGGATTATTGGGATAGGGCGTTCCGGCCGAGCAGTAAAGGATCTCGGCCGCGATCTTCGAGAAGGACGCGAAGAAGTGGTTGGTGGATTTGATCACCAGGATTTTCTGCCTGGCGGGATCGATGCCCATCGCCGAAAAAAGGCTCGGATCGAAGCTTTGAGCGCGTGTCGAATTGAGGATGATGTCGATGCCGTCAAGCACGATATGTGCGGCATCGCCGAAAGGTGCGAGGCTCTCGCCGAATTGCATCTCGGCATTCTTCACCAGCTTGATGACCTTGACGGTGCCGTCGACGGGATTGCCGGTGCCGGGTGCCGACTTGGCGCCGAAGCGCAGTGGAATTTCCGCCCCCTCGCCTGCCGCAAAACAGATCTGGACGGCCACCGGATCCCAGATGGTGCCGATCGCGGCATTCGTGACGCCGCGGGCGATCAGCTCTTCGAGGATAACCGTCGCATCCCCTGCCGTGCCGCCACCCGGATTATCCCAGACATCGGCGATGACAACCGGCCAAGCGGTTGCGGCAAGCGCGCGCGTGACGGCTTCCTTCTCGTCGATCTGCGGGACCATGAAGGTGCCGCGCTTCGAAAATAGCTCGAGGCCGAGTTCACGCGCCAAAGCCGCGCCCTTCTCCGGCTTGTCATCCGTCACGACAAGCAGCTTCGTTCCCATTTCGGGAACGTCGCCCACCATGAAGCCGTGGATCACCGAGATCGACAGGACGTCCGGATCATCCTTCTCGATCTGCATGATCTTGTCGACGAAGGAACGCATGGGCTCGCGCGATGTCGGGAAGACGTCGATCATCCGGCAGTCGAACACCGACATATCAGGCTTGATCCGGCCCTCGAGCGTCTCGACCGCAATGCGCCAAAGGTCCTCGGCGCGGTCGACGAAGTCCGTATGCGGAAACTCTTTGAAATAGACGGCGAAATCGAGAGCGGCGACGCGTTTTGCGGTGAGATGGCTGTGCGGATCGAGTTCGGCGCAGATGAGGACATCGGGCCCGACGATCTCGCGGATGCGCGACAGGAGATCGCCTTCGGTATCCTCGTATCCGGCTGCCACCATGGCGCCGTGCAGGCCCATGACAACGGCGTCGACAGGCATTGCCGCACGGAGTTGGCCGAGGATTTCGTCACGCAATTCCTCGTAGGTTGCCCGGTTGACGAGGCCTGCGGGGTCGGCCCAGGTGGCGGTTCCCTCGATCAGTTCCCAGCCCTTTTCTCGGGTGACGCGCCTTCCGACGGTGATCGGCGCGGTGCAGAGCGTTGGTGTTTCGGGATGCTGGCCGGGCGGGGCATAGAGAGAGGCTTCGAATGCGCGACGATCCACGCAGATCGGGGAAAAGGTGTTGGTTTCCGTCGCCAATGCTGCCGTGAAAATGCGCAAGAAAGTGGCCTTCGTGTTGTCGGCCCCGCGTCAACCCATCGGGTTCGGCAGGTAGCCGGTGAAACCTGAGATTTTCCAGCGTCCTTGGTGAAGCCTGCAATAATAGAGCGTCTGCCATTGCATGACGTCTCGGGTGCCGTCAGGCTTGGAAATGCTGCCGTCGAATTTCTTGCGGACAAGCGCCATGTCGCCTTCGATTTCGATATCCTCAAGCGTCGTCGTGGTGAAGATCGCCGTGCGCGCATCTTCTGCGAAACTCTGTTTGGCAAAATCCTCTGCCTGCCTCAGCCATTCCTGGCGATAGGCGGACAGCGTCGGAAATGCCAGGCGCCACCTGTCGGGGCTGACCTGCTTCTGGGCGTCGATACCGATGAAGCCCTCTTCCACGAAGTCCTGCTCCACCATCGACCAATCGGCCGCCAGAAACGCATCGATATCGCGCGGAACGAGCATTTCCCAGATGGCATGCCGGGCGCTGTCTGACGGGAAAGGATTCTGGAAAGGATCGCGCATGTCTGCCCCGGATTGAAATTCTTTTCATAAATGGCGTTTTTCACTGGTCAAATTCTGCTTTCTATGGTCACTTGTCAACTTATCAAGAAAATAATTTGCAAGGACTTCAGCATGCCGATCAAGCGCTATGGCACTGTTCAAACGGGCGCCGGCGGCAAGGCGCTGCCTTTCGCACGTGCGGTCGAAGCCGACGGATGGCTGTATGTTTCCGGCCAGGTTGCGATGGAAGATGGCGAAATCATCGACGGCAACATCATTGCCCAGACCCACAAGACGATTGTCAATGTCCTGGCGATCCTCGATGAGGCCGGATACGGCGTCGAGGACGTCGTGCGCGTCGGCGTCTGGCTCGACGATCCACGCGATTTCTGGACCTTCAACAAAATCTATCAGGAGTATTTCGGCGAACATCCGCCGGCGCGCGCCTGTGTGCAATCGTCGATGATGGTCGATTGCAAGGTTGAGATCGACTGCGTGGCCTATAAGAAGAAGGATAGGTAGAGAACCATCGGGGGGACGGGCTTGGATATCTTTTCAACGCTACAGGAAGACAAGGGTCGGCTCTCTCCCTCCGAGAGCCGCATCGCGGAGATCATCGTCAACGATTTCGAATTTGCCGTGAATGCCTCGATCATCGAGCTGGCGGAACGGGCCGAGGTATCGCCGCCGACCGTCACGCGCTTTTGTCGGCGGCTCGGTTGCGAGAGCTTTTCCGACTTCAAGGTGCAGCTTGCCCGCACCGCCCATATCGGCGTTCGTTATCTGAAACCGGAATCGAAAAGCACCGATCCGGCCGATGTCGCCCAGGACATCATCACCAAGGCCCAGAACGCGCTCTTTCTCCTGCATCGGTCGCTCGATCTTGCCGCGATCGAAGCCGCCGTCTCTCATATCGCCAAGGCCGATATGATCTATGCGTTCGGATCGGGCGGCAATTCGTCGATGATTGCCGACGAGCTCCAGAACCGCCTCTTCCGTCTCGGACTTCGCATCACGGCAAGTTCCGACCATAGCATGCAGCTGATGATGGCTGCCGCGGCAAGGCCCGGCGACGTGTTGATCGGCTCGTCCTTCTCAGGGCGCAATACGGAGCTGGTGCGTGCCTTCGAGCTTGCCCGCCAGACCAAGGTGAAGACGATCGCACTCACCCAGACGGCCAGCCCGGTTGCCAAGGCCGCCGAAATCGTCGTGGCGATCGACCTTCCCGAGGGCCACAATATCTATCGCCCGACCTCGACGCGCATCGCCTACATCGCGACGATCGATATCCTGTCGAGCCTGGTCGCCTACGCCGTTCAGCCGAAGGCGACGACCACGCTTCGGCGTATCAAGCAGCAGCTTGTCATTCATCGTGACGGCGACGACCGGCAATTGCTTGGAGATTGAGGTTCATGAACGGGAGCGACGGAAAATGACGCAGTCGATAGCCATCGTTACCGGTGCTGCAGGCGATATCGGCGCGGCGATCGCCGCACGGCTCGCCAATGACCACGACGTCGTGTTGCTTGCCGACATCGATGCCGCGGCTGCGGCTGCCGTGGCATTGAAGCTCGGGCCGGGCAATCGCTTCATCGCCGTCGAATGCGATGTGACCAGCGAGACGAGCATTGCCGAATTGGCAAGACGCGCCGCCGACGTCGGCCTGGTTCGAACCCTGGTCAACAATGCCGGTGCTGCCCGCGCGACCAGCCTGCACGATACGACGCCCGAGATCTGGCGGGCGGACAATGCGCTTAATCTCGAAGCGGCATTCTTATGTTTCCGCGCATTCGAGCCCATGCTGACGGTTTCGAAGGGTTCCGTCGTCAACATCGCTTCGGTCAACGGCATGCATGTCTTCGGACACCCGGCCTATAGCGCCGCCAAGGCCGGCCTTCTGCATTTCACACGGCTGGTCGCCGTGGAATACGGCAAGTTCGGCATCCGGTCCAACGCCGTCGCCCCCGGCACGGTGAAGACGCAGGCCTGGGAAGCCCGCGCCAGCGCCAATCCGAATGTTTTCGAGGAGGCACGCCGCTGGTATCCGCTGCAGCGGGTTGTCGATCCGAAAGATGTTGCCAATGCCGTGGCCTTCCTTGCCGGCCACCAGGCCGCCTCTATCACCGGTGTCTGCCTGCCTGTCGATTGCGGCCTGACGGCAGGCCAGGCTGAGCTCGCGCGGACTTTCTCCCAATCGGAACATTACTGACATTCAGATGCCCGCATGAGCCGCCTTTTCCCCGACGTCTTCCGCAATCCGGCGATCCGCGTCAGCATGATTGCTATTTTCACCTTCGGAATGGCGGGGGCGATGACTGCGCCCTATCGTTCGGTCGTGGGTATCCGCGAATTGGGCTTGAGCGATGGTCTCTATTCCTTCCTGAGTTTCGTCTCCGCGGCGGTGAACGTCGTCATCAGCATTCTGCTCGGCAATCTCGCCGACCGGCTTGGCGAGTACCGGTCGACGATGATCGGCGCCTGCCTGTTCGGCATCGTCGGCTACGGCATGGTCTACGCCTTTCCAACTGCAGCCGTCTTCGTCATCAGCGGCTTGCTGCCCCTGCCGATCTACGGGGCGTTGAACTCGCTGCTGTTTGCCAATGCGCGCGCGGCGATGCATGGCATGAACCGAAGCGACATGGCGACGGCCAACTCCGGCGTACGCGCCATGATCTCGCTGTCCTGGGTGCTGATCCCCGGCATCACCGGCCTGCTGCTCTCTGGCGCATCGAGCATGCTGCCGGCCTACCTCTTTGCCGGCCTCTCATGCCTGCTCTGCCAGGGGATTATCGTCTTCGCCTTGCCGAAGCGCACGGCGACGGAGATGGCGGCAGTTCATCACCTCACCTATCTCGGCGCGCTGCGCCAGGTGGTTTCGCCGCGAATATCCGCGCATATTTGCGGGGTGGCGCTGATCACCAGCACGCTGCATCTCAATGACGCCCTTCTGCCGTTGATCGCCACCGGTGCAGCGCATGGTTCGCTGAGCGACGTCGGCATTCTGGTCGGCATCGTCGCATTGCTGGAAGTCGTCTTCATCATCGTCTGGTCGCGGATCGCCCGGAAGATCGGTCAGATAACGGCGCTTGCCGCCGGCACCATCATCTACACCGTGTTCCTCAGCCTTCTCGGCTTTGCCTCCGAGCCCTGGCACCTCTATGCGCTCACCTTGCTCGCAGGCATCGGAGCCGCCGCAATCATCAGCTTTCCGATCACCTATCTGCAGGATCTGATCGCCGACCGGCCGGGGCTCGGCAGCGCACTGATCTCCGTCAATATCTTTGCCAGTGCCGGGATCGGCGCGCTGGTCTTTGCCGCCGGCACCTATGTGACGGGTTATTCGGGAACCGCCATCCTCAGCGCCGTGACCGGGCTGGCCGGCATAACGCTCCTCGGCTTTCTGCAAAGACGCCATGCCCTTTGAGCAAATAAGACGTTCCGAAGAATGGAGCTTTCATCGGTGTTCGTCTTGTGACAAGGGTGACGCACCATTTGCTTTGAAGGCGACATGAAGGCAATCTCCGGCACGAATCTCGAGCAGGCCAAGTCTCACAACCGGCGTGTGGTGATCGAGGCTGTCCGCACGAACGGTCCTTTGTCGCGCGCGGCGATCGCCCGGATGACGGCGCTGACTGCCCAGACCGTGTCGAACATCGTCGAGGAGCTGGAGCGATCGCACCTTCTCGTTCCGTCCGAGGCGCAGAAGCTGGCCCGCGGCCAGCCGATCATCCCCTACTCCATTAATCCGCGCGGCGCCTATTCGATCGGCCTCGAACTTGGCCGCCAGCGCGCCAGCGGCGTTCTGACGGATCTCTCCGGCGCCGTCTGTGCACGCATCGAGCGCCACGTCGAACATCCCGATCCGCAACGGGCGATGCCGGCTCTCCAAGCAATAGTCGAGGATCTCCAGCAGGCCTTCACATTCGACCGGCAAAGGCTGCTCGGTGTCGGGATGGCTTTGCCCGGCCGTTATGCCGATGGCGGCACCACGTCGCTCAGCCCGCTGAACCTGCCCGGCTGGCAGGGTTTTCCTGTCGGGCATGAGCTGGAACAGCGGGTGAAGGTGCCGGTGCTCGTCGAAAACGACGCGACGGCAGCGGCGATCGGCGAGCGCCTGCATGGTGTCGCCCGCGGTTTGGGCAGCTTCGTCTATCTCTTCCTCGCCGGCGGCGGCGGCATCGGCGCCGGGATGTTCCTCGACGGTCACCTCTACAAGGGCAGCCGCAACAATGCCGGCGAGATCGGGCATGTCATCGTCGAACCGCATGGCAAGCTCTGCAGCTGCGGCAAGCGCGGCTGTCTGGATCGTTACGTCTCGCCGGCCGTTGCCTATGAATTCATGGGCATTGCCAATGCCGAGGAGCTGTCGCCCGACGATCTCGACGTACTGATCGCCAAGGGCGGCGAAGGTCTCGACGCCTGGTTGGATCAGGCGGTCCAGCCGCTGCGGCAGACCATCGATTTTCTGGAACTGGCCTTCGATCCGCAGACCATCGTGCTCGGCGGCAGCATATCGACATCACTGATGCTTCGGCTTGCAGAGCGGCTGGAGCCGCTGCACACTCCGATCGATCCCAACCAGAAGCGGACGGTACCTCGGGTGATGATCGGTATGACCGGCAAAGATACGGCAATCCTCGGCGCCGCCGCCCTGCCGATCTTTTCCGAAACCAATCCGCGCTTCGACGTCCTGCAAAAGCCGCTCGGCTAGCTACCTCCGTCCGGGAGATTGCCGAGGCCGGCCTCTCATCCGCCTGCGGGCAGCCTTGCATCTGACTGCGGCGGGCGACGGGCTAGAGGTCGCGCAAAGATGACCACGTTGCCGAGAAGCGTCAGCGCCAGGCCGATCAGGCCCAGACCGCTCCAGTGGTAGCCCTCGAAGACCGTCGACAATGACAGGGCGACGATCGGGAACAGCACGGTGGCATAGGCAGCGCGTGAGGAGCCGATGCGGGACACCAGCATGAGGTAGGTGGTGAAGCCGATCACCGATCCGATTGCCGCGAGATAGAGCATGGCGGCAAGGTAGGTGATGTCAGGCGGCGCGACGATCGGCGTTTGCGTCACGGCAATCAGGAAGAGGAGGACGATCGCGCCATAGGTCATGCCCCAGGCATTGGCGGTCAGCGGTGAGATTCCGACCGCGCTGTTTCGACGCGATGCCATATTGCCCAGCGAGAAGAACAGCGTGCCAAGCGCTGCGAGCCCGATCCCTTTTAACGTGCCCATATCGAAATCGACGACAACGTCCTGTCCGAAAAGCAGCAGAAGCCCGGTTGCTCCGAGCGCCGCTGCGAGAAGCGTGCGGCCCGTAATGCGGTCGCCGAAGAAGAGGCGCGCATTGACGGCATTGTAAATCGTTGCGAGCGAGAAGATCACGGAGATCAGCCCGGACGGGATGGAGGCGGCGGCGTTGTAGAAACAGATGAAATTGAGGCTGAACAGGCAGAGTGCTTGCGCCAGGATGAAAGGTTGATCGCGCAAGGCAGGGAGCTTGAGCTGCCGCATGACAGCCAGGATGGCGACGAGGATCACTGCTGCGACCGCAAATCTGTAAAAGACCGAGACCAGGACCGGCACGGGACCGACCTGCATCGCAATGGCGATCCAGGTCGTCCCCCATATGAGAACGGTCGCGATGAAGAGAGCGGCATTTGCCATGAAGAGATCCTCGTTTTCTCGACGAATAGGCGAACCGTGAGCAGGTCTCTTGCAGATTCTTGCTATGAAATCGCTTTGCCCGGACTTCCCCGCTCGCCATGCAGGCCGTCCACCGGTAATGTTTGCAAGGCGTGGCCAGGTGTGGGGAAGAATTGGTGAAGGATAGCCGCCTTTCGGTTTTTAGGTTTTTGTCGGCATCTCCCACTGCACGGATGTCACAGTCGATCGATTTGGGTTTCGGTCGATCAGCTGCCATCTGGAGCAATGCACACGACAGGATGAGCTATGAGCGGCCGAACGGTCATACGTTCAGTCTTTATCTGAGAGGCGGGGCCGGAACGCGTCGTCTGGATGGCAGCCCCGCCGCGCGAGGCCGTGCGGGAGTCCTGTGCATCATGCCGCAGGGGCACTCGTCCGAATGGGAAATCACCGACTTCTTCGAATTCGTCCATCTGTATGTTCCCGACGATCAGATGCGCCGGATGTTTGCTGAGACGTTTGACCGCGATGCTCGGCTCATGGCTCTTCCCGAAGTAACTTTCGCAGATGCACCCGCCTTGGCGCACACGCTTCGGCAGATGACGAAAGCGATGTTGGCGGGCGGTCATCTGCTGGCTGAAGAAGCAATGACGCAGGCGATCAACGATTTCTTCGTTGATCCGCGTTATGGAGGAATGCGTCCCTGCGCGATCAGCGGCGGGCTCGCTCCTCATGTGCGGCGCCGGAGTCTGGAGTATATCGAGGCCCATCTCGGTGAGACAATCCGCTTGCAGGATCTGGCGGCGATCGGGCAGCTCAGCGCCTTTCATTTTCAGCGAATGTTCCGGGCAAGCTATGGTGTGTCCCCACATGGCTGGGTGGCTCACCGGCGTGTCGAGCGCGCCAAATCGATGTTATCAGGCATGGACCCGATCGCGCAGATCGCTTCGGCCTGCGGCTTCAGCAGCCAGAGCCACATGACACGGGCATTCAAGTTGGGCACCGGCGTCACACCCTCTGCCTACCGGCAACGACAGTGAAGCTCCGTCGCTCGGCCGCACTTCTCTTTTCAAAAACCAATCCGCGCTTCGACGTTTTGCAAAAGCCGCTCGGCTGAGCCGAGGGCTGATCGGCCTCCAGACGTCACTTCATCGCGATGACGACCTTCCCCTTGACGCGTCCCGTTTCCACATAGTCCAGCGCCTCGTTGGTCTTCTCGAACGGGAAGGCCCGGTCGATGACGGGGCGGATGGCGCCCGCCTCGATCAGCGCGGTGATCTTGCCGAGTTGCGCGCCGTTTGCCGTCATGAAGAGGAAGGAATAGCCGATCCCCCGGCGTTTCGATTTCCGCCGGATGCCGAAGCTCAGGAAGCGCATGACCTGCTGCAGCAGCCAGCCGAAACCGTTTTTCCTGGCGAAATCGGGATCGGGCGGACCTGATATCGAGATCAGTTTGCCGCCGGGCTTCAGGACGGCGAGCGATTTCTCCAGGGTCTCCTTGCCAAGGCTGTTCAGCACGACGTCATAGCCCTTCAGCACTTTTTCGAAATCGTCCTTCTTGTAATCGACCACCACGTCGGCGCCGAGGCTTTTCACCAGATCGATATTTGCCGTGCTCACGGTCGCCGCCACATGGGCGCCGAGATGTTTGGCAAGCTGGATCGCGATGGTGCCGACGCCGCCGGAGCCCGCATGGATCAGCACCCTCTGGCCTTTCTGCAGCGTGGCGCGCTCGACCAGTGCCTGCCATGCAGTCAGCGCCACAAGCGGAATGGATGCGGCCTCTTCCATGCTGAGATTGGCGGGCTTCAGCGCAACATCGGCAGCGTCGATGGCGATATACTCGGCGAAGGTGCCGATGCGATCCTGGTCAGGACGCGCATAGACCTCGTCGCCGGGTTTGAATTGCCGGACATTGGCGCCTACCCGGACCACGACGCCGGCGACATCATTGCCGAGCACCAAGGGAAGCCGGTAAGGCAGGATCAGCTTGAACTCTCCGTCCCGGATCTTGGCATCCAGCGGGTTCACGCCAGCGGCATGGATCTCGACCATGACGTCATTCTCGCGCAGTTGCGGTTCAGGGCTCTGGCTGAGCCTGAGGGCGCCGCCTTTCTTGTAGCGATCGATCAGGAATGCTTTCATGAGGGCGAACTTTCGTTTCTGTGGTCAGCCGGCGGGGCAGCAAGCTACGATCAACCGGGAAGTTTGTTGAATTTCCGGAGGCTCTTGTCGACGAAGGACTCGGGCAGGAAGCGGCGGATGAAACGCACTTGTCCTGCTGCTTTCCCGGCCGTGTAGCGTCTCTTCGGCGATGGCGCATTGGCGGCCTTGACGACGGTTGCGGCGACCACCTCGGGCGCATCGCCTTTCGAAACGATCTCGCGCATCAGCTTCTCCGCGTCGGCGCGCACTGCGTCATAGACGGCAAGCGGCCGATCGGGGCGCGTGATGTTCTCCTCGAAGGAGGTGCGGGTGACACCCGGTTCGACGAGCACGACGCGGATACCCTGTGTGCGCACTTCATGATCGAGGGATTCCGAATAACCTTCGATCGCGTGCTTGGTTGCTGCGTAGAGCGCGTTGAAGGGCGCCGGGATCAGCCCAAGGATCGAGCTCAGGTTGACGATCCGGCCGCTGTGCTGCCGCCGCATCACCGGCAGCACGGCATTGGTCATGCGCATCGTACCGAAGACGTTGACGTCGAATACGAATTTGGCCTGCGCCGTCGTCGATTCCTCGGCGCCGCCGAGCAGGCCGATCCCGGCATTGTTGACGAGAAGATCGATTCGTCCCGTGCGTTTCAGAATCTCGTCGACGACGCCCTGCACGGATTGATCGTCGATGACGTCGCAGACCAGCATGGTGATGCCGTCGGCAGTGTCAGCCATCGGCTTTCGGCTGGTGCCGAACACCCGGTAACCATCGCGTAGCAAGGCCTTCGCCGTCACCAACCCGATACCGGAGGAAGCCCCGGTGACCAGCGCAATGCCGCGTTCTCTTTTGCTCATCGACGTCTGCCTTCATTTTGTCGTGGAACGTTCATGGGCATTCTGTTACTATCAAATCGATAGCAAGTCACTACTAAAAAGATATCGACATGAAGAATCTTTCCGAACAGCCCTGCCTGATCGCCCGCAGCCTGGCGCTCGTCGGCGATGCGTGGAGCATGCTGATCATGCGCGACGCCCATGCGGGGCTGACCCGCTTCGATGAATTTCGCAAAAGCCTCGGCATCGTCCCGACAATGCTGACAGGGCGGCTGTCATCGCTGACCGAGGAAGGACTGTTGGAAAAACGCCGCTATTCCGAGCGTCCGCCGCGCGACGAATATGTGCTGACGGAAGCCGGCCGCGACTTTCTGCCGGTGCTGTTTGCAATCGGCGCCTGGGGCCGCAAGCACCGCGGCGGCGGTGGAGTCACCCGCTTCTTCGACGTCGAGACCGGAACGGAGATCGATCCCGTCACCATCGACCGCGTGACCGGCGCGCCGATTGGAACACGTCCTATTCGTATCGCCGCACCCGGATGCGAGCTGCCTGCGGCAGATGAAGCGGCACCTGACAACGCCCTTTGAAAGCGATGTCAGTATCCCCCGCCATCACCGCCTCCGGCGATGGCAAGGGTGATCCTCAAATAAAGCCCGCGGCGCCAATCCGGGCGCTACGACTGCTGCAGCCCGTAGAGCAGCGGCATCAGTCCTGCGAGCGCCCTGAAACGCTCCCACGACTTGGATGACGGCTTCGTCCAGCCCGTTTCGGCAAGTGCGGAAAGGCGCGGAAAGACGAGGCGGTCGAAAACGGCGCGATCCGTCATCGGCTCGGACCAGATGCAGGCCTGGATGCCGAGGAGTTTCTGTTTCTGGCTCGCCGTCCAGCCGCCGATGGGGTCGAAATTGTAGAGTTTCTCGGCATCCGAGGTGCCGGCCCAGCTGGCGCCGGGCTCATCCCAGTCGGGCCTCAGCGCCATGTCGAGGTAATAGACCTGTCCGGGGCAGACGACGATTTCGTAGCCGCGCTCGGCAAGTTCGGCCGAGACCTCGACATTGCGCCAGCTGCAGAGGTAGCTCTTCGATTTGTCGATGACATCGCCGTGGGCAGCCTCTTCCCAGCCGCCGGTGATGCAGTCCTTGCTCGCAAGGAAGCGCTGGACGCGGCTCAGGAACTCCGCCTGCAGGATGGCGGCACCCGAGCCGTGGATGTCGTCGGCGCCGTGGGTATTGGTCACCACGTTCAGCCGCTTGGCATGCGCATCGGCAACCTCGTCGCCCGCCACGCTGCGCAGGCGCTCGAGCGCTTCCGGCGAGCCGGACCACGCGCCGAGCGGCACTTCGTCGGCGCCGAGATGGATGGTCTTAAATGGAAAGAGCTCGATGAGTTCCAAGAGGATCGTCTCTATGATCTCATAGGTCTGCTCGCGGGCCGGATTGATGCAATTGTCGGGAAAGCCCTGAACCGAATAATAGCTGCCGACCTCGGCCGGATCGCGCAACTCCGGTATCGCCTGCAGCATGGCGTAGCAATGGCCGGGGACATCGATCTCCGGCACGATCTCCACGCCGAAGCTCTTGGCATGGGCGACGATCTCGCGGATCGCGGCCTTGGTGTAATAACCGCCGGTGCGGGCCGGGCTCGAACCGAGTAGCGGCGGAACGGCAAGACCGTGGCCGCGCCAGGCACCCACCGCCGTTAAATCAGGATAGGCGTCGATCTCGACGCGCCATGCTTCGTCGTCGGAAAGGTGCCAGTGGAAGCGGTTGAGCTTGTTCCAGGCAAGCACCGCCACCAGCTTCTTGACCTCGGCCGCGCCATAGAACTGGCGGGCGACGTCGAGATGCAGGCCGCGCCAACCCATCGACGGCTCATCGACGATCTCGCCGGAGGCCGGGAACTGGAAGACCTCGGGATGCAGCCTTGCACCGCGCCAGATCTGACCGAGCGTGACGAGGCCGTAGAGGAAGCCGGTCTGGCTGCTGGCCTCGATCGTGATCGTCTCACCCTCGAAGCTCAGCCGATAGGCCTCTGGCCCGAGCCCGGCGGCATCCTTCAGGGCAACCGGAACCGCGCCTTCCGCCTCGCTCCGCACGATGCCTTCGACCGCGAAGAGATGCTCGACCAGCGCTGCGAAGTTTCGTGTTGCCGCCTCCCCTTCAGCGCTCTGCGCCTGCGGCGCAAAACCGGCCGGCAGCGGACGGCGGGAAGTGACCGCTACATGGTTCGGCCAGGGGATGATCGACACATGAACTGGCGCATTGACGGGCACCGGATAGATCTCGGCGCCACGCTTCAATGGGGCGTTACTGACCGAAGATCGCGTCGGCTCGATGGTGAGCACGATCGTGCTGCCATCGGAAAGCGCGAGATAGCCGCTCGTTGCGCCGTCCGTCCAGTGGCGGAACTGCCAGCTCAGCGCGTAGACCGATATCGTCCACGTCTCGCCGGCGCCGAGGACGAAGTTGGCCGGTGGCTGGAATTCGGTGAAATTCGAGAGCCGCTGCGAAACCGTGGCGCCTTCGACACGCCCGGCCGGATCGACGCGACCCGGGCCACTGACGCAGAGGGAGAAATTCGAAAGCGGTTCGGTGCTGAGGTTTTTGAGGCGCAGGACGTAGGAAAATTCCTTGCCATCCGCAGGCGGGTTCCAAAGGGTTTCAAGCCGCAGGGTTTTCGGTCGCGATGTGGACATGGTCACTCTTTCCTCTTGAAGATCTGGCCTTTTTGACGATCGGGCCCTTTGAAATCAGCTCTTGAGCATTCCGGCGTAAATGCCGGGAGCGGAATTGGGGATCGGCATGGCCCCGACAGCTTTTTCGTAAAAGGCAGAAGGGCCGACATCGCCGATGATCGCATAGGCATAGCCCATCGCTTTCAGGTCGTTCAGGCTTGCAAAAAGCAATGCCCGGCCGATGCCGAGCCCGCGAAGCCCTTCGTCGACGCCCGTCGGTCCGAAGAAGCCCCGCGCCGTCGCTTCATGGCAGGAAAAACCGACGAGCTTCTGCTCGCGTGTAGCGATGAAGCAGCTCGGCGGCTGGCGGGTCATCGCGACGGATGCCTCGCTCGCCCATCCCTCACCGAATTGTTCTGCGATCCAGCCAGTGATCAGCCGGAATTCCGGCGGCAGGGCCCGCCGGATCGCCACACCCTCGCGCGCCATTCGTTCGGGCGACTGACTGTCCTGCGGCAGGGTGGAGAGGTTGACGAGATAGTCCACTTTGCCATCCTTCAGCTGGATACGCCGAGTGCGCGTATGAAATGGTTGGAGCCGACCTGCTCGATGACAGTCGATTCCGGACGGCTGAGCGAGCGTACCTTTTCCGCCTGTTCGAGGAAACGCGCGCTTCCGCCGGTCACGAAGGGTCTGCTGCCATCCGGAACGGCTGAAAGCAGCAATCTTGTATAGGGATGGCGCGGATCGGACAGAACCGTATCGGTGTCGCCCCATTCGACCATCTGGCCGGCGAACATGACAACGATCTCTTCGGCCACGTGCGCTGCCGTCGCGATGTCGTGGGTGATATAGAGCATGGCCAGGTCATTTTCCCGTTTCACCGTCGCGAGCAGATCGAGAATGTCCTTGCGGATGGAGACATCGAGCATCGAGGTTGGCTCATCGGCCACCAGCACACTCGGCGCGACGGCGAGCGCCCGGGCGATATTCACCCGCTGCCGCTGGCCGCCCGAGAGCTCATGCGGGAATTTCTGCCTGGTCAAACCGGGCTCCAGCCCGACGCTTGTCAGCAGGCGGGCAATCTCTTCGGCAAGATCCGCCCTGGAGCCGCTCTGCCGATGCAATTGCAGAGGCCGCGCCAGATGATGGCTGACCGTAAAGGCCGGGTTGAGCGACGAGAACGGATCCTGGAAGACCATCTGCACCTCCCTGCGGTACTGATGCTCATCCTTCGCCTCGCCGCGGGCGGCCAGATCCTGCTCGCGGAAAAACAGCCTGCCGCCCGTCGGCTTGTCCAAGCGCGCAATGATGCGGGCGCAAGTCGTCTTGCCGCAGCCGGATTCGCCGACCAGCGCCAATGCCCGACCGGGAAAGAGCGAGAAGGACACACCTTTCAGCGCGTGTATCGGGCCGAAATTACGCTGGATATTTTCGAGCCGGATCACGGCATCGGTGACAACAGGATTTGCCTCCGCCTTCATGCCAAGACTCCCGAGTGATGCGGATTGCCCGGAAGCTGGGGAATGGCATTCCAAAGCTTGCGGGTATAATCGTGCAGCGGCGCCTGGGCGACCTGGTGCACGTCGCCGACTTCGACGAGTTCGCCCTTCAGCATGACACCGATCCGCTGGCAGAGCTGCGCCATCAGATGCAGGTCATGGGTGATGAAGAGCACCGAGAAACCATAGGTCCGCTGCAGATCGACGACCTGCTCGAGGATCTCCCGCTGCACAACCACGTCGAGAGCCGTCGTCGGCTCATCCATGATGATAAGCTCGGGCCTCAGCGCCAGGCAGATGGCGATGACGATGCGCTGGCGCATGCCACCGGAGAACTGGTGCGGGTAATCGCCAATGCGATGCGTGGGAATGCCGACGAGGCGGAACATCTCCTCGCCGCGAGCCCTTGATTCCTCATGTGAGCAACCGGTGTGCCGGCGCAGAACGTCATGGAATTGCGCCTCGACCCGCATCAGCGGATTGAGCGAATTCATCGCGCTCTGGAAAACCATGCCGATGCGCTTCCAGCGGATTCTCTGCAACTCGCGTTCCGGCAGCCTCAGGAGATCTTGTCCGTCGAGCCTTATGCTGCCGCCGCTGATCCAGGCGGGTGCCTTGGAAAGACGGGTGATGGCATAGGCAATCGTGCTCTTGCCGCAGCCGGATTCGCCAGCGAGCCCGAAGATCTCGCCGCGGCCGATATTGAAGGAGACCTCCTTCACGGCGCGGAATTCCCCCTTGTCGACGAGATAGTCGACGTTGAGCTTGTCGATTTCCAGAAGATTGTCGCTCATCGGCCGAGCTCCAGTTCCCGGTTGCGGGCGCGGGTGAGACGGAACCAGCGGGTCAGCGCCGGGCCGGAGCGGAGCTGCGGGTTGGCGATCTCGTCGAAGGTGAAATTCAAAAGCGCAAGGCCGAGGCCGGTTACCGCGATGCCGAGCGCCGGCACGCCGATATCCCACCATGCGCCGACCATGATTGCCGAAGAATTCTGGGCATTGTAGAGCATCGTGCCCCAGGAGACTTTCAGGGGATCGCCGAAGCCGAGATATTCGAGCGTCGTCTGGGCAACGATGGCGTAGATGATGCTGCCGACGAGATTGATGCCGATCAGCGTCGTCAAGTTCGGCAGGATTTCCACGAAGATGATACGCCAGGCCGGTTCGCCAATCATCTTGGAGGCCGTGACGAAATCACGATTGCGAAGGGCCATCGTCTGCGACCGCGTCATGCGGGCGCCCCAGGGCCAGGAGGTCAGCGCTATGATCGTCATGATGGTCATCGGCCCCACGGTGCCGGCGAAGGAGGCGAGCAGGATCAAAAGCGGCATGTTCGGGATGACAAGCACGGCATTCGTCGCAAGATCGAGCACCGCATCGGTCTTGCCGCCGGCATAACCGGCGATGAGGCCGATGGCTGTGCCGAGAACGGTGATGGCAATGCCCGTGGCAAAGCCGACGGAGAGCGAGCTGCGAGCGCCCCAGACGAACTGGCGATAGACATCCCGCCCCATCTTCGTGGTGCCCATGACATGTTCGATCGACGGCGGCTGGTGCGAGCGCCCGACACGCGCTCCGGGCTCGCCGGGCGCAACGATCGGCGCAAACAGCGCCATCAGCCACAGAGCCATAATGATGACGAGGCCGGCCAGCGCTTTTTTCTGTCTGAGGATAGACCTTAGCCCGAAGTTCATTAGACCGCCTCCCGCAATCTGGGATCGACGAGCCCGTAGATGATGTCGACGAGGAAGTTGGCGCCGAGCGTTGCGAGCGTCATCAGCAGCAACTGTCCCTGGATGACGGGGTAATCGCGGGCGATGCTCGCGGTATAGAGCGTCAGTCCCAACCCCGGATAGTTGAAGACGATCTCGGTGACGATCGACCCGCCGAAGACGGCGCCGAGCATCAGCGCCAGGTTGGTCAAAACGGGAAGCATGGCATTGCGCGCGCCATAACCGAACATGACCTGAAGGTGGCTGAGCCCCTTCGCACGGCCCATGGTCACGTAGTCTTCGCCGAGCACCGAGATCATCGACGAGCGCATCGTCGTCTGGAATTCGCCGATCAGAAACGGCGAGAGTGTCAGGACCGGCAGGATGGCATGCATGAACACGCTGCCCGCGAAGGTGAAATTGAAGGCGGGATCGAGGTTCGGATCATAGGCGTAGCCGACCGGAAACCAGCGTAGCGAGACCGCAAAGACGAACAGCGTCGTCAGCGCCACGATAACGGGCGGCACCGAAATCATGATCACGGAAAGCGGCGAGACGATCGTGTCGAAGCGCCCGCCGCGGCGCCAGGCCGAAACAGCGCCCAGCACGACGCCGACGCAGAGCGAGAAGATGATCGCGGTGGTGACAAGGAAGACCGTCCAGAGCGTCGAGCGGCCGAGAACCTGGGCGACGGTCTGGGGATAATATTTGACCGAGACGCCCAGATCGAGGGTCGCAAGCCCCTTGAGGTAATCGACGAATTGCCAAAGCATCGGCTGGTCAACCGCGCCGAAGCGCGCTTTGATCGCCTCGATCGCGGCCGGTGTTGCCCGCGGGCCGAGTTGGGCAACCATGGCATCGACGGGGCTCCCCGGCATAAGCCGGGGAAGAATGAAGTTCACGACGATCGCAAACGCCAAGGCGACTGCATAGACGCCGAGGCGCCGGCTCGAAACACGCATGTCTGCACCTCCCGCGAGGTTTATTGGACCGGGGTGAGGCGCAGCAGATGCATCAGGCGCATGCGGTTGTTGTCATGATCCTCCGGATTCATGACGGGATCCTTGTCGGTGACCCAGCCGGTGAAGCGCTTGCTCGAGAACTGATACCAGGTCGGCCCGTTGAAGACAGGCACAACGGGGAAGTCGTCGGCGACCAGCAGCTGGATGTCGTTGAAGATCTTCTTGTGATCGTCCTGCGACGTCGCCTTCAGATACTGATCGAAAAGGGCGTCCAGCTTCGGGTTCGAATAGCGCGAGGGCGCGCCGGTGATGCGCCCGCCATAGGCGGTCGAAAGGTTCTGGTAATAGCCGCGGAACGGCGTTGCGGCATCGGCGCGGGAGTTCATGACGACCTCGAAGCTGCCGTCGAGGATCTGCTTGCGCCACTGCTCATATTCAGGCGTGGTGACGGATGCGTTGATGCCGGCGGCACGCAGTCCTTCGACGGCGATCTGAACGGCGTCGATCCAGTCAGTCCAGCCATTCGGAACGATGATCGGGAAGGCGATCGGCTTGCCGCTCGGCGTCGCGCGGAAGCCGTCGGCGCCCTTCTTGTAGCCGGCATCATCGAGAATCTTGTTGGCCTTCTCGGTATCGAAGCCCATGAAGGCATCCTTGTCGCCCTCGGCATCTTTGTTGCGCCAGCTCTCAAAACGCGGCGGCAGGCCGGACGCATGCTCGTTGACGACGGGATAGCCGAAGCCCGCAATATCGACCATCGACGTGCGGTCCATGGCAAGGCTGAAGGCATGGCGGAAGTTCAGGTCCTTGTAGGCCTCGAGGTTGCCTTCATTGCCGCTCTTGAAGTTCATCTGGAAGGCGACGGTCTCGGCCGGCGGCTGCCAATAGCCGTTGTGATCAGGATCGAGCGCGACGAATGTCTTGTCGATCTGGGGGATGAAGGAGCCGATCCAGTCCATATTGCCTTCCGGCAGGATTGCAAGCATCTGGTCGTTGCCCGAGATCTGCGGCAGCCTGAGGCAATCGACGTGCAGCGAGGCGGCATCCCAGTAGTTCGGGTTGCGGCATTGCTCGTAGACCTGCGGCGTGAACCGGCGCAGCTCCGTCATCGGCCCGGAACCGACCGGCTTCTCGTTCTTGAAGGCTACCGGATCGGAAACGTCCTTCCAGATATGCTCGGGAACGACGGCGAGGTCGGCAAGCGATTCCGGGAAATCGGAGTTCACGGCCTTGAGATTGACCCTGACCTCGGTCGCCGACGGCGCCTCAACGGAGGCAACGGTCTCGCCGACGCCGACAGTGTCGAGCGCGGCGTTCTTCAGCATCAGATCGATCGTGTATTTCATGTCGGCCGAGGTCAGCGGCTGCCCGTCGGACCATTTGACGCCGGGGCGAAGCTCGTAGGTGATCGACTTCATGTCATCGGAGAATTTATAGCTGGTCGCCAGGCGAAACACTGGTTTGCCACCATCCTCGGCATTGAAGATCACCAGGGGCTCGTAGATGAAATCCATCGTGCTCTGCCGGCGGCCGGCAAGGTCGAACGGATTGAAGTTCTGAACCCAGCTGCTCTGCTCCTCGATATGCATCGTCAGCACCGACTCTGCCGCTGCACCGCCGGCCGCGAAAGCGACGAGCGCCGTCAAAGCGGTTGCCGCCGCCAAGCCAGCGCGCATGGAATTGTTGCGGATTGCACTCTTGCTCAATCTCATTCCAGCGTTCCCCTTGTTGCTTATTTTTGAAGTCAATCAAATTGATTTAATATTGATAGTCAGTTTACCGTCGGCGCGTCAATTGCCGCTCTCAAATTTCTGCATCGACCTTCCGGATCAGCTCTTCGGCAGATCCAGGCACGATTTGGCTCATGGGATGGCCGGCGAATCCGGGCCTTCCGAGGTTTCACGTCCCGTTCCGAGAAAAAATAACGAGCCATGCTCGTTCGCGTTAACCATTAAGGTACTTTTAAGTACGATAATTAACCCAACGATGGCGAATTGATCTTCAACAACACAGGTCGATAAGCATGAGGCTGCTCGCCACGGCCGGGACGTTCCCCCCGGATGCACCACATTCAACTTTTAAGAGCGGGTCGAATTTCCCATGACGAGCATCAATACGAACAATTCAGCGATGTCTGCCCTTCAGACGCTGCGCAGCATCAACTCCAATCTCGAAACGACACAGAATAGTGTTTCTACCGGTTATCGGGTCGATACAGCATCCGATAACGCCGCTTACTGGTCGATCGCAACCACGATGCGGTCCGACAACAAGGCGCTCTCCGCCGTGTCCGACGCGCTCGGCCTCGGCGCGGCCAAGGTCGATACTGCTTACACGGCCATGGACAGTGCGATCGACGTCGTCGACGAGATCAAGGCCAAGCTGGTGGCAGCGACCGAGGACGGTGTCGACAAGTCCAAGGTCCAGGAAGAAATCAGTCAGCTGCAGGAGCAACTGATGAGCATAGCCCAGTCGGCGTCGTTCTCGGGTGAGAACTGGGTCGCCGGCGCTGACGGCACGATGAGCGTCGTATCCTCCTTCGTTCGCGACGGCTCCGGCGCCGTTTCCGTCAAGATGACTGAATATGCTTTGGACACCAGCTCCGCCGGCAATGTGCTGTTCGGCATGAACGGCGGGTCGATCGAAACCTCCACGGGTATCCTCGGAACGGCTGATGCAAACGGCGATTCCGTTTACTCGCTCGACATTACCGACTTTACCACCGGTCAGATCCAGTCGGCGCTGTCGACCATCGAATCCGCGCTGTCGGCAATGACCTCTGCCGGTGCGCAGTTGGGTTCGATCTCTACGCGCATCGACCTGCAGGAAGACTTCGTCAGTGCGCTTTCCGATTCGATCGACTCGGGCGTCGGGCGGCTGGTCGATGCCGACATGGAGGAGGAGTCGAGCAAACTCTCCGCCTTGCAAACACAACAGCAGCTTGCGATCCAGTCGCTATCGATCGCCAATTCGTCGTCGCAGAATATCCTGTCGCTCTTCCGCAGCTAAGCCCCGGACAAATAGGACGCTCGGACCAAATCCATTGAACAGAGGATCGAGCCTGACCCACCCGGTCAGGCTCGATCGCAATTGGGGATGCCTACAGCGCCGCTGTCTTTCAGACGCGGCGCTGCATCATTTTGAAATGCTGCATATTTTACTCTCGATCGATTCCGATTTAAGGAATTCTGCAGTAGTCTTCGCACTCTGGGCGGAGAATGCAGCTCGCGGGATCATCGCATGTCGGAACGACTTGAATCTGCCCGCCCTGATGAAGCGCCCGCCATCGTCTGGCTCGGCTTCATGGCGATGTGCGTCGGCATGTTCATGGCGATCCTCGACGTCCAGGTGGTGGCGACATCGCTGCCGACCATCCAGTCGGCGCTGGATATCGATCCGGATCAGATGAGCTGGATACAGACGGCCTATCTCATTGCCGAAGTGGTGGCGATCCCGCTCACCGGCTTTTTGACGCGGCTTCTGACGATGCGATGGCTGTTCGTTACCGCCATCAGCCTGTTCGTCGCAGCCTCCGCCGGCTGTGCGATGAGCGGCAGCTTCGGTGAGCTGGTCGCCTGGCGGGTGCTTCAGGGTTTTTCCGGCGGAACCCTGATCCCCTCGGTGTTTTCGGCCGTGTTCATTCTCTTTCGGAACGAGCGCCAGGCGCTTGCGACGACGATCGCCGGCGTTCTCGCGGTTTTGGCCCCGACCGTCGGACCGATCGCCGGCGGATGGCTGACTGAGACCTATTCCTGGCACTGGCTGTTCCTGATCAACATCCTTCCAGGCATTGCCTCGGCAATCCTGGCGGCACGGTCCCTGCCGAGGCAGGCGACCGATCCGTCCGAACTCAGGCGTCTCGACGGCCTGTCGCTTCTGCTGATGGCAACCGCGCTGACGAGCCTGGAACTCAGCCTGAAAGAGGCGCCGACGAGCGGCTGGATCTCGGCCTATGTGCTCAGTCTGCTGGCGGTCTGCCTTGCGTCGGGAGGTGTCTTCATCTGGCGAACGCTGCGCAGAGACCGGCCGATCGTCGATCTCGGAAATTTCGGCGATCGAAACTTTCTTGTCGGCTCGGTTCTGAGCTTCGTGCTCGGCATCGGCCTCTTCGGTTCGGTCTATCTCATGCCGGTCTTTCTCGCTTTCATCAGAGGACATGACGCCCTCCAAATCGGCATGACGATGCTGGTCACCGGCGTCGCGCAGCTGATCACGGCGCCGATCGCGGTCGCGCTGGAGAAGCGGATGGACGCGCGATTGCTGTCGGCCGCCGGTTTCGCGCTCTTTGCGATCGGTGTCGGGATGAGCGCCTTTCAGGATCCTCGTTCGGATTATGACGCGATGTTCTGGCCGCAGGTGGTGCGCGGCGTCGCCATCATGTTCTGCCTGCTGCCACCGACGCGACTAGCGCTCGGCACTCTGCCGCCAGACCGCATTCCCGACGCGAGCGGACTTTTCAACCTGATGCGCAATCTCGGAGGGGCCATCGGCATCGCTCTCATCGACACCATTATCTACACGCGCTCGGAGCCGCTGGGACAGGGTCTCTGGACCCGCCTTCAAGCCGGCGACGTCGAGGCTGCGACATTCGTCGGCGCGCCTCTTCAGACGATATCCGGGCATAGCGGCAGCTTCGACGCGGATACCACGGCGCTGCTTGATCCGCTGATCCAGACCGCGGCAAGCGTCCAGGCGATCAACGAAGCCTGGATGGTGATTGCCGTCCTGACCGGCTGCGCCCTGCTCTCAGTGCCCTTTGCCAGGCGGCCAAAGTCAACGTGAAAACCAGGTTGACGAAACCGCTTTAAGAGAATCAACTAAACTATTGAAAAACCTGGAGACGAGACTGCAATGGTGCCACCAGCTGTCAGTCTTCGCCACAAAAAATCTATTCTGCGACAAGGTCGGAACCCTACCCTCCGCCATTCTGAGATGGAGGCCACCGCATCGGTCTAGGCCAGCGTAGCACTGCGTGTCTCTGCATCGATGAAATAGGCTGCGGCACCTGCCAACAGCAGCAAAACAGCGAAAATCCCGATGACCAGGCCGAAATCTTTAGTCACAAAAAGACCGATCAACGATGGCGCAAGCAGCCCTCCAAGCCGAGCCATAGCACCGGCGGCACCCATCCCGGTTGCCCTGGACGCAGTAGGATAAAGCTCTGGCGTATAGGCGTAGAGTGCACCCCACGTACCAAGTAGCGCGAAACTCATGATTAGCAGTGACGACGCTACCAAGAGTGCGGATGAGCCGACGACGAACAAAATGGATCCCATCGCGGAAAGGATGCAAAATGCCACAAGCGTTGGACGCCGCCCCCACTTTTCGACGCCGTAGGCAGCGAGCGCATATCCAGGAAGCTGGGCAAGCGCGATCAGCACAAGAAAACCGTAGCCTCGAACGAAGCCAAAGCCGTCCCCGGCAAGTTTCGGAGGTATCCAAGTGAAGACACCATAGTAAGAAATGGACACCAGAAACCAAACCGCCAGGATCAATAGGGTTCGACGCCGCAGAGCGTGGGAGAATATTCCGATACTACGCGTCGGTGTCGCAGGCGCGATGTCAACCTCTTGCCCCAGAGCACTGCGGCCATTCACCACGGCCATCCGGTCGATGATCGCTTTTGCTTCTCCACCCCTTCCCTGGCGCAGAAGATAGAGCGGCGATTCCGGCACGAAAAACCGCAGACCGAAACCGATAATCGCCGGGAGCGCTGTTACGGCAAAGATCAATCGCCAGGCTTCGGCCACGTTCCAGAGACTGAGCAGCCAGGCTGCAAGTGCGACAACCAGGGTTCCGACGGCCCAGAAACCCTCCAGCAGCACCAGCCACCTGCCTCGGTTCTTCGCCGGTAGGAATTCGGCCATCATCGCATAGTCCACCGGCAACGTCCCGCCGACTGCCGCACCGGTCAGGAAGCGCATGAACAGGAGGAACGTGAAGTCCGGCGCGAAAATTGACAGCGTGCCAAAGACGGCATCACAGGAGACAGTCGCGATCAGAACGCCGCGACGGCCGATCCTATCGGCAAGCCTACCAAATCCCATTGCGCCCAGAAACATGCCAAGGAAAAACACCGTGCCCGTCTGAAGCGCCTGCGGCACCGTTAGTTCGAAGCTCGTGGCGATCGAAGCCGCAGTGAAGCCCACCGCGATGACCTGCATGGCGTCAGCAGCCCAGACCAAGCCGAAGACGGCCATCAGCCGTCCCTGATATCGTCCTGCCCCCGCGTGGTTGAGTGCATCGTCGATTGTGATTGTGGTCATTTGTTTTCCATACCCGGCTGCCGTGGTCCGCTCATAGCGCATTCAGCCCAAAAGATCACAGCCGCAAGCCGCGATGGCCATTTGCCAGCTTTACCTGGGCGTTTTATGACCTTCTGCAAGGTGATCCGTTCGTACATCTGATCTGAAGCTTAAGGCCGGAGCCTGAGAGGCCGCTGCTAAGGTTGGGAGGAGCTCCTCGGTGTTTAAGCTCTGCAGATGAACGGTTAACTTGGCGAATGGCTAGAAATCCTCAGCCGTGCCGAGCCCATGGCGCTATTGCCCATTCGACCTACGATTTCGGCTTAAAGAACCTATCGGCTTCCTTCATCGCATCCTGCGCCGAGCCGTACAGCGCGCTTACGGCATCGCGCATTTCAACAAACGCCTGCATGGTTCGTGGCGAAATGTAATCGCCTCTTGCTTCAGCATTGAGCCGCAAAGCTCTCTCGCAATCGGCGGCAATTCTATCCAGCTCCGGGGAAACCCGATAGAGCCGTTCCAAGATGGCGTCGATGTCACCCTTGGCGCGTTCAGACATTCGTTCTGCCATCAAACCCTCACTGCTGTGTTCTTTCCCCTGCAGGAGCCGAAGAATTCCTAAAGCAGTGTTCCCTGCTCGGCTTCGTCAGCCACTTTTACGTCCGCGTCGCCGCGGCGGCGAAGTTCCGTCTCCGCGCTGAAGCGGACGTCGGCATCCCGATCGCAAGCGAACGCCTGCAATGCCGCACTATCCAGCCGATCCCAGCTTTTGCCACGCTCGGGGCCCGAAGGTACTCGTGGCAAAAGACCCGGCTCGCTGCTCCATTTCACCAGTTGCTCGAAGGTGGATTCATTCAACATGTCCCGCAAATGATGTGCGGTTACGTACGCATCGGGCATTGCGCGGTGGGCGGGAAGGCCAATCGCGTGTACCAGTCCCTCGGGCATACGCAGATACCGCAGCATCTGGTTGGAGAACCTCGGCAGTTCAGGCCACAGCCGAAGCGCGCATTTCCACGTACATATCCAAGCCGCTCCGCCGGCAAATCTGGGGGTGCAGTAGCGCTGCTCGAAACTTGCCCTATGTGCAGCCAGTGCGACCACTCCACCTTCCGGCCGTAAGACGCTGGAGGCGATTTCTTTCCAAAAAGGTGCTGTCGCGACCTCCGCGTCCACGATGTGATGTATTGCCATCGTGTCAGGAGAGATCGGTCGCCCTGGATTTATAAGCAATGATCCGCGCTCATCATCAACCCGCCATCCCCCGTCATGACCAAGCACGACGTCCTGCCAGCCGATCTCGCAAACATCATTCGGGCCATTCCCGGCTGTTTCGAGGTCAACGACTCGGATGCGAGATGCATGATCTACAGGTTTTGATAGGATACCACTGCTCTCAATCAACATATTTAGCTATTTCGGCCCAGTGCCGTAAAAGTCCAGATATCACTCGGATACGATGCGACAGGCTTGCTGACGATTGTCGACACGCTAAAGCTATCACCATGGCCCATTTAAGATTTCAGGTAGCGAAGAATTCGGCCGACTAGTATTGGTCGGTGATCGACATTTTCATGGGATGGCCGTCCGCAGACAAAAAAAGAGGGCCGACGGAGAACCGTGGCCCATTAATTGTGAAGGTATCAACCTCCAGAGGGGAACAGCTGAAACGACGGAACTGGGAGGAAGGCCGTCGTGTATGCATCAGCTGTGAACACTATGCTCCTTTTTTGACCAGTTGGAAAACATTTTTTGTGCAATGCAGCTATGCAATGGCGGATCATCCAGCCGAAGGTAGTCCGTGTCAGAGGTTTCGCTTGATTTTACTCGGCGTCGTCGTTTGCCTTTGGGAACAGTTGCAGCACATTTGACCCACTCGGGTGCGCGAGAGTGCGCGCCTTTGGGTGCCGCGAGCTGTTTTCTCCAGCCTTTTGGATAGCTGAAACGAGACCTTCCCGCCGGCGATAATATTCTGGCTTGGCAGGCAGGGTGAGGTCAAACTCTTCAAGCATACGCTCAATAATGTCCATCGCTTCAGCCGCCAGACCAGCATAACCTTCTTGGCGTCGCTCGAAGAAGCCATCGTATCCGGGCCTGGAAAGGTCGAGACTATCCAACGCATAAGAAAGGGTCTTCACTCGGTTCGACAACCACAAAATTTCTTCTGAAAGCTCGGTATTAAAAAGCCCCCAGTTTGCGTCCTGCGGAAGTGCAAGGGTTGGATCGCGAACGTGAAATGCGAATTCGCCTTCATCCATAGGATTGAATTCGGGCATGTCGTGAACGGCCGCATAGCTGGCTCCGACAAAATCGTCCAGGGCCAGCACCGTCAGCATCGCTAGGTTTCTAACCTCGGCTTTCGGGCGCCGGTTGATCCCAGACTTCGCAAGTCGAATGACGATGGGAAGCAAGGACCCAGCGGCTAAACCGCCAGCGCCGATGAAAGCCCCCATTGCCATGATCCCTTGAGTGGTTTCGAAGAACTGCGTCAATAGTCACCTCGTTGAATGGAGCTGCGAGTTGCGTCAAGAAGCACGCACAGACGGAATCAGCGCTTTCCGTCCCAGTTTGCCTTGAAGTTAAATGATAGGGAACTCCGTTCCGGCCTATGGCGCCATTGAGCAACCTGACGGCATCATCGTCACCGGCGACCACAGTTCCTTTGAAGCCTTGGCAATGACCTCTCGGTGCAACGATCGAATTGGAATATCAAGTGATATCGACTGGCCTGGCTTTCAAGGACCTAATCGAGAACCGGCGCTAGTGGTAAGATTTCTCTCAACCATTTTGCGTCATCCTCCAGTTCCCTTCTGAAGCCAATCGACGAGATCTCAATGGCCACGGACCTTACGCGCAGTTTTCAAATGCCCCGACGCGACGAGCTTGGCCTCTTCACGATCAGCAACGGTTCCGGCCTGTCGATATCGGCCTTGCCGAACGGCACCCTATTTGCCATCGAATACGCCGACGACAAGGGATCGGTGCAGATCAACCAGATCCAGGGCTCGCCGCTCGCCGGCGGCGTCGGTCGCCTTTATCTGCGCATCGGAGGCGCCGCGCCCGAGGTGGTGGAGCTTGTCGGGCCTCGCGCTAACGGCAGCTTCGGGCACGATGCGACGAGCCTCTCCTGGAGCGGCAAAGCAGGCGATATCGGCTACAATGTCCGCCTCGAGCTTCATCCCTCCGAAACGGCCTGGTTCTGGCGTGCCTCCATCCGGCATCTGAAGGATGGGACGCTGCCGGTCGATCTGGTGCTGATCCAGGACGTCGGTCTCGGCGATCGCGGCTTCCTGATGAACAGTGAAGCCTATGCATCGCAATATGTCGATCATCATATCGCCGATCACGAGACATTCGGCCCTGTCGTAATGAACCGGCAAAATCTCAAGACGTCGGGCGCCCGCAACCCCTGGCTCGCGCAGGGCTGCCTCGATGGGGCGGCTGCCTATGCCACGGATGCGATCCAGCTGGTGCAGGCGAGCGACCGCCTCGACGACTTGCTGGTCGGGCCTTTCGGCACCAGCCTGCCGAGCAAACGGCGGCAGCAGGAGACGGCATGCCCCGCCATTCAGTCGAAATCGCTTTCTGTGCCGGCGACCGGCGCGACCACGACCTTCTTTGCCGTGTTCGCCGCCGATCATCCCGAGGCGTCGAAGGATGCCGACCTTTCACGGCTTGACGAGCTCGCGGCGACAGACAGTGCGCCCGCCGATATCGAGGAGGTCGCGCCGGTCCGCAGCCTGCTCCAGGATGCTGCTTTGCTGAAGGCCGAGGCGCTGGACAAAAAGGCGATCGGCAAGCTATATCCGGAGCGGAGCCTGGAAGAGCGGGTCGACGGAAAGCTTCTTTCGTTTTTCGTCTCCGATGATGGGGTTCTGAACCGTCATGTGGTCCTGCGCGACAAGGAGCTGATTGTGGCGCGCCGTCACGGCGCGATCGTCAGAAGCGGTGAGAACATGCTGCTCGACGATACGACGCTTGCCGCGACCTGCTGGATGCAGGGCATTTTCGCGGCCCAGCTGACGATCGGCAATACGTCCTTTCACAAGCTCTTTTCCGCCTCCCGTGACCCCTACAATCTGACCCGCGCCAGTGGGCTTCGCATCATGGCGGATGTCGGCGCCGGCTGGCAGCTTCTGGCGGTGCCGTCGGCTTTCGAAATGGGGCTCAGCGATTGCCGCTGGATCTATCGCCTCCCCGAACGCACAATCATCGTGTCGGCGGTCGCCTCCGGCGAGGATGCGGCGATGCAGTGGACCGTCTCTGTCGAGGGCAAGCCGTGCCGCTTCCTGGTGTTTGGTCATGTCGTGCTCGGCGAGCGCGAATATGACGTGGGCGGGCAGATCGAACTCTATCCGTCGGGCAAACGCATTCTTTTCCGACCGGACCCGGCCTGGCTCTGGGGCGAGCGTTATCCCGATGCCGGCTATTGGCTGGTGAGTTCGACGCCCGATGCCATCGAAGAAATCGGCGGCGACGAACTGCTCTACAGTGATGGGGTAACACGCAACGGTGCCTTTGTGGCGCTCCGATCCCTGATGACGCAGGCGCTCTCTTTCGCCGTCGTCGGCTCGATGACCGATGCGGCGGAAGCCGAGCGACTGGCGCAGCGTTATGAGGCCGGCGTCACCGATGAAGCCATGCTTGCGCCGGCATCGACATTCTGGCGGAACGCCGTGCGCGGCCTGACGATCGCCAGCACGGCGCCCGACCTTGCCGCGCAGACGACCCTCCTGCCGTGGCTGGCGCACGATGCGATCGTGCATCTGAGCGTACCACACGGCCTCGAGCAATATACGGGTGCCGCCTGGGGCACACGCGACGCATGCCAGGGGCCGATCGAATTCCTGCTCGCCTACGAGCATGACCGCGAAGCCAAGGAGGTGCTGAAGACCGTCTTCAGCGAACAATATCTGGAAAAAGGTGACTGGCCGCAATGGTTCATGCTGGAGCCCTATGCCAACATCCGGGCAGGCGATAGTCACGGCGATATCGTCGTCTGGCCGTTGAAGGCGCTCTGCGACTATATCGAAGCCACCGGCGATCTCGACATCCTCGACGAGAAAGTCTCCTGGCGCGACGAAAAGACGATGGCCAGGGCGCCGGAGCTCGACACCATCGCGATCCATGTCGAGAAGCTGCTCGAGACCGTTCGCGAAGCTTTCATCCCTGGAACGCATCTGATCCGCTATGGCGAGGGAGACTGGAACGATTCCCTGCAGCCGGCCGATCCGCATCTGCGCGACTGGATGGTCAGCAGCTGGACCGTTGCCCTGCTCTACGAGCAGATCGTCCGTTATTCGGCGATCCTGCGCCGCCTCGGCCATGGCGACAAGGCCAAGGGCTTGAGGAAGATCGCAACCGCGATGCGCCGGGATTTCAACCGCCATCTCGTGCGTGACGGCGTCGTTGCCGGCTACGGTATCTTCGATCCCAGCCATGACGGCGTCGAATTGCTGCTGCACCCGAGCGACCAGCGCACCGGCCTGCATTTTTCGCTGATCTCGATGACGCAGGCGATGCTTGGCGGGCTGTTCACGCCGGCTCAGAGACGCGATCATATGAAGCTGATTAAAGAGCATCTGCTCTTCCCCGACGGCGTGCGCCTGATAGAGAAGCCCGCGACCTATGCCGGCGGCCCCGAGACGCTGTTTCGCCGCGCCGAATCCTCCTCCTTCTTCGGTCGCGAGATCGGGCTGATGTATGTGCATGCGCATCTGCGATATTGCGAGACGTTGGCGCTCCAAGCCGAGGCGGAAGAGCTCTGGAAGGCGATCGCCGTCGTCAATCCGATTTCAGTCACATCAGCGCTGCCGCATGCATCGCTGCGCCAGCGCAATACCTATTTCAGCAGCAGCGATGCAGCTTTCCATGACCGCTATCAGGCAACGGCCGAATGGGAACGCGTCAAGGCGGGAGAGATCGCCGTCGACGGCGGATGGCGGATCTATTCAAGCGGCCCGGGGCTCTACACCAGGAGCTTCGTCGAAAATATCCTCGGCTTCAAACGGCGCTTCGGCCGGCGCAAACGCAAACCGCTTCTGCCCGCGATCCACGCTTCTGTCGATCTGCAAACCGACCACGCCGCCTGGCGGCGGCTGATGAAGTTGAAGCCTGAGGTGTGAAGCGGGGGCGCCATGCACTGCGGTATTATGCGGTAGCGTCGCGCAACTCTTCGAAGCGCGCGGCGCTCTTCGACAGGTGGCTTCGGATGGCGCGGCGCGCAGCAAGCTCGTCTCGGTCGCGGATCGCCGCGAATATGGCATGGTGTTCCCTGCGCATGCGCGCCGCATGACGCTTGCGCTCGGCTGATGTCATCTTGTCCAAGCGCGCCCATTGCCGCGGCACCATGATGTTGCCGAACGTGTCGAAGAGGCGGCCGTAATAGGAGTTTTGCGTTGCGACCAGGATGGATCTGTGGAAGGCGTAGTCCTCTTGCGCGCCATATCCACCCTCCTCGAGCGCCTTGTCGAGGGCATCGAGACGGTCCTGCATGCGGTCGATGTCCTCCTGCGTGCGCCGCAGCGCGGCAAGACCGGCGGCTTCGTATTCGATCCCCATGCGCAGCTCCAGCACGCGCAGAACCTCGCCGATCGACTGCAGGTCGTTGGGAATGATCGAGAAGGATCTCGGCGTCGGATCATTCGAGACGAAAGCCCCAAGGCCTTGCCGCGTGGTGATCAACCCCTTTGCGCGCAGCGCGGCGAGCGCTTCGCGAACGATCGTCCGGCTGACGCCGGTCGCCGTCATGATCGCCTGCTCGGTCGGCAGGCGCTGGCCGGGCTTCAGGTCACCGGACTCGATTTGCGCCGTCAACATATCGGCAAGGTTGCTGCGCAGGTTCGGCGCCTGCTGAATGGTATTGAAGACCGCGTTGTCCTTGTCTGCCATCCTGTTTCGAAATCCTGGTGTCGAGGCGGCTGCGCCGACCCCGTTTCCTGTTCGCATTCCGCATCCACGCCGATGCGGTGGGCAGCGGTGCTAAAGCGCGCAGCGATCTTTCAGATTACCTCCCCGCGCTTTAGGTCTTTGTTTTTATACATGTCGTTACCGCAAAACCGCATCACACTTTTGCGCGACATGCTTCAGGCCTGATCGGTTGGTGGGACCGATCAGCGCGCCAGCCAACCGCCATCGACGGGCAGGACCGTTCCATGCACGTAGTCGGATGCCGACGATGCCAGGAATACGGCCGCACCGCCGAGTTCGGACGGCGTTCCCCAGCGCCCGGCCGGGATGCGGGCAAGGATGGCGGCATTGCGGTCGGCATCCTCGCGCAGCGCCGTGGTGTTGTTGGTCACGAAGTAACCGGGGGCGATGGCGTTGACGTTGACGCCCTTGCCGGCCCATTCGCAGGCCAGCAGCTTGGTCAGTCCGGCGAGGCCGCTTTTCGAGGCAGTATAAGACGGGATCCGGATGCCGCCCTGGAAGGAGAGCAGCGAGGCGATGTTGATGATCTTGCCCCTGCCCTTGTCGACCATGTGGCGGCCGGCGGCCTGCGACAGGAAGAAGGCGGTCTTCAGGTTGACGTCGATCACCGCGTCCCAGTCTTCCTCGGTGAAGTCGAGCGCATCGGCGCGGCGGATGATGCCGGCATTGTTGACGAGGATGTCGAGACCGCCGAAGGTCTGGATGGTCTCCGTGACGATCCCCTTGACCGGCTCGATGCTGGCAAGATCGGCCTTGACGACATGGAAGCGGCTACCCGCTTCCTTCACCAGCGCTTCGGTTTCGTCCATCGAGGAGCGCCCGACGGCGACGATCGACGCACCGGCCTGCGCCAACGCTGCCGCGATGGCCTGGCCGAGCCCTGTATTGGCGCCGGTGACGACAGCAACCCGGCCGGAAAGGTCGAAGGGATTTGCCACGATGTTCACCTCAGATCCGCAATGGCGATATGGTCCATGTCGGTGAAGCTCTTATTGTCGCCGGCCATCGCCCAGATGAAGCTGTAGTTCTTGGTGCCGGCGCCCGAATGGATCGACCAGGGCGGCGAGATGACGGCCTGTTCGTTGGCGACAAGCATATGCCGGGTCTGCTGCGGCTCGCCCATGAAGTGGAAGACACGCTGCTCCGCTTCCAGATCGAAATAGAGATAGGCTTCCATGCGGCGGTCATGCGTATGGGCCGGCATGGTGTTCCAGACGCTGCCCGGCTCGATCATGGTGAAGCCCAGCGTGAGTTGGCAGGACTGGCAAACGTCCGGATGGATGAACTGATAGATGGACCGCTTGTTGGCCGTTGCGGCTTCGCCCGGCGTCAGGTGACGGGCCTTTTCGCGGGTGAGCAACACGGTCGGGTGCGTTTGATGCGCTGGCGTCGAGACCAGATAGAACTTTGCCGGATTGGCCGCATCCGCGCTCTCGAACCTGATGTCCTTGGCACCCTTGCCGACATAGAGGCAATCATATTTGGCAAGATCGTAGTTCGTGCCGTCGACGATGATGCGGCCGGCACCACCGATGTTCAGGGCGCCGAGTTCACGCTCGGCAAGGAAGGTTTCCTGTCCGATCGCCGTCGGCGCCGTCAGCGTCAGCCCGGGGGCGAGCGGCGTCGCGCCACCGATGACCATCCGGTCGTAATGCGAATATGTGAGCCGGATCTCGCCGCTCGCGAAGACGGTTTCCACCAGAAAGTGACGCCGCAGCGTCTCCGTGTCGAAATCACGCACGGCCCCGGGATGGGAGGCGTGCCTCACGTCGATCTGCATGTCAATTTTCCTTCCGCTTCATTGTCGCTACGGGTCGTCGCTATTGCGGGAGCCGATCTTATCCGGCCTGTTCCGCCGCGGCGGTATCCATCCGGTTACATAGTTGTACGACAAGTTTGGTGTCAACAGGTTTGTCGGTGCGCGCTTGAGGAGACGCAAGGCCCGCAAGAGCACGAGAGAAAATCTGGGAATGGACAGGAGAATTTCCGGAGATGATGACGCCATCATCAAGCGATGATCGCAAGCGGCCGTTCTTGGCGCGATCCAGCGGTGCTATCGGCCAAAACGAAAAAGCCTGCCGCGGGAGGAGGTGCGGCAGGCTTTCGTAAAAAACCGAACGACAGCTGGGAGGAGGAGTGCTGTCATTCCACAGACGACCCTGGGAGGAGGATGGGGCGCCTGTACATCGAAGGGATGCGGGAGGAGGTGCATCGCTTCGATAGAAATAATCATACTTATTTTTTGCTCAGTTGATAGGCACTTCTTTGCAGGGCAGCTATGCGTTATGCGAAAAGCGGGAGGCTCGATCTCATGGTCCAACTGCCGGAAGCACAAAAGCAAAGCGCCCGCTCGGGAGGAAGCAGGCGCTGGCATAGTCTTTGAAGATGCTTGGGCTAAGCTGCCGTTAGCGGGCGATGGCTGCGCGGGCGACGTTGCGGATTTCGCTGCGGCCGATGCCGAGGTCGTCCAGTTCGCGTGCGGACATACGACCCAGTTCAGCGACCGTCTGACGATACTTGCGCCAGTTGTTAAAAGAGCGTGCTACGTTCATGATGATCCCCTTTCGTGGGCTTTCGAAGCTTAGCTGCCAGTCCTTGGCGCTTCGTTCGCTTCGATGAGTTGTATATAGTATGAGACATCTGATTATTGCAGCGCCAATGCAACAGTGCACCTATGCGGCGCTTGCATGGGTCGCCATATCGAGTAGCCAATCAGAATCCGAACCGCTTCGCGGTCAGAGTTTGAAGCGATCGAAGGCCGTCAGCCGCACGATCGGCGGCTCCGCCTCGGCCCATCGGTAAATATCCGAGCGCAGATAGGAAAGCTCGTCGCCGAGATCCTCTTCACCGACTTCGATCCACCAGGACTTCAGGCGACCGTCGCTGCCGTCCGACCAGCGGTAACCCCTCGCCTTCAGATGATCCTTCATCTCGAACGGGCTGTGTTCGGCAAAGATGCGGATGCGCGAGCGCTGGCTGGCGCGGTAAAGCTCGGTGAACGGGCTTTCACCGTCGCGCTGCTTCCGATCGAGGATTTCCAGGAGGGCGTGGCAGTCGTCCACGGCGCGATGGCCTTCGTGAAAATAACCGGCCTGGCCGACGAGATAACCGAGCTTCGTGCCCTCGAAGCCGCGGGCGCTCCAGTCGATCTCCGAAACCGAGCATGCCCAGGCCTTGCCGGTGAAAATCTTCGAGAAGGCCTCGCAGAACGGCCGGTCGAAACCGGCATTGTGGGCAATGATCAGGTCCGCCGGCTCGATCAGAGTTCTCAGCGATTGGATATCGATGAGCTGTCCTTCGACCATCGCATCGGTGATACCCGTCAGCCGGGTGATCTCGGGCGGGATCGGCCGGGACGGCTGTTGCAGGCCGCCGTAAATGCCGACGATATCGCCGATCGTGCCGTCATCGTCGAAGGTAAAGGCGACGGCGCCGATTTCGATGATCTCGTCGTTGCGGTGGTTGAGACCGGTGGTCTCCGTATCGAGAATGACGCCGAGCCGCGAAAACCCGGGCCGTCGGACTGACGCAATCGGCCGGGCGGCCAGTTTTCTCAAGATGCGATAGTTGCCGCTCTCTTCGAGCGCCCTCGCCATGTCTTCATCGGAGTGGACGACCGGCTGCGACGGCCGCCGGTGCGATGGACCACGTGCCTTGGCAATCGCGGGCGATGCCTTGGCAAACATGTCGAGTTGCGAATCTCTGTGCACGCTCATCGAATCTCTATGTCACGGAGACGCGATTTAATCCATCGCATGACAACGCCGCGGGTCTTTTCGCGAGGCGCAAGGAACGCTGTAGCACCTTGAGTTATGCAGTCGCCAGATGCGGTGGAGTATCAACGCGTACCGTCTTGTCCGGCGGGAAGCTCAGCCGGCAGACCGCGCCGGGACTGCGGTTGTCGATCGTCACCTCGCCGCCGTGCATGCGCAGGATGTCGCGAACGAGATTGAGGCCGAGGCCGGCGCCGCGTCCGTCGTGATGGCGCTTGAAGAACGGCTCGAATATCCGATCCCGCATATCGGCGGGGATGCCTGGTCCCTCGTCGCTGACCTCGATCCAGTTGCAGCCGGCGGTCAGCGAGATGATACCTTTCCTGCCGCCGTGGTTGATCGCATTCTGCAGGATGTTCATCAGGGCGCGCTGCAGCGCCAGCGGATCGCCCTCGATCTCGCCGGCGCCATCGACATCGAACTGCACCGTATAACCTGCGGCAAAGGCCAGCGGCGCCATCTCGATGATGACCTTCCTCGCCAACTGGCCGAGGTCGACCTTGGTGAACTGGACCTTGCCCTGTTTCAGTCGCTGAAGATCGAGCATCTGCTCGGTGAGAACGGCAAGCCTTGCGGCATCTTCCAAGAGATCCGTCTTGATCGAACTGTGCGGCAGGGATCCAATTCTCGTATTCAGAATGGCGATCGGCGTGCGCAGCTCATGGGCGGCGTCGGTCAGAAACCGTTCCTGCCGCTCATAACCCTCGTCGAGACGGCCGAGCGCGCGGTTGACGGCGTGCACCAGCGGCGCGATCTCTTCCGGAGTATCGGTTTCAGACAGCCGGCCGCCGCGCTGGTCGATATCGATCGTATCGGCCTGGAGCGCGGCCTGATCGATCCCGACCAGCGACCTTCGCACGACGAGCGGCGTCGCGATCAACGCACCCAACGCCATAACCGCGACGATGGGAATGACAATTTTCGCAAGGACCAGCGAAAGCTTGAGCAGGATGAAGGTGGAGGAGTTGGGGCCGTCGGTGCCCGTCAGAAACTGCACCTGTCCCCAATCCGTCGCTACCCACTTCATCAGCGCAGCCTGACGATCGTGGTCGCCGAGATTCAAGCCGAACTTGGCTTGGCCGACATGATCGAGTGTGTTGCCGATTGTGGCATATTCTTCCGGGATCCGGCCTTCGGTCCAAACATGTCCCTGCATGTCGCGAACAGTGTACCAGAGATCGGGCGCCTCCTTGCGCAGCTGTCGCAGATCCTCGGTCTCCCTCAGGCTCAATTCTCCAGTGGGCTGGCGGAAGACGGCCTGGCGCAGGATCTCGATCGTGCCCTCCGTCGATCTAAATTCGGATATCTTGCCAACCGAAATCAGCACGATCATCACCAGGATGAGCACGACCGATTGCACGGCAAGAAGCCGCCAAAACAGGCGCTTGCGCAGCGAATAGGAGCATCGTTTGCTCATGATGCTTCACGCAGGAGATAACCCACGCCCCGGATAACGTTGATGACCACGCCTGCCTGCGATGCTGCCAGCTTGCGCCGCAGCCGCGATATATGAGAATCGAGCGCGTTCGACTGGATCTCGTCGTCGAAGCCGAAGACTGCTTCCATCAAGGCCGGTCGCGGCACCATGCGACCGGCACGGCGCATGAGGCATTCGAGCACCAGCGCCTCCCGGCGCGGCATTTCCAGACGCAGGCCGGAGACGATGATGTCGCAATAGGTCGGATCGAACGAAAGCCGGCCGATCGAGATCAGCGCCGGGCGCAAGGTTTCGGAGCGGCGCATCACGGCACGCAGCCGCGCCAGAAGTTCGTCGAAGACGAAGGGCTTGGCAAGGTAATCGTCGGCGCCGGTCTCAAGGCCGGTGATCCTGTCTGGAACCTCTCCCCTGGCGGTGATGACGATGATTGGCAGCGTCAGCCCCCTTTTGCGGATCTTCGGAATGAGTTCGAGGCCGTCGCCGTCGGGCAGTTGCCGATCCAGGAGGACGGCGTCGTAAGCGCCGTCGCCGATCACCAGTTCGGCGTCATATAGGGTCGAGACGTGGTCCATCACCATGTCGTGCCTAGTGAGCGCCCCTCGGAGCGCCACGGCCATTTGAGGTTCATCCTCGATCAGTAATATGCGCATCTCACATTCCTATCGGGGGCCCATCGGGGGCCTGTCGGGGCCGTCGGACCGTAGGTGGAAACCATATCACCCTCGAGCAAGTCTGCGATGCCTGTCGCGCATCGAATGCCGGATCGCCGCCTCGTAGCAAAGGATCGTATCCGTCATCACGCGCGGCGCTGCTCGATCAATATCATGGGCTGGTACCTGAGGCTGATGCGATAGACCGCGGCCGGCGGGATATTGCGCAACGTCCAGCCGACCCTCGTGGCGACAAGGCCGAGGGAGTCGAGGATTTCGACGGGCACCGGGCATTTCGGCCCGTAGGTGAACTGATAGAAGGCGCCGTGCGGTCTGAGGTTGGAAAAGCAGCCATCGAGCAGCGCCCGCACATCGTCCGGCCGCATGGCAAGAAGCGGAAGCCCGCTGACGACACCACCGAAGAAACTTCTGGAAAGCGCCGTCTTCCAGATCTGCCGCACGTCCAGATGCAGCACCCTGGCGTCGGGAAAGCGATCTTGAAGCAGCGTGGCGAAATCCCGCTCGTATTCGACCAACGTCAGATCGCGCTCTGCAATGCCGCGTTCCAAAAGGGCTGCGGTGAAAACGCCGGTGCCCGGGCCGAGTTCGAGAACCGGCCCGGTCAGCGTAGAAATTTCCTTGGTCAGCAGGCCCGCAAGGCGGGGGCCTGATGGTGTGATCGAGGCGATGCGCAGCGGTGCGCGAAGCCAGGCGAGAAGAAAGCGTCGGCGATCGAAACGTGGCATGGGACCTTCACGGTGGCTGATTGATCCCACCTATGAACCGGCTCAACATTGCAACAGTCTGTCATGACGCAGCCACGGTAACGCAGACGCAGATCTTCATGCCTGAAACGCGACCTTCCGCTGCGCGGCTCTCAGCCCCCTCCTGTCGATCCAGCTTTTGATTGCGGCGGCAATCGCCTCGGGCTGGTCCTCGGGTGCGATATGGCGTGCCGGCCCGCACCCCCTGATCTCCAGGCCCGCGATGTTGTCGCGGCACCACGAAATCATCTCGCTGCCGATCAACAGCGTCTCAGAGGGCCCTTCGAAGGTCAGCAGCAGCTTGGGAACCTCAGGACTGGCGGAAAGCCACCGGTCATAGGCCTCGATCCTGGCGACCACATCGGCTGGCTCGCCGTTGATCGGCATGGCGCGCGGCCATTCCAGCAATGGGCGGCGGCTGTCGCGGTCCGGATAGGGTGCGCGATAGACATTCCAGTCGGCGTCGCTGAGCCCTTTCAGCGTGGTCGCGCGCAAGGCCTGTTCGATGAAGAAATTTTCGTCGAGGACCTTGGCCTCGCCGGTTCCGGCACCCCGTAACAGTTCATAACGCGCCTTTCCGCCGTCTGGCAGATCCTCCCAGCTCATCGGCCGCAGGATGGTTTCCATGAAGGCGATGCCGCGCACTCGCTCGGCGTGGCGCGAGGCCCAGTCGAATGCCAGCGCGCCGCCCCAGTCGTGGCCGACGAGCACGACGCCGTCGAGGCCAAGCGCATCGAACCAGGCGTCGAGATAGGC
The DNA here is from genome assembly GCF_025941625.1 of Rhizobium acaciae. Lineage (NCBI taxonomy): Bacteria > Pseudomonadati > Pseudomonadota > Alphaproteobacteria > Hyphomicrobiales > Rhizobiaceae > Rhizobium > Rhizobium acaciae. The sequence continues at coordinate 199,832 of NZ_JAPCZO010000002.1, forward strand.
GATGTGATCGCCATAGCGATAGCCGATATCGGGTTTGCCGGAGCGTCCCATGCCGATGAGATCGGGCGCCAGGCAGCGGCCGGGGCCGATGCCGGGCATGATGTTCCGCCAGAGATGCGATGAGGTGGGATTGCCGTGAAGGAAGACGATCGGGTCGCCCTCCCCCAGTTCCTCGTAGGAGATGAACGAGGTGAGGATATCGATGGTCGGCATATGGAGCTCCACGCTTTCGTGCTATATAGGCAGGCGACTGTCGATCTATCATATAGACAGGCAACTGTCTATATTTCTGTGCGGGGTTTCATGCCGTCTTCTTCCCTTGGCCTGTTGTTGCGTCTGGTCCATCAGCATTGGACACAGGCCGTCGAAGCGGCACTCGATGAGGCCGGCTACGGCGATATCCGCCCGCCGCACGCCAACGTCTTCACTTTCGCGCGGCCGGAGGGCATCCAGGTCAGCGAGCTGACCAAGCTCGCCCGTGTTCGCAAGCAGACGATGACGCAGGCCGTGGAAGAACTCGAGCGCCTGGGTTATGTCGAGCGCCGGCCCGATCCGAACGACCGGCGCGGCCGGCTGGTGTTTCTAACGGAAAAAGGCCAGGGGGTCAGGCCGATAGCGATGGCGGCGGGCCGGCGCGTCGATGAAAGCTGGGCGGCCTTGACCAGCCGGCAGCAGATGGACGATCTGCGGACAGCACTCCGGCGGCTGCTGGAACAGCTGCAATAGCGAAGCGGGCTTGCTTGAGACGACCCTTTCCACTTTAACCGTCGGACGACCGAAGGAAAATACATGCCGGGTGACAACAGCAAGGGCGCCGAAGAGGATGTCGTCATTATCGGCGCGGGTGCCGCCGGCATCGCCGCCGCCCGCCGCCTGCAGGCAATCCGCCCGGATCTCTCCATCCTCCTGCTTGAAGCCGGCGATCGTCTCGGCGGTCGCGCCTGGACGGCCAGCCTGCCTGAAGCCGCCGATATCGGGCTCGATCTCGGCTGCGGCTGGCTGCATGGCGCGCGGACCAATGCCTGGACTGCGATCGCCGGCGAGGTCGGATTGACGGTCGACCGCACACCTGCACCCTGGAACGATGGCGGACGGCGGCTTCAGCGGGATGACGCGGCGGCGCGTGCCGCAAGGCAGGCGATCGGCGCCTATTTCGAGCGCCTTGAGAGCCACGCGGGGAATGACGCAGCCATGGCCGATATGCTCGAGCCGGGCAATCCCTGGAACGGCCAGATCCGGGCGATCGGCACCTACATCACCGGCGCCGAACTGGAGCGGTCGTCGGTCGTCGATTACAACAGATATGATCCCGGCCCTGGCCCTGACTGGCGGGTGCGCGAGGGCTATGGAACGCTGGTCTCGCTCTATGGCAAGCCGGTTCGAGCAAAGCTCGGCACGGAGGTGACGCGCATCGACCATCGTCATGCCGGCCGTATCGGCATCGAGACGAACCAGGGTGTGCTCAGTGCCTGCGCGGTGCTGGTGACGGTTTCGACGAATGTGCTTGCGGCCGGCAAGATCGCCTTCGACCCGCCTTTGCCTGACAAGCTCGAGGCAGCGGCCCAATTACCGCTGGGGCTCGCCGACAAGCTCTTCTTGAGGCTCGCAAGTCGGGAGGCGCTGCCGGCGGACACGCATATGTTGGGCTCTACCCGTCGCGGTGCGACCGGCACCTATCAGCTCCGGCCGTTCGGCGCGCCTGTCGTCGAGGCCTATTTCGCCGGCGACCTCGCGCATGATCTGGAGGGGCAAGGCAGAGAGGCTGCCTTCTCCTTCGCTGGCGATGAACTGGCGGCACATTTCGGCGCGGACATCCGCAAGGAATTGTCGGTGGCCGCAATGTCGGCCTGGGCCGCAGCGCGCCATATCGGCGGCTCCTATTCCTACGCCGAACCCGGCGCCTCCGATCAACGCGGCCGTCTCGCCGCGCCGCATGACGAGCGGATCTTCTTTGCCGGCGAAGCCTGCTCGACGTCGCGCTATTCGACGGCGCACGGCGCCTACGAGACCGGCGTCGCTGCAGCCGATCGGATCGCCGGTTCGTTTTCGTGAAGTCCGGGCCTTCGCCGGCTGCCGCGGCAGGCAGGAATATTTTTTTCTCACTTGGTAGAGCGTGCGGGATTGGTTATGCTCTCCCTCGCCCCTGTGCTCCCAGCCCAGGGCGCTATACGTCATCCGGCGGCAAGCGGCCGCCTCAAGCACAATATTGTCATTGTCATTGATTGCAGGAGCCCCGGCTTCTACCCCGACGTTTGCACGTCGGCTGCGGGTATCCGCATGAGGAGGAAGAAATGGATTATCGCAAGCTCGGTCCCAGCGGGACCGTCGTCACCGCCTATTGCCTCGGCACCATGACCTTTGGCGCGGAGGCCGACGAGGCCGCCTCGCACAAGCTGCTCGACGATTATTTCGCCTGGGGCGGCAATTTCATCGATACCGCCGATGTCTACAGCGCCGGCAAGTCGGAAGAGATCATCGGACGCTGGCTGAAGGCGCGCCCGACCGAAGCCCGCCAGGCGATCGTCGCCACCAAGGGACGCTTTCCGATGGGCAACGGCCCCAATGATATCGGCCTGTCGCGCCGGCATCTTAGCCAGGCGCTCGACGATTCGCTCCGCCGCCTCGGCCTCGAGCAGATCGACCTCTACCAGATGCACGCCTGGGACGCGTTGACGCCGATCGAGGAAACGCTGCGCTTCCTCGACGATGCGGTTTCCTCCGGCAAGATCGGCTATTACGGCTTCTCCAACTATGTCGGCTGGCACATCGCCAAGGCCTCGGAGATCGCCAAGGCGCGGGGTTATACGCGTCCGGTGACGCTGCAGCCGCAATATAACCTGCTGGTGCGCGACATCGAGCTCGAGATTGTCGCGGCCTGCCAGGATGCCGGCATGGGTCTGTTGCCATGGTCGCCGCTCGGCGGCGGCTGGCTGACCGGCAAATACAAGCGCGACGAGATGCCGACGGGCGCCACCCGCCTCGGCGAAAACCCCAATCGCGGCGGCGAATCCTATGCGCCGCGCAATGCGATGGAGAGAACCTGGGCGATCATCGCTGTCGTCGAGGAAATCGCCAAGGCGCACGGCGTCAGCATGGCGCAGGTGGCGCTGGCCTGGACGGCGGCGCAGCCGGCGATCACCTCCGTCATCCTCGGCGCCCGCACGCCGGAACAGCTCGCCGACAATTTGGGCGCCATGAAGCTCAAACTCTCCGACGACGAGATGGCCAAACTGAACGAGGTGAGTGCGCCCCAGCCGTTCGACTACCCTTACGGCAAGGGCGGCATCAACCAGCGCCATCGCAAGATCGAGGGCGGCCGCTGAGCCTTCCGTCTGCAACCGGATGAGTCGTCTCGCCCGCTCTGCAGCCACCAATGAAAAAGCCGCCATGTTTCCATGGCGGCTTTTCGGCCTTTCTGCTTGGGAGGCGATTTTAGGCCGGAAGCTGGAAGATGACGTTGGCGATCAGGACGATCGCCAGGCCGCCGGCGAGTGCGAGATAGGGCAGCATGCCGGCTTTCTTGACGCCGAGATCCTGGCCGACGAGGCCAAGATCCTCCATCGCGCCGGCCGGGAATTTGCCGCCGTCGCGCACATAGTGGCGATAGGCGAAGACCGGCAGGATCAGGGCGGCGAAGATGAAGCCGACCCAGAGCGCATTGGAATAACCCCAGACCTTGGCACCGGCGCCGAGGAAGAGCGCATTGACGAAGGCCAGCACGGTGTTGAGGCCGATCAGCCAGGTCGGCGCCTTCCAGGGGCGTTCGATATGGCCGGAATCCATCCGGTGGATCCAGCCGGAATTGAGGTTCAGGAAGTTGAAGATGATGTAGCCGACATTCGAGACGGCGAGCACGAAGAAGTAGCCGCCGACATCCGAGGCGATCGCCAGCAGGAAGAGATTGAAGGCGAAATCGGTCCACATCGCCCTGGTCGGCGCGCCGTGTTCGTTGACGTGGTCGAGATATTTCGGCAGCCAGCCGTCTTTCGAACCCTGGTAGAGCGTGCGCGAGGAGCCGGCCATCGCCGTCATGATGGCGAGGAAAAGCGCCATGATCATCAATACGACGAGCAACTGGGTGACGATCCGGCCGGCGCCGATCAGGCCGCCGAGCGCTTCGGCAACACCCGTACCATCGACGATGCCGGGGGCCAGCATGCCTGCATGGCCGAGAACGCCCTGAAAGGCGAAGGGCACGAGGAAGAAGAACAGGCAGCAGGCAAGGCCGGAATAGAAGATCGCCTTGAAGGTGTCGGTCTTCGGGTTCTTGAGTTCGCGGGTGTAGCAGACCGCCGTCTCGAAGCCGTAGGTCGACCAGGCGGCGATATAGAGGCCGCCGAGGAAGAGCGTCCAGCCGCCGTTGCTCCAGGTGCCGTCGGCGGCGGCATAGGCGGCTGTCGGCGGCACGAGGCCGGTGACGTTGGTGGCAAGGATCTGGCCGCTGACGATCGGGTAAAGGCCGATGATGAGCAGCGGCACCAGCACGATGATGGCCAGCCACTTCTGCACGCTTGCCGTTTCCGAAATGCCACGATGCTGGATCGCGAAGATGATCAGCATCAGGATGCCGCCGATGAAGAAGGTGGCATTGATATTGGCGGTGGCAAGGAAGGGGATGTTGAAGCTGAAGAGCGACCAGCTGCGGATCGCCGGCGTCAGGGCGGCGACGCCATCGGCGCCGAGCAATGCCTTGACGGCGTCATCCGGCGTGGTGCCGGCATGGGCTGCGATATATTCGGCGACGCGGGAACTGTCGGCCGTGATGGAAGCGGCATGCGCTGAGATCCAGTCGAGGACCATTTGCGAATCCGCCGCCGGAATCGGATAGAATGCGTTGAGGATGTAACCGGCGGCGATGGCGCAGCCGAGCGACAGCACCGGCGACCAGGCAAACCAGTTGCACCAGACGGAGAGCGGCGCGATGAATTTCGAGTAACGCAGCCAGGCGGTGGCGCCATAGACCGAGGCGCCGCCGGATTTGTTGGCGAACATGCCGGCGATTTCGGCATAGGTGAAGGATTGCAGGAAACCCATCACCATCGAGATGATCCAGACGACGAAGGCGAGCTTGCCCGTCGTGCCTGCGATGCCGCCAATGGAGAAAAGAACGAGCGGCGGCACGCCCGCAGCCACCCAGAATGCGCCTTTCCAGTCGAGCGCGCGTACAAGCTTACCTTCGGTGCCGGATGCAATCCCGGCCTCCACAACGTCTGTCATCGGTGAAATTCCCCATTCTATTTGTTCCGGACGTATCTTTGTACGTCTCCCTGAACGTGTCTCCCTGACAGTCTCAAGCCCGCCCGGATGATTTTGGCGATCCGTGTTCCCGACGGATTCCCGAGTCTCAACTCTTTATACATAGTGAAGATATTTTCTTTTTAGTCAACATCACTTTACTTTCCCGGGGCATTTTGTAACCTGCATGGGTGGGTGTCCGAGGACGCCCGATCCTCCCATGAGGGCAGTATGCGAGAACTTCATCCTGCTATGACAGGCCTACGGCTGGCCGCTCCGAGCCTCGTGCATTATCCCGGCATTCCCATCCTGCCGGAGGGAACGGAGCGCTATAGGGCAAAGGGCGGCGGATCGGTCGTTATGCGCGTCGAGCCGGGCGATCGCGTCAGTGTCATCGACAGCGAGGGCGGTCAGCTCTGCGAGATCTCCTTTCTCGACGAGAAAGGGCGCTTCCTGGCCGCCGGTCTCGGAACGGATTTCAGTAATTCTGCCGAGGGTTTGAAGGCCATTCTTCAAGCAGAAGATGAGAGCGCTGCCCGTACGCGTGCAGCACTTCAGCGTCGCGGCGCCGATCTGGCAGCGGCCGGCGCGCTCTGCATTTTTGGGGCGGGATCGACGCCTGGCAGCCGGGCGGAATTTAGGATTTCCATGAAGGGCCTGCTGATCGTCGCAGCACCCGCCAGCGCCATGTCGCCGGAGGCGCAGGATACGGCGACGCCGATCGAGATCAGGATCCAGCGCAGCCTGCTGATCCGCGATTATGCCTCCGCCCTGCCGGAACCGGCGGCCGATCCGGTCGAGGATATCCGCATCCGGGCGGCGACCGCCGCGGCCTATTTCGTGCGTGCCGGCGAATTCATCCAGATCATCGACGTCTATGGGCGCCAGTGCACCGATTTCCAGGCCTTTGCCGCCCGCAAGGTCGACAAGGGTCTCGACCTCGCGCTCGATTCCACCGTCACCCGCACGTTGCTCAGCCGCAGCTATCCGATGCCGGGTCTCCCCTCCAAGGCCTTCGACCGCGACTTCGAGCCGCTGGTCGAAATCGTCCAGGATACGGTCGGGCGTCACGACGCTTTCGCGACCGCCTGCAATTCGCGCTATTACGACGACATGGGTTATCCCGGCCACGTCAACTGCACGGATAATTTCAACGCTGCGCTGGCGCCCTACGGCATTGCCGGCCGCAAGGGCTGGGAAGCGCTGAACTATTTCTACAACACCAATATCGACCACAACAACCAGCTCTATCTCGACGAGCCCTGGTCGCGTCCGGGCGATTACGTGCTGATGCGGGCGCTGACCGATCTCGTCTGTGTCTCCTCGTCCTGCCCTGACGATATCGACGCTGCGAACGGTTGGGATCCGACGGATATCCACGTCCGCACCTTTTCCGGAAAAGAGAAATTCTCACGAGCGATGGCCTATCGCATGACCCCAGATGCAGACGCCGAACTGACGCGCGAAACCGCCTTCCATCCCCGCCTCTCCGCCTTGACGCGGGACTACACCGAATATCGCGGCTTCTGGCTGCCGAACCGCTTTTCCAGCGAAGGGCCGGTCGAGGAATACTGGGCCTGCCGCGAGCGCGCCGCCGTCATCGACCTCTCGCCGTTGCGGAAATTCGAGGTGACGGGGCCGGATGCCGAGGAGCTGCTGCAATATTGCCTGACGCGCGACGTGCGCAAACTGTCGACCGGCCAGGTCGTCTATTCCGCCATGTGCTGCGAAAACGGCGGCATGATCGACGATGGCACGCTGTTCCGGCTCGGTGACAAGAACTTCCGCTGGATCGGCGGCGATGATTTCAGCGGCATCTGGTTGCGTCAGCAGGCGGAGAAAAAGGGCTTCAAGGCCTGGGTCCGCTCTTCGACCGATCAGATGCACAATATCGCCCTGCAGGGGCCGAAAAGCCGCGATATCCTCAAGGAGATCATCTGGACGCCGCCGCGCCAGCCTGATATCGGCGAGCTCGAATGGTTCCGCTTCACCGTCGGCCGCATCGGCGGCTTCGAGGGTGCTCCGATCGTCGTCTCGCGCACGGGTTACACCGGCGAACTCGGCTACGAGATCTTCTGTCATCCGAAGGATGCGCTGACGGTGTTCGACGCCGTCTGGGAGGCGGGCCAGCCGCACGGGTTGAAGCCGATGGGGCTGGAGGCGCTCGATATGGTTCGCATCGAGGCGGGCCTGATCTTTGCCCATCATGAATTCACCGACCAGACCGACCCGTTCGAGGCCGGGATCGGCTTCACCGTGCCGCTGAAATCCAAGCAGGACGAATTCATCGGCCGCGAGGCGCTGATCCGGCGCAAGGAGCATCCGCGCCATCTGCTCGTCGGCCTCGACATCAAGGCCAACGAGGCCGTCGGCCATGGCGATTGCATCCATATCGGCCGGGGCCAGGTGGGCGTTATCACCAGCGCCACCCGCTCGCCGATCCTCGGCAAGACGATCGCGCTCGCCCGCATCGACGTGATGCATGCGGGCCCCGGTACCGAGGTCGAGATCGGCAAGCTCGACGGCCACCAGAAGCGCCTGCCGGCGACGATCGTGCCGCTTTCGCACTACGACCCGCAGAAGACGCGGCCGCGCTCGTAGTGCCTGCTTTCGAGGTCGGGAGACGGCGATCGGCAGTTGATATTGCCGCGACGCGCACGATCAGCGAGATGCAATCTAATGGCGAATTGGCGAGTCAAAAAAACTAAAAGTTGACATATCCGGCTTTGATGATTATATCTCGGTGGTCGATATTGCTTGTTTGACTTTTGTTATCGCACGCTGGCAACGTGCCCTGGACGAACTTCCCTCTTCAAAATCGAGATCATCATCCGTCGTGCTTCCGCACGTGCGGTCGTTCAATTGCTATGAAAGGGTTTGTTATGACCACTGGCACAGTTAAATGGTTCAATTCCACCAAGGGCTTCGGCTTCATTCAGCCTGATGACGGCGGCGCTGACGCCTTCGTCCACATCTCTGCCGTCGAACGCGCTGGCATGCGCGAAATCGTCGAAGGCCAGAAGATCGGCTACGAGCTTGAGCGCGATAACAAGTCGGGCAAAATGTCCGCTTGCAATCTCCAAGCTGCTTAAACTGAAATCTGCTTTCCTTTGACCGCGGATGTACCGGCACTGTCGAAAGTATGATACTATCAAGGTCAGGCAAGTTGCCTGGCCTTTTTGCTGCTTTCGCCAAGCGGGCTCACAAATCCGGGATTAATATGACAGAGTCACACAGCAAATCACGCAAGCAGGCGGAGATTGCCTTCGGAAACGCGCAATCGCAATTCCTGGCGCGAAGCCGCGCGGTCGAAGAGATCGATTCGACCGTACGTGCCCGCGAGGAAAAAACCTTGCGGTTACGCGAAGCGCGTGAAGCCAAGGAATTGCAGGATCGCTTGACAGGGGTTACTGCTCCCGGCGCGAAGCGAAAAAAGAAAATCTGACCTACTGCATAATTCCCTAAATCGGATTCGATTTCAGGATAAAGCATGCGGCGGTTCAACGTAATACAGCGTCCTTCGCGCGTCTGATGGCGCGCGGCGCCTTGGAACAGGATGATTTTAGGCCGGATCGGCCTAGACACTGAATCTGTTCTAATTAAAGAGTAGAGCATGATGTGGTCCGAAAACCGCCCACGCTTTTCGACATCATGCTCTCGGGTCGAAGTCAAACAGTCAGGAAACAGATTTGAAAAACGCCAGAAACAACGAGCTTTCCGATCGCCGCAGCGCCGCTGCCGAAGCCAAGGCGGCTCTCCTCAATGCGTATCGCAGCGCCAAGGATTCAGCCGAACCCACAAGGCTGGCAAAGCAGGCGGAGCGTCAAGCCATTGCCGCGGCCAGGGAAGAACGTCGCGCTCAGCGAGAACGGGTCAAGCTCGAGGAGCTGGAGCGGGCTCAGGCCGCCGAGGCCGAACGTCAGGCTGCCGCCGAGGCCGCAGCACGCGCCGATGCCGACGCGCGCGAAGCAGCTGACAGAGACCGGAGCGCCCGCGTGATTGCCGACGAAGCCGCCCGAAAGGCCGAACGCGACCTGCGTTACGCCAATCGCAAAGCCAGGAAGTCCTGATCGTCAGCGCCGCCTGTTGTCGCAACAGGCAGCGCTCTCTTTCAAGCGGCCTGCACGGCCGCATTCAGCGGGATTTCGACGTCGATCTCAAGGGTCGAGACGTACTCGTTGCGATCGATCGTCACCTGCACCTTGTCGTGGTCGAGTTGTACATGCTTTGCGATCACCGCCAGGATTTCCTCGCGCAGCAGGGTGACCAGGTCCGACCCCGCCGAGGAACGTTCATGGGCGAGAAGGACCTGCAGCCGTTCGCGGGCGGCCGGTGCGGTTCTCTGTTTGTTGAAAAGACGGAAAATATTCATGCCGCCCTCCGTCCGAAGATCTTTCCGAAAATATTTCTCTTTTCCTCTGGGATGGCGATCGGCACCGTCTCGCCGGCGAGCCGGCGAGCAGCGTCGAAATAGGCCATCGCAGCCGCGCTGCGGCTGTCTGCCAGCGTGACCGGCGCACCGATGTTGGATGCCCGCAGAACATCCATGCTTTCGGGTATGATGCCGAGCAGCGGGATGGACAGGATTTCCAGGACGTCGTCGACCTTGAGCATGTCGCCGCGTTCGGCGCGGTTGGCGTCGTAGCGGGTGAGCAGCAGGTGCTTTTCCATCCGCTCGCCGCGTTCGGCCTTGGCGGTCTTGGCATCCAGCAGGCCGATGATGCGATCGGAATCGCGCACCGACGAGACCTCGGGATTGGTGACGACCACGGCAACATCGGCGTGGCGCATGGCAAGCGTTGCGCCGCGCTCGATCCCGGCGGGGCTGTCGCAGATGATCCAGTCGAAATAGCGCTTCAGGTCGTTGATGACGCGCTCGACGCCCTCGGCCGTCAGATTGTCCTTGTCGCGCGTCTGCGAGGCCGGCAGCAGGAACAGCGTTTCCAGCCGCTTGTCGCGGATCAGCGCCTGGGTAAGCTTGGCGTCGCCCTGGATGACATTGATCAGGTCGTAGACCACCCTGCGCTCGGCGCCCATGACGAGGTCGAGATTGCGCAGGCCGACGTCGAAATCGACGACGACGACTTTTTCATTGCGTTGCGCCAGCGCCGCTCCCAATGCGGCGGTCGAGGTTGTCTTGCCAACCCCGCCCTTGCCTGACGTGACGACGATCACTTTCCCCATCATTGTCTCTCCTTTGCCGTGGCCCCAGTAATTCAAGGTGTTAAAGCGTCCTTTGCGGCTCTCGAAGAGACGCGCGGCGCTGTCGTCAGATCAGTTTTTCCGCCATGATCGCGTCGTCTTCGAGCCAGAGCTGAACAGCCTGTCCGCGAAGATTGGGGGCCATGTCTTCCGCCATTTTGTAGATGCCGTCGATTGCAACCAGCTCGGCCTCGAGCTTGCGGCAAAAGATCCGCGCCGATGCGTTTCCGATGGATCCCGCCATGGCTCGGCCACGCAAGGCGCCATAGATATGGACGGACCCGCCGGCGATGACCTCGGCACCGGAGGCGACCGATCCGATGACGGTGACGTCGCCTTCCGGAAAGATCACCGATTGCCCCGAGCGCACCGGCTCCCTGATGACGATCGATTGCATGGCCGGGCGGGTCTCCGCCACTGCCTGTTTGCCGGGCGGATCGGCAGGCTCCTTTGCCTGAACCTCGATGTCGGAAACCGAACGACCGCCTTTGAGTGCCGGCGGCATGCCGGATCCGAGGATCGAAGGCCGCGCGCCCTCGATGCCCATGATGCTGACATTGCGCTTGGCAAGTTCGGCGATCAGGTCCTTCAACTGCGACCGGTCGATTTGCAGGTCCGTCAGATCGAGCACGACAGGCCGTCCCAGGAAGAAGCCGGCCGAACGCGCGGCCAGATCGTCCAGCCTGATCAACCAATCATCGATCGGAAGATCCGGGGACAGCATGACCGCGAGGAATGAGCGGCCCTTGATGCGGATAGAGCGAGCGTCTGTTAGCACTTTGGTCATCTATGTGAAGAAATCGTTGACCATGTCTACCGCTGCTATAGTTAACAAAAAGTTAACGCAGCCTTAATATTACCCGCAATCATTTGAGATTCGTCAAGCGCGGGATTACCGCAAGCCATTGGAAAAGCGTTGTAATCTGCGGAGGCGCCGAACGGTTAATAATGCGGCTTTGAACGTGAGCCGCAAATCCGCCGCTGCCTGGGAAAAGCTCAGCCTTCCGCCTTGCGTTGTGCGTTGGAAATGGCGCGTGCGGCCTCTTCCGAGGAGTTGGCGAGCGCGCGCATCTCGGCGGCAAGCACCGCAAAGCCCGACCCGGCCGTGCCGGCGCGGGCGGCCTCGATACCGGCATTGACGGCGAGCAGCTTGAGGTAACGCAACGATTGCAGGATCTCATTGGTCTTCGACGCGGTGACGCGCATGTCGGCGGTCTGGTCATCGATTCGCTGGTAGAGTGATTCGATGTTGATGATGCTGCCTTCGAGATAGAGAAGCTCGCCCTTCTCGTCCCAGATGCCGCCGCCCGTCTCGGTCACCCAGATGAGATGGCCCATGGCGTGACGGATGCGATATTCCATCGTCCAGTCTGTGCGCCTCTCCAGCGCCCGCCCGACGATCTCGTCCATCAGAGGCACGTCTTCCTCGTACATGATCGAGGTGAAGGTCCGCGTGCGGTTGCCGATGATTTCGTCGACGGGATAACCGAAGATGCGCTCGATGCCGTTGGTCATCTCAAGCATCGTGTAGTTTTCATCGGCACGGCAGCGATAGAGAAAACCGCTCATGCGCCCGAGAATGCTTGTTTGAAAATCCATGAAGGCGACATCCGAAAAGAAGAGTTGCAGATGGATTTATGTCGTCTCGTTTCCGGAGGAGCGTGCACGAACACCTCCTCCGGCAATGCAGGCCCGCCTCATCAGTTACGCAGATATTCCTCCATGGAATCGTCGAGCGCCTCGACCCAGGGCGTGTGGTGCGTCGGCGACATGTTGCCGGTCATCAGCGATCGGTAGGCATGGTCGCGGAAGCCCATGATGTTGTGGGCCTTGTGGTGTTCCCACTCCATGAAGGTCTGGTTGGTCCCCTCGATGTCGAAGCTCGGATAATCGGTTTCGGCAAGCAGTTCCTTCACATAGTCGCCCTGATACCAGATCATCTGCTCGGCATCCTCGAGCGTTTCCTCGCGGGCGCGCCACATGTCGAAATTGGCCTTCAACTCCTCTTCCGGCGGCAGGGTGATGCCGCCCATCATCACGTCGCGCGCCCACCAGGCCTGAACGTCGAACATGTTGAAGGTGTAGAACTGGTCCTGCATGCCGATATAGAAAAGCTGCGGGTTCTTGTCGAAGATCACACCCTTGTAGAGGCTGTCAGCCCAGAGGCGGTTGGCGGTCTTCAGCCGGAGATCGTCAGGCAGGAAGGGGAAATGGTGCTGGTAGCCGGTGCAGAGGATTACCGCATCGACCTCCTTGGTCGAGCCGTCGAGGAAATGCGCCGTGCGGTTTTCGAGCTTGGTCAGCAGCGGCCGCTCTTCGAAATTCTCCGGCCATTTGAAGCCCATCGGCTTCGAGCGATAGCTCGTCGTCACGGATTTCGCGCCGTATTTCCAGCATTGCGAGCCGATGTCCTCGGCCGAATAGCTGCGGCCGACGAGCAGGATGTCCTTGCCCTTGAACTCCAGCGCGTCGCGGAAGTCGTGGGCATGCAGCACGCGGCCGTTGGACGTCTTCACGCCCTCGAAATAGGGAACGTTCGGCGTCGAGAAGTGACCTGATGCCACGACGACATAGTCGAACTCCTCGTCATACATCCGGTCCTCGATGCGGTTATGCGCCGTCACTGTGAATTTCTTCGTCTGATCGTCGAAGCGGACCATGCGCACCGGCGTGCTGAAGCGGACCCAATGGCGGACATTCGCCTTCTCGACGCGTCCCTTGATATAATCCCAGAGCACGGCGCGCGGCGGATAGGAGGCGATCGGCTTGCCGAAATGCTCCTCGAAGGAATAATCGGCGAATTCGAGGCATTCCTTCGGGCCGTTCGACCAGAGGTAACGATACATGCTGCCGTGGACCGGCTCGCCATATTCGTCGAGCCCGGTGCGCCACGTATAGTTCCAGAGCCCACCCCAGTCCGACTGCTTTTCGAAGCAGACGATCTCCGGGATTTCGGCGCCCTTCTGGGCGGCCGATTGAAAGGCGCGCAGCTGCGCCAGTCCGGAAGGACCGGCACCGATGACGGCTACTCTAGTCATGAAGCATTCCCCTCTTGATTATCTCGCATTGCCTGACACATCGCTGCGCCTCAGTCCGGATAGATACCGGCGCTGGTCGGCGCCCCGTCGTCATATTTGGAAAACCAGTCGATCGTCGTCTCGCGGAAGCGGGTGAGGCCCTTGTAGTCGATAAGTTCTGGCGGCAGCGTCTTCAGCACGCGCGGGAAGCGGCGCGCCCATTTCGGCACGGTGACGAGCTCTTCCATGTTCATCAGGTAGCAGCGGATGACGAAGAGGATGGCGTTAGAGCGCGGCAGGCGCCAGAGGCTCTGCAGCTCGACGCGCAGATGCACCTTCTCGCCGACATTCTCCTGCGTCACCGTGGTGCGATCGGGACCCCATTTGTGATAATTCTCCGGGCTGGTGTCGAGCCGCGGATTGATCGTCATCGTCCAGTTGAAACGGCGTGTCGGCTTGCCCTGCTGCAGGTTCAGCAGGAATTTCAGCGCCCTGTCGAAGACGCCGATCTGGTGGGCGAGCGGCACCGGCCCGTGCCATTCCATGAAGTTCATGCCGATATCGAAATCGAGCGACCAGTCGGCCTGTGTCGTCACCATGCCGGCATCCATCCAGAGATTGCCGTCGCGCTGGTCGACGATGCAGAAATCGCCCTGGGCCTGGCGGGTGATATATTCGAAGGGCTCATAGGGCAGCGTCGAGGCATCGCCAAAGGTGAAGCTGTCGTCGATGCCGAGCGGGCGGTTGATCCAGCGCCACTGGTCACCGTTGCGGATCAGGGTGAAGTGGTCAGGGTAACCCGCCGCCTGCTCTTCCATCAAAAGTTCGAGCGTGTCCCATTGCGCGCTCATCATGTGCGGCAGGGCCTGATAGCGTAGCGGATCTTCCTTCAGGACCAGCGCCCGGTCGTGCATCTCGGCGACGTAATGTTCGTCGACGTCGATCAGGCTTTCGTAGACGGTTCCCGCCCGGCCGTGCACATGCGGCTCCATATTGACCGAATACATGTATTCGTCACGGTCGAAGGGAAACGGGAAACGCCGGATATTCTCGGGGCTGTTCCGATAGCTGAAATCGTTCCGGAAGGTTTCCTGCTTGAAGACGATTGCCATGTCCGGTCTCCTTGTTCCGCTTCCGATGCCGCTAGAGATCAAGATGCAGCGTGTTTCCCTCGAAGCGGGAAACGCAGATCATCACCTTGCGGCCGGATGCTTTTTCTTCGCTCGTCAGATAGACGTCATGGTGCAGCAGCTTGCCGTCACAGGTGACGACCCCGGTCTCGCATTGACCGCAGGCGCCGCCGCGACAGAGGAAGGGCGCGTCGACGCCCGCCGCCTCGATCGCCTCCAGCATGCTTTCGTGATGGCCGACCTTCACGGTCTTGCCGGAACGGAGCAGTTCCATCGTGAAGGGCTTGCCTGGTAGAGACGACAGGAACCGTTCCGAATGCAGGTTCTGCTCCGGCCAGCCGGCATCAAGGCCTGTTTTCAACACGCCGTCGATCATGCCGGACGGACCGCAGACATAGAGATGCGTGCCGAGCGGCTGGGTGCCGAGCAGGCGCGTCAGGGGGATGGCGTCGCCTTCGGCATCGCAATAGATCTTGATGCGATGTCCGCCGTAGCGCTCGACGAGTTGCTGCCAATAGGCGCCGCGGTCGCGGGTGCGGATGGCATAATGCAGCTCGAAATTGGCGCCTTCGCGGGAAAACTGCTCCATCATCGCGATGAAGGGGGTAATGCCGATGCCGCCGGCGATCAGAAGGTGCTTGCGGCCGCGCCAGTCCGGCTGGAAAAGGTTGACGGGATAGCTGACCTTCAGCTCGTCGCCTTCTCTGACCTTCTCATGCATGAAGGTGGAGCCGCCGCGTGAATCCTCGACATGCAGCACGCTGATCTCGTAGGCGGCGCAATCATGCGGCGGCGACATCAGCGAATAGGCGTTGCGGCGCATATGGCCGCCATCGTTCATCAAAACGATGACGTGGGCGCCGCCGGAGAAATAGGGCATCGGCTTGCCGTCAAGGCGCTCGAAACGGAAGCGCTTGACCCGCTCGGCGATTGGCGTGATCCGCGTCACGCGGACAGGAATTTCAGTGCCACCGCTCAAAGGAACAACTCCTCCGGATCAGGCGCGCTGCCCGGTTCTTCCGCATCGATGTTGACGCCCTGGAAGGCAGCCAGCCGGCGCGAATAATGGTCGCGCACCAGAAGGGGCAGCCCGCAATGGCTACAATTGAAGGGGCTGGTGATGACGTCGTCGGTGATGCCCTTGCAATGGACGCATTGCACACGCCGGGCCAGCGAGCCGCGATGCTCGGTGATGACGGAGGCATGGTCCATGCCGTAATCGAGCGCCACCAGCATTGCCTGGCCGATGAAACCTTCCGTGCCCGACAGATAAAGCCGTGTGCCCATATGGGCGGTGGCAAGTGAACCCTTCAATCGGAAGAGCAGCGTTGCGATGGTCGGGGCCGTGAAGAACATGTCGGCGCCGAGGCGGGCCAGCGTCTCGTCGAGGCCGGATCCTTGCGAGCCGCGGGCGACATAGAGGATCTCGCTGCGGGAAAGAGCCGTTTCGTCAAGCGCCGGCTGCTGATCGAGCAGAGCCCTGGCACCCTCCCCTTCGAGGGCGAAAATATGCCGCCGGGCGCGCGGCTGGATGGTCAGGCCCGTGTAGACTGGTCGGCTTTTGATGCCTGCAACGAGCATTGGCGTGCTCCTTAACCTACGGCAATCCTCTTCTTCTTCTCCGGATCGTCGAAAGGAAGCGTGTGGGCGGTGGCGCCTGCCTTCACGGTCTTGCCGCGGACTTCGAGTTTCGTCCCATGTACCGCCTTGTCAACGTCCAGACGGGCAATCGCCATGGATTTCTGCGTCAGCGACGAATAGCTCGGGCAGGTGATGACGCCGACTTTTTTGCCGTCGGCAAAAACTTCGTCGCCGAGATCGGCCGGTCCGTCGGCATCGATCAGCATGCCGAAGATCTTGAAGCGTTCCTTGCCCTTGAGGCGGGCATGTTCCTCGGCGCCACGGAAACCTGTCTTGCCGGGGCTGACGGTGAAGTCGAGGCCGAGTTCCCAGAGGCTGTCGCCGGGCGGCTGATCGGCGAACGGATACATCTGCGAATTGTCGTAGGGGTAGAACAGCAGATAGCTTTCGACCCGCAGCATGTCGAGAACCGAGAAGCAGCAGGGGATGATGCCCATCTCCTTGCCTTCCTCGACGATCCGGTCCCAGACCATGACCGCGTCCTGGCCGCGCACGAAGATCTCGTAGCCGCGTTCGCCGGTATAACCGGTGCGCGAGATCATCACCGGTGCGCCGAACAGCGTCGTCTGCATGTGGTGGAAATATTTGAGATCGCGGATGCCAGGCACATATTTGGCGAGATAGTCGACCGCGAGCGGACCTTGCAGCGACAGGTCGTGCAGGTCGTCGTCGAAGAGCACGGCGCAATTTCGGCCGGCGGCCTGCTTGACGAGCTCCTCGTGGCCGGAGCCGGAGCCGTGCACCAGCATCCAGGAATTCGGGCCGGTGCGATAGACGATGCAGTCGTCGGTGAAGTGGCCGCGCTCGTTCAGCATGGTCGCGTAGACCGACCGGCCGGGGTAGATCTTCGTCAAGTCGCGGGTGGTGATGGAGTCAAGCACGGCGATGGCGTGCGGGCCGACCAAATGCACCTTCTTCAGGCCCGAGACATCCATGATGCCGGCCTTGGTGCGGACGGCGACATGCTCTTCAGACATGTCCTTGTCGTAGGTCCAGGCGGTTCCCATACCGCTCCAGTCCTCGAGCTTCGATCCCAGAGCGCGATGCCGATCCGCCAAGACGGAGAAACGCCATGATAAAGCCATTGTCCGTTCCCTTTTGTTTCCTCTACGGAATATTTATTTCCTGACTATATAAGTCTTTCGCGCCGTGGCAAGCCCGCCCGGCATGCATTTCCCAAAACTTTGACGGCGTCTGTCCTGCGGCGCGATGGGTGCGATGACGCCAATCATCTCTCAGCCCATCCGCTCCGACGCGTAACTTCCCGGGCTTGCCGGGAAGACCACGGTGCGGTTGCCGTTGATGAAGGTGCGGTGATGGATATGGGCGTGGATGGCACGCGCCAGCACCTGGCTTTCGACGTCGCGGCCGATCGAGACATAGTCGTCGGGTGACTGTGCATGGGTGATGCGCGCCGTATCCTGCTCGATGATCGGGCCTTCGTCGAGATCGGCGGTGACGTAATGCGCCGTCGCGCCGATCAGCTTCACACCGCGTTGATAGGCCTGCTTGTAAGGGTTGGCGCCCTTGAAGCTCGGCAGGAAGGAATGGTGGATGTTGATGATCTTCCCGGACATCTTCTGGCACATCTCGTCCGACAGGATCTGCATGTAGCGGGCGAGCACGATCAGTTCGGTGCCGGTCTGCTCGGCCACCTCCATGATGCGGGCCTCGGCCTGCGCCTTGTTGGCCTTGGTGACGGGAATATGGTGGAAGGGAATGTCGTGGTTGACCACGACCTTCTGGTAGTCGAAATGGTTGGAGACGACGCCGACGATATCGATCGGCAGTGCGCCGATCTTCCAGCGGTAGAGCAGATCGTTGAGGCAATGGCCGAAGCGCGACACCATCAGCAGCACCTTCATGCGCTTCTCGCTGTCGTGAAAATCGTAATCCATCTCGAAGGGTGCCGCGACGGCTGCAAAACCGGCGTCGATATCGGCGCCCGAAAGACCTTCTTCCGAAATGAAGCTGACGCGCATGAAGAACTTGCCGGTATCGAGATCGTCGAACTGCGAGCTGTCGATGATGTTGCAGCCCTTGTCGGCCAGATAGCTCGAAATCGCCGCTACGATGCCGCGTGTCGATTTGCAGGATACGGTGAGTACGAAGTTCTTCATGCTGTCACTTTCTTCGCCATATCAAGTGCAGAAGGTCCGATCACGCCGGAGCTTGTCTGCTCCGGCGCATCAGCGTGTCTTCAGAACGTCCGTCCGTTCAGATATCGAGCGTGCTGTCGCGTTCCCACTGGGTGAAATGCGAGCAGTAGGCATTCCATTCCTGATGCTTGAGCTTGAGATAGGCGGCAGAAAACTCGGCCCCGATCGCCTGCTTCAAGCCCTCGTCTGCATCATAGGCACGCAGCGCATCGAGCAGGTTGAGCGGCAGGCGCGGCGCGTCCTTCACCAGATACCCCTCGGCATACATGTCGATATCGTAGTGCCGGCCGGGATCGGCTTGGCTGCGGATGCCGTCGAGGCCGGCGGCGATGATGATCGCCTGCAGCAGGTACGGATTGACCGCACCATCAGGCAGGCGCAGCTCGAAGCGGCCGGGTCCCGGCACGCGCACCATGTGGGTGCGGTTGTTGCCCGTCCAGGTCACGGTGTTCGGCGCCCAGGTCGCGCCCGATGTGGTGCGCGGCGCGTTGATGCGCTTATAGGAATTGACCGTCGGATTGGTGATCGCGGCAAGCGCGGAGGCGTGCTTCATGATGCCGCCGAGGAAGGTTTTACCCTGAGCGGAGAGCCCAAATGGCATTTCCTTGTCGGCGAAGGCGTTGACCTTGCCATCGATGTCCCAGACCGAGATGTGGGCATGGCAGCCGTTTCCGGTCAGGCCTTTGAAGGGCTTCGGCATGAAGGTGGCGCGAAGGCCGTGCTTTTCGGCGACCGACTTGACCATGAACTTGAAGAAGGAGTGCTTGTCTGCCGTCTGAAGCGCGTCGTCATATTCCCAGTTCATCTCGAACTGGCCGTTCGCGTCCTCGTGGTCGTTCTGATAGGGCTTCCAGCCAAGCTCGAGCATGTAGTCGCAGATCTCGGCGATGACATCATAGCGACGCATCACGGCCTGCTGATCGTAGCAGGGCTTTTCGGCTGTATCGAACTGGTCTGAAATCACCGAGCCGTCCGCGGAGATGAGAAAGAACTCAGGCTCCACGCCGGTTTTCACCCGGAGCCCCTCTTTCGCAGCTTCAGCGACCAGTCTTTTCAGCACCACGCGCGGTGCCTGTTCGACAGGCTGATCGTCCATGACGCAGTCGGCTGCAACCCATGCGACGTCTTTCTTCCAGGGTAGCTGGATGACCGAGGAAGCATCGGGAAGCGCGAACAGGTCGGGATGGGCTGGCGTCAAATCGAGCCAGGTTGCGAAGCCCGCAAAGCCGGCGCCATCTTTCTGCATATCGGCGATGGCTTCTGCGGGAACCAGCTTGGCGCGTTGGCCGCCGAACAGGTCGGTATAGCTGATCATGAAATATTTGATGCCTTTGTCTCTGGCAAAAGCAGCAAGGTCCAGTGTCATTCTCGTTCCCCTTTGGATTTCTTGGAGACACTTTGGTTATGGATGCGAGACGGCCGGGACGTTTGCCCGGCCGGTAGTAGAAATCAGTAGCCTCCCTTGCCGGGATACCAGTTTGTGCCGGCGAGCGGGATCTGGGCCATGGCGGCCGCCTCCATCGTCAGGGCGCAAAGATCTTCCGGTTCCAGGTTATGAAGGTGGTTCTTGCCGCAGGCGCGCGCGATGGTCTGGGCTTCCAGCGTCATGACCTTCAGATAGTTGGCAAGACGGCGGCCGGCGGCGATCGGATCAAGCCGCTTCATCAGTTCCGGGTCCTGCGTCGTGATGCCAGCCGGGTCTTTGCCTTCGTGCCAGTCGTCATAGGCGCCGGCCGTCGTGCCGAGCTTTTGATATTCTTCTTCCCAGTGCGGATCGTTGTCGCCGATCGCAACGAGTGCTGCCGTGCCGATGGCAACGGCATCGGCCCCCAGCGCCAGTGCTTTCGCCACGTCGGCGCCCGAACGGATGCCGCCCGAGATGATCAGTTGCACCTTGCGATGCATGCCGAGATCCTGCAGCGCCTGGACAGCGGGGCGGATGCAGGCGAGCGTCGGCATGCCGACATTTTCGATGAAGACATCCTGCGTGGCGGCGGTTCCGCCCTGCATGCCGTCGAGCACCACCACGTCGGCGCCGGCCTTCACGGCGAGCGCTGTATCGTAATAGGGACGCGCGCCGCCGACCTTCACATAGATCGGCTTTTCCCAGTCGGTGATCTCGCGCAGTTCCAGGATCTTGATTTCGAGGTCGTCCGGGCCAGTCCAATCCGGATGGCGGCAGGCCGAGCGCTGATCGATGCCTTTCGGCAGATTGCGCATGTTGGCGACTCGATCGGAGATTTTCTGGCCGAGCAGCATGCCGCCGCCGCCGGGCTTTGCGCCTTGACCGACGACCACCTCGATCGCGTCGGCGCGACGCAGGTCCTTGGGATTCATGCCGTATCGCGACGGCAGATACTGGTAGACCAGCGTCTGCGAATGGCCGCGCTCTTCATCGGTCATCCCGCCGTCGCCTGTCGTGGTGGAGGTTCCGGCAATCGTTGCGCCGCGTCCGAGCGCTTCCTTGGCATTGCCGGAGAGCGCGCCGAAGCTCATGCCGGCAATGGTGATCGGCGTCTTCAGGTGAATGGGTTTTTTGGCGAAGCGCGCGCCGAGGACGACCGAGGTATCGCACTTCTCGCGGTAACCTTCGAGCGGATAGCGTGAGATCGATGCGCCGAGAAACAGCAGGTCATCGAAATGCGGAACCTTCCGTTTGGTGCCGGCGCCACGGATGTCGTAAATGCCGGTCGCCGCAGCACGGCGGATTTCCGCCAGCGTGTAATCGTCGAAGGTCGCGGATTTGCGCGGCGGGGTATAGGGGTTGTGATAGCTCATGATGGTCCCTCGCCTTAATATGCGTCAGCGTTGTCGATATTGAAATTGTAAAGCTTGCGGGCGGAGCCGTAACGCTTGAATTCCTCGGGCCTCACTTCGGTCACGCCCGCCTTTTCGAGAAGTTCGGCCAGCTTCGTCAGATGCTCGGGACGCAGCTCCTTTTCGATGCAATCTGCACCCAGGCTCTTGACCGAACCGCGCACGAAGAGCTTTGCCTCGTAGAGCGAATCCCCAAGCGCATCGCCGGCATCGCCGAGCACCACGAGGTGGCCGGACTGGCCCATGAAGGCGGACATGTGGCCGATATTGCCATGAACGACGATGTCGATGCCCTTCATCGAGATGCCGCAGCGTGACGCCGCATTGCCCTTGATGACAAGGAGGCCGCCGCGACCGGTTGCGCCGGCATACTGGCTGGCATCGCCCTCGATGACGACTGTTCCAGACATCATGTTTTCCGCAACACCCGGACCTGCCGAACCGTGAACGGTGACTGTCCCGCCGTCGTTCATCCCGGCGCAGTAATAGCCGACCGACCCCTTCACATCGACCGTGACGGGCGCATCGATACCGACGGCAACCGAATGGCTGCCGCGCGGATTGACGACTTCGAAGGAAAGATCGTTCGAACCGTTCTGGATGTTGTGCAGGGCGCTGTTGAGTTCACGCAACGGCGTAGTGGCAAGATCAATGACAGGCATGTTTCGATAACCCTTGGAGAATACGCATGAGGCACCGGTCAAGCGACCTTCTGGTGATCCCAGAAATAGACGGTTGCAGGTTCCGGCTCCCAGACCCGGGCATTCTCGATGCCGGGCAGATTGACGAGCGCCCGGTATTCGGAACCGAAGGCGACATACTGGTCGGTTTCGGCCATGACGGCGGGCTTGCAGGCGATCGCGTCGCGCACGACGCCGAAGCCGGACTTCGTGCCGACGACAAAGGTGAAGAAGCCGTCGAGGTCATCCACCGCGCCTTCCAGCGCCTGGCCGAGATTCTTGCCCTTGGCCATCTCTGCCGTCAGATAGGCGGCGGCGACCTCGGTGTCGTTTTCGGTTTCGAAGGTCATGCCTTCGCGCTTCAGTTCGCGGCGCAGATTGTTGTGGTTGGACAGTGAGCCATTATGCACCAGGCATTGGTCGGAGCCGGTGGAGAAAGGATGGGCGCCAAGCGTCGTGACGGCTGATTCCGTCGCCATGCGGGTATGGCCGATGCCGTGGGTGCCGGCCATTGAATTGACCGCGAAGCGCGAGACGACATCCTTCGGCAGGCCGGTTTCCTTGTAGATCTCGATGGCGTCGCCGCTGCTCATGATGCGGATATTCGGACGCAGCTCGGCAACGGCTGCCTTGCCCGTGTTGAGCAGATCCTTCGCAAGCGTGATGACGGCATGGGTGCTCTTCACCTGGATGGCGACCGATGCGCCAACTGCCTGGCCGAGCTCGGCCTCGAGGCCGGCGAAATCCTTCTTCGGATTGGCCGACTGGATGGTGATCTTGGCATTGTTGCCGCTGGCGTCGCCATAGATCGCGATACCGGCGCTGTCCGGCCCCCGATCCGTCATCGTCACCAGCATCGAGGACAGCAGTGCCCCGAGCTCCGGTTCGAGACTTTTATCCTTGAGGAAGAGACCCACAATTCCGCACATGACCAGACCTCCGTTCGTGTTGAGAAAGGACTAGCAGGTCTGTTTTGGGTTTTCAACTCGGAAGAAAGATTTTTTCTTTTAAGGCAAGTCAGCTTTTCGAACTCTGCTGTGGATAGCTGATGATCGAGAGGTATTTGCTCGGCAGTTTCACCAGCTGCTCCGGCCCATGCGGCGCATCGGCGTCGAAGAACAGGCTGTCGCCCGGCTGCATCTGGAAAAGCTGGTCGCCGTGACGGTAAACGACTTCGCCCTCGAGCATATAGAGAAATTCCATCCCCTCGTGCTGGAAGGTCGGGAAGATGTCGGAGTCGGTCGTCAGGGTGATGAGGTAGGGCTCGACGATGACGCCGCTGGTATTGTTGTCGATATGACCGAGCACATTATATTGATGGCCGGCGCGTGTGCCGCGCCGTTCGAGCTCGATGCCTTGGCCTGCCTTGACGAAGACGGCGTTGCGCGGTTCCTCGAAACGGCGGAAGAAGGCCGTCAGCGGTACGCCGAGCGCCCGCGACAGCGATTGCAGCGTCGTCAGCGACGGCGAGATGTTGCCGTTCTCGATCTTCGACAGCATGCCGAGCGAAATGCCGGTCGCCGCCGCCAGATCGGTGACCGTAATGCCGAGTTTCTTGCGATAGGCGCGCACCTCATGGCCGATCGCCATTTCGAGGTTGTTTTCCTTCGGCTCACGGACGGCGTGCGGGTCCTGGGAAAAGGGAGCGCGTCCGCCCGCCTGTTCCGGTTGCTCTGCCGCTTCACGCCTGGATTTCATGGATTTTCCCCTGCCGCCATCTCTTTTGTCCAAAGGCAACCCTATCGTCATAGTGAAAATTTCTCAACCGTGAAGAAAACCTATTCCCGCCGCGCTGCGCGCGGGGCGATGCCGTAGACGGCACGGAACATCCGGGAAAAATGGCTCAGGCTGGAAAAGCCGGTGGCCACCGCGATTTCCGAGACGGAAAGCGGGCTCTGCTTCAGCAGCCGATGGGCATGCTGCAGCCTGATCCTGCGGTACTGATCAAGGTAGGTGGTGCCGAGATGAGCCGCAAAGAGCCGGTCGAGATGGCGGGTGGTGACGCCGGCAATGCGCGCCATGGCGGCACGCTCCAGCGGCATCTCGATCGTCTCCTCCATCCGTTCGAGAACGCTGAGCAGACCGGGATGATGGACGCCGTAACGCTGCGCCAGCGAGGCACGCTGGGGTGCAGCGGGCTCGTTGACCTCTGTATGAAGATACCAGTCGCTGACCCGGCGGGCGAAATCCGGCCCCATGCGCTCGGCGATCAGCACATGCATCATGTCGAGCGGTGCGATGCCGCCGCCGCAGGTAATCCGGTTGCCGTCGATCAGGAAGCGCGCCTGGCGCGGCGTGAGGTCCGGGAAGGCTTCGAGAAGGGCGGCGGCATGCTCCCAGTGGATGGTGAAGTCGCGGCCGCCGAGCAGTCCGGCAGCGGCCATCAGATAGGGCCCGCCCGAGATGCCGCCGATCCTCACCCCTTCGCGCGACAACTGCCGCAAGCAGGACAGCACGCCGGGATACCGCCAGTCGCGGGGCAAACCGCCGGCGCAGACGAAGGCCGTTCCGAGACCCGAGCCTCTGAGGGGAAGAGGTTCGGCGGGGACGCTGACGCCCGAGGAGGAGAGTGCGGCTGCGCCATCCGGCGAGAAGACCTGCAGCCGATAGATCTCGCGTCCGGCCAGAAGATTTGCCGCCCTCAGCGGTTCGGTCGCCGAGGCATAGGACATCAGCGCAAATCCCGGGATGAGGATGAAGCCGATCGTCTGCACATTTCTGCTATCAAGCGAGGACATGTCTCTTTCTTAGCGATTGATGTCCCTTTTGTGCAAGTCCGCCCTCCCCTTTCTGGCATCATGCAGCTGTTCTTTCCGGGGTGACCCATGCGCTATTCCGCTCTTTCGATTTTCCTGAACGGCCTTCGTGGCAACAAAGGTTGGGCGCCGGCCTGGCGCGACCCGGCGCCGAAGCCGCATTACGACGTCATCATCGTCGGTGGCGGCGGCCATGGTCTTGCCACCGCCTATTATCTAGCTAAGGAATTCGGTGTCACCAATGTCGCCGTCCTTGAAAAGGGCTACCTCGGCTCCGGCAATATCGGCAGGAACACGACGATCATCCGCTCGAACTACCTGCTGCCGGGCAACAATCCCTTCTATGAGCTGTCGATGAAACTCTGGGAGGGGTTGGAGCAGGACTTCAACTTCAACGCCATGGTCTCGCAGCGCGGCGTGCTCAACCTCTTCCATTCCGACGCTCAGCGCGACGCCTATACGCGCCGCGGCAATGCCATGCGGCTGCACGGCGTCGACGCCGAGCTTCTCGACCGGCAGGCGGTGCGCAAGAAATTGCCGTTCCTCGATTTCGACAATGCCCGTTTCCCCGTCATGGGCGGCCTGTTCCAGCCGCGCGGAGGCACCGTGCGCCACGATGCGGTCGCCTGGGGTTATGCGCGCGGCGCAGACAGCCGCGGCGTCGACATCATTACCCAGTGCGAGGTGACCGGCATTCGCACCGAGAACGGCGAGGTGACCGGCGTCGAGACCAGCAAGGGTTTCATCGGCTGTGGCAAGCTGGCGCTCGCAGCAGCCGGCAACTCCACCGTCGTTGCCGATATGGCCGGTCTTCGCCTGCCGATCGAAAGCCATGTGCTGCAAGCCTTCGTTTCGGAAGGGCTGAAGCCGTTCATCGACACGGTCGTCACATTCGGCGCCGGGCATTTCTACGCGTCCCAGTCGGACAAGGGCGGCCTCGTCTTCGGCGGCGATATCGACGGCTATAATTCCTATGCCCAGCGCGGCAATCTCGCCTCGGTCGAGCATGTCGCCGAAGCCGGGCTGGCGCTGATCCCGTCGCTGTCGCGCGTGCGGTATCTGCGCTCCTGGGGCGGCGTCATGGATATGAGCATGGACGGCTCGCCGATCATCGACCGCACCCATATCGACAATCTCTATCTGAATACCGGCTGGTGTTACGGCGGCTTCAAGGCCACGCCCGCCTCCGGCTTCTGCTACGCCCATCTGATCGCCCGCAACGCGCCGCATCAGACCGCCCGCGCCTTCCGGCTCGATCGTTTCGCGCGCGGCTATCCGATCGACGAAAAGGGCGTCGGCGCCCAGCCCAACCTGCACTGAGGACATTTAAGATGGCGAGCCTGATTTCCTGTCCCCATTGCGGCGCCCGACCGAAGGAGGAGTTCTCGATCCGCGGCGATGCGGGCCTTGGCCGGCCGGCGCCGGATGCCGGTGCGGAGGCCTGGTTCGATTATGTCTATCTGCGTGACAATCCGAGGGGCCGGCACAGCGAATACTGGCACCACTCCTCCGGATGCCGCCGCTGGCTGATCGTCGAACGCGATACCGTCACCCATGCAGTCCATGGCGTCAGGGATGCCGCCCTTTCCAAGCTCGGCGGAGAACCGGCATGACGAGCTTCCGTCTTTCCTCCGGCGGCCGCATCGACCGCACCAGGTCGCTCGGCTTCACCTTCGACGGCAGGCCGCTTGAAGGCCATCCGGGCGATACGCTCGCCTCGGCGTTGCTTGCCAACGGCGTCCAGCTCGTCGGCCGCAGTTTCAAATATCACCGCCCACGCGGCATCCTGACGGCGGGCGCTGCCGAACCGAACGCGCTGGTGACGACAGGCAGCGGCGGGCGCACCGAGCCGAACACGCGTGCGACGATGATCGAGCTCTATCAGGGGCTGACGGCAAAGAGCCAGAACCGCTGGCCTTCGCTCGGCTTCGATGTCGGCGCGGTCAACGGGCTGCTGTCGCCCTTCCTCAGTGCCGGTTTCTACTACAAGACCTTCATGTGGCCGGCGGCGCTTTGGGAAAAGCTCTACGAGCCGGTGATCCGCAAGGCGGCAGGCCTCGGCAGGGCCTCCTACGAGGCCGATCCCGATACCTACGAGAAATGCTGGGCGCATTGCGATCTGCTGGTGATCGGCGCCGGCCCCGCCGGTCTTGCCGCAGCTTTGACCGCCGGCCGCGCCGGCGCGCGCGTCATCCTCGCCGACGAGGGATCCGAACTCGGCGGCAGCCTGCTTTCCGACAGCGGTTCTGTCGACGGCAAGCCGGCGGGCGCGCTTCTGGGCGAGCTGCTTGCCGAACTGGCGAGCCTGGAGAACGTGCGCCGCCTGCCGCGCATGACGGTGTTCGGCTGGTACGACGACAATGTCTTCGGCGCCGTCGAACGGGTGCAGAAGCATGTGGCGATGCCCGATCCTGATCGTCCGGTCGAACGCTTGTGGCGCATCGTCGCCCGCCAGGCGATCCTTGCAACCGGCGCCGAGGAGCGTCCGCTCGTCTTCGGCGGCAACGATATTCCCGGTGTGATGATGGCAGGCGCCATGCGCAGCTATCTCAATCGGCAGGCGGTCGCGCCCGGCAGAAGCACCGTCATCTTTACCACCAACGATGCCGGATATCGCACCGCCGCCGATCTCGAGGCCGCCGGCCTCGCAGTTGCGGCGATCGTCGACAGCCGCGTGGATGCGGCCGCGAGCTGGCAGGGCCGCGCCGAAGTGCTGAAGTGCGCCAGGGTCATTGATGCGTTTGGCGGCAAGCGCCTGCGCGGTCTCAGCGTCGAAACCGCAACCGGCACCCGTCGGATCGAAGCCGATGCGCTTGCCATGTCGGGCGGCTGGAGCCCGATCATTCATCTTGCCTGCCATCGCGGTGCGAAACCGCTATGGTCGGACGAAGCCTCGGCGTTTCTGGCGCCCGTCCAGCAGGAAGGTCTGGCCGTTGCCGGCTCGGCCGCCGGCATGGCGCAAACGGCGACCTGCCTCGGGGATGGCGCAGCAAAGGCCGCTGCCGCGTTGAAGACGATCGGCTTCGCGGCGGCGGAAGCGGCCTTTGCCGCGGCGTCAGAGACGGCTGCACAGGCAAAGCCGCTCTGGTCGGTCAAAGGCTCGAAGGGCAAGGCCTTCGTCGATTATCAGAACGACGTGCATCTCAAGGACCTCGGCCTCGCCGTCCGCGAAGGCTACGGCCATGTCGAACTCGCCAAGCGTTACACGACATCAGGCATGGCGACCGACCAGGGCAAACTTTCCAACATCAACGCCATCGGTATCCTTGCCGAGGCGCGCGGCGTGTCGCCCGCCGAGGTGGGAACGACGACCTTTCGGCCCTTCTATACGCCGGTTTCCTTCGGCGCCTTGACCGGGGCGTCGCGCGGCAAACATTTCCAGCCGGCCCGCAAATCGCCGCTGCATGGCTGGGCCGAGAAGAATGGCGCGGTCTTCGTCGAAACCGGCCTCTGGTACCGGTCCGCCTGGTTTCCGCGCGCCGGTGAGACGACATGGCGTGAAAGCGTCGACCGCGAGGTGCTGAACATCAGGAAGAATGCCGGCCTCTGCGACGTCTCGACCCTCGGCAAGATCGAAATCTCAGGCAAGGATGCCGCGACCTTCCTCGATCGCATCTATTGCAACGGTTTCGCCAAGCTTGCTGTGGGCAAGGCGCGTTACGGCATCATGCTGCGCGAGGACGGCTTCATCTATGATGACGGCACGACCAGCCGGTTCAGTGACGAGCATTTCTTCATGACGACGACGACGGCGCTCGCCGCCGGCGTGCTGACCCATCTCGAATTCTGCGCCCAGACGCTCTGGCCGGAACTCGACGTCTGCTTCGCCTCCTCGACCGATCAATGGGCGCAGATGGCCGTCGCCGGGCCGAAGTCGCGTGCCATTCTTGAGGAGATCGTCGACGAGGACCTGTCGGATGCGGCCTTCCCCTTCATGAGCGCCCGCAAGGTCTCCCTCTTCGGTGGCCGCCTCGAAGGCCGGCTCTTCCGGATCTCCTTCTCCGGCGAACTCGCCTACGAGCTGGCAGTACCATCAGGTTACGGCGAAGGTGTTGCCGATGCGATCATGGCGGCGGGCGAGAAACATGACATCTGCGCCTATGGCGCCGAAGCGCTCGGCGTCATGCGCATCGAAAAGGGCCATGTCACCCATGCCGAGATCAACGGCACGGTGACGCCTGGTGATCTCGGCTTCGGCCGCATGGTTTCATCAACCAAACCGGATTTCATTGGCAAGGCAATGCTGGCGCGCGAAGGGCTGCAGGATCCCGAGCGGCCGCGCCTCGTCGGCGTCAAGCCACTTGACCCGGCGGTGGGCTTCCGCACCGGCTCGCATATTCTCGCCGATGGCGTTGCGGCGACGCTCGAAAACGACCAGGGTTACGTCACCTCGAGCGCCTTCTCGCCGACGCTCGGCCATACGATCGGCTTGGCGCTCGTCCGGCGCGGGCCGGAACGTATCGGCGAAAAAGTGACGGTCTGGAACGGCCTGCGCAACGAATTCACCGATGCGGTGCTCTGCCATCCCGTCTTCATCGATCCCGAAAACGAGAAGCTCCATGCGTGATCTTCCGCAACACAGACCGGTTCTGGCCGGCATGGCATATAACGGTATCTCGGAGGCGGGCGTCCGGCTGGAAGCCTTGCCGGAGGGCCATCTCCTGCATGTGCTCGGAGCGATCGAGCCATCCGCGCTCGCCGCGGAATTGGTGAAAGGCGGGTTTGCGAAAAGTTCGATCCGCAAGGCGGGTTTCCGGCAATGGTTCGTCGCCGGCGACGAGCCGCTTGTCCCGGCCAGCCTCGATGTTCTCGTGGCAGCGCTTGCGGGCAAGGCCTTCGTCATGGACCAGAGCCACGGCCGCGTG
Source organism: Rhizobium acaciae (assembly GCF_025941625.1). Taxonomy (NCBI): domain Bacteria; kingdom Pseudomonadati; phylum Pseudomonadota; class Alphaproteobacteria; order Hyphomicrobiales; family Rhizobiaceae; genus Rhizobium; species Rhizobium acaciae. The sequence goes on from NZ_JAPCZO010000002.1 coordinate 229,334, forward strand.
CGCATCGGCGTTTCCGGCCGTTCTTCGCGGGCGCTTCTCTCACGAGGCACCGCCGTCGATCTCGATCCTTCGGTCTTTCCGGAAGGCCATTCGGCCATGACGATGGTCGGCCATCTCTCCGTGCAGATCGTCCGCACCGGCGATGACAGCTTCGAGCTTACGGTCCTGCGCAGCTTTGCTGAAAGCCTCTGGGACGATCTCGCGCATATGGCGGCGAGCGCCGAAAAGGATGGCGCATCGTCATCATAACGAGAGCCTGGGTTCCAGCACGTTTCGCTGGAACCCGAAAAGCCATGCTGGCTTCAATGTTGCATCGCACGGTCTGCAACGCGCCACTTTTTCGGCGAGGGCGCTTAGTCAGACTTGTCGTATGATGACACGAAACTCGGCATCGGCGTTTCGCCTGGCTTGACCTCCAGCGTATTGCCATCGGTAAAGGAGAGCGTCAGCGCGCTGCCGAAGAAGAAATCCACCGAGATTCCATCGTTATCGTTTCCGTCGAAAGAAATCGTAGCCTTGTTGCCCGTTATGGTTACCTTTGTATTCTCAGCGGTGAAGCCTTCTCCCAACTCAATGGTGGAGGAGCTTTGGATCAGGCTTATGGAATCTTGTCCATCGCCGACCTCGAACTTGACGGTCGATCCGGAGCTTCCGTTTCCGTAGCTCTCGGCTTGGAGCCCGCTAATAGTAATTTTGTCATTCCCGGTCCCGCCGGTGATCGTGTTTCCGATCCCGGCAGAGATTGTATCGTCGCCGGCACCGGCATCAAGGGAATTGCGATGCGCGGCGCCAATTGTATCGTTGCCGACACCGCCAATCACCGTATTTTCAAATGCTGCATAGATCGTATCATTGCCGGCACCCGCATCAATCGTATTATTGCCCCCCGCAGAGATCGTATCGTCGCCTGCGCCGCCAGCCACCGTGTTTCTATTGCCGACAGAGATTGCGTCGTTGCCGCCGCCGCCGTCGATCGTGCTGTCAGTGCTGACTGATATCTGATCGTTTCCTGTGCCACCGCTGATATCCATCAGAAAGCTTCCGCTGATGATGTCGTCACCAGCGCCGCCGTTCACCCCGCCGCCCGGCCCCGCACGGATAACGTCGTCCTTGTCGGTGCCGGTGATGTCCGAAAACGCGCCGCCGATGATGAACTGCCCGCCGTTTTCGAGCAAAATTCGGGTGATCTGGCCCTCGGCCTGCTTCAGCGGATCGAGATTGACGCCGGAAATGGATGACAGAATCTGGGCGGCGGCCGACTGTTTTGTAGACGCCGCGGCCGACTGGGCAGATCCCTTGAGAAGGGTCAGTGCCGTCGAATTGCCGGAAGCTGCGGGCGATGAAACTGAAACCATGATGTCTTTTCTGTTAAACGCCCTCTCATGAGGCGGCATTGCAGATCGTCATCATGACGAACGTGAATCATTTGACATCGCTAGAGTGCAACGGGAACATTAATAGAGTATTTCATATGTGCAATCAATGCGCGAATAAATGCCGCCGCCAAGTGCTTGTTGGAGGCGTCGTCCGGCAAAGGTTTCAGGCCGTTACCTGCGCGGCGGCGCCGACCATTCGGGGCGCTCGGCGCCTTGCAGCTCTTCCACCGCATCGGCGGCAAAGCTCGGTACGACACCGGTCCACAGCAGTGCGCCATCGGGATTGGAATGGCCGTCGCCTTCGAGCTTGTAGATGCTTTCGACGATATACTGGCCGTCATTGTTCAGGCCCTTGATCTCGGAAATCTCGATCACCCGGCGCCGGCCGGTGCGCTTGAAGCGGGCGATCTGCACGACGACGTCGACCGCGGAGGCGATCTGGGCGCGCAGCGGCCGAAGCGGCATGTCGATATCGGACATCAGCGCCAGCGTCTCCAGCCGGTGCAGGGAATCATAGGGCGTGTTCGCATGCACCGTCGAAAGGCTGCCGCTGTGACCTGATGTCATCGCCTGGATCATATCGAGCGCCTCGCCGCCGCGGCACTCGCCGACGATGACCCGGTCCGGCCGCATGCGCAGCGACGAGCGGAAGAGGTCGCGGATGCTGGCGCCGCCGCGGCCGAAACGGTCAGGCTTCGTCACTTCGAGATAGACCACGTGTTCCTTGCGGATCTGCAGTTCGGACGTATCCTCGATGACGATGATGCGCTCGTGGTCGGCAAAGGCTTCCGACAGCGCGTTCAGCATCGTCGTCTTGCCGGTGCCGGTGCCGCCGGAGATGATCACGTTCTTCTGCAGGCCGACGGCCGCCTGCAGCAGCGTCAGCGACTGGTCGGTCAAGCTGCCCTGGGTGACGAGATCGTGGATGCTGCGATGTTCTTTCAGAAAGCGGCGAATGGAGATGCAGAGCCCGGTGCGGGAGGCGGGCGGCTGGATCATCTGCACGCGCGAACCATCCGGCAGACGCGCCTCGATGCTTGGCTCCTCCGGCGTCAGCCGCTTGCCGGAGAACTGCGCGATGCTGCGCGCGGCCGATTCCAGATCCTCGCGGCTGGCGAAGCGCGTATCGGCCCGTTCGAGCTTGCCTCGCCTTTCGACGAAGATGTCGGATGTGCCGTTGATCAGGATTTCGGACACGCTCGGATCATCGAGGAGAAAACGGATCGGCCCGAGCAGCTTGTCCAGCGCACGGGTCAGGACCTGAAAGGTCGCCTGTTCGGCGGCGTCGTCGGAAACGGCCTTCATCAGAGCGGCATCCCGACCAGGACCGTGCTCATGCCGAACAGTGTCGCCATCATCTGAACCGCAGTCGGAAAGAACATCATCAATGGAATGAGGACCAATCCAAGTATTAATATGCTGCTCATCGTTTCCATCGTTTTCTCTCCGGATCGACTGGCGGGCGATACCCACCATTTGACGAAAGCTTAATCCAGATCGCCAAACAACGCCATGGCCAGGCCCCGCGGAGGCAGTCATTATGATCGCCGCGCGCCGTTTCTTCTATCGCTTTGAAAGAATTGACCAATTATGGAGCAGTAGACGAGGCCTTGCAGGGTTGACAAAAACTTCGACCATTCAGGTAAAGCTGCAGCTTATTCAATCGGTTAATTGAAAAAATATGACGTCAACTGCGATTGTGCCGGCGATGCCTCCAAGACAATTGGAACCCTTCGTTTCGTTTGCTTGACGGAGGGCTGGCCTTGGGCGCACTCTTGGGTCTTAATGGTGTTGCTCAACAAACGTTGGCCGCCGGGGAAGATAAGCTGAAGCAGAAAATATCATTGGATCGAGCAACATGCTCGTTCGGATCGATAGCATATGCTTGGTTCATCTTCACCAGGGCTTCGAACCGAAACAAACCTGGGAATGAGGAGTAATCACATGTTTGGTAAACTCAAGACTCTCGCAATTGCACTTCACAAGGACGAACGCGGCGACATGGCCCAGATCGTCCTGGCCGTCGCCCTGATCGTCATTCCGCTGATGCTGATCCTGCTCGCATTCGGCAAACAGATCGGCGAATGGTTCAACGAAAAGAACACGGCGCTCTCGGATGCCGAGAGAATTCCTGAGCCGGGTCAATAAGCGGGTCGGGATCATGGATACGACCTATGATCTGACCCTGATGCCTGCGGCGGCGGCTCTTGCCGTCGCCTGCACCATGACCGCGGCGGTGCTCGACCATCGCCACGGTCATATCCCGAACGCCGTCACCTATCCTTGCCTGCTTGGCGGGTTCATGTTGGCAGCAGTCAGCGGCGGTCTCGCAGGGATAGGGCTTGCCTTTGCAGGCCTCCTTGCAGCCGGCCTGATCTTCATCATCGCCTTCGCAGCCGGAAGCTGCGGCGGCGGCGACGTCAAGCTGATGGCGGCGCTCGGCGCCATTCTTGGCCTCTGGCCCGCCATCGACGTCACACTTGCATCGCTGATGGCCGGCGGCGTGATCGCCGTTTTCTCCATGGCGCGGCGTGTTCAGTGGAGCGTGCTGGCCCGAACGGTCGGACTGTTTGCGCTTCTCCTGCCTGCCGGTTTCCGCGATGCCGCTTCGGTGCTGAAGCCGCGCGAAACCCATCATACCGTCCGCTTCGGCGTTGCCGCTGCTCTCGGACTTCTCTGGTGCCTTTTCATGCCCGATTTCACCCCTCTTTCATTCGTGAGGTAACGGCAATGCGCGCGGAACTCGAACGCCCCATCTTCGACGGTGCATTCTGGAGTTCGATCCTGCACTCGCGGACCTTCTGGGTCCCTCAGGATCACGGCGCGCTCCTCGGTACCTTTGTGATCGCCATGATGCTGCTTGCCTCGATGCTGCTGCTGCCGCGGCTTTCCGCCCGCCGGCGCCGGATATCGGAGCTGCACGGCGATATGTCCGGCAGCACGACGATGATGGATTTCGTGCTCGTGACACCGGTCTTCGTCTTCTTCATGTTCGTGGTCTTCCAGTTCACGATCCTGGCCAAGAACCACCTCTTCACTCATTATGCCGCCTATGCGGCGGCCCGCAGCGCCCGCGTCTATTTCTGCCCGGCTTTTCCGATCACGCTTAGAAGCATCATCGACGTCAAGACTTGCGATGACGATGCTGCCGCCGGCAAGGCCGATCTTGCCGCCCGCCTGGCGCTGATCCCGGCCGCACCCTACGACCAGCTGAAATGCGTCGGCGCCTGCCAGCCGCCGGAAGATGCGCTGAAAAGCCTTGCCGATGCCTCGGGCCTTTCGAAGAACTGGCGCGCGATGCGCAACCAGGCCCGCTACATGTTCGACCCACAGAACGTCACCGTGACGGTCGACCGCGCGCCGATGGCGCTCTATGCCGCCATCAACCGCTCGCCGCATGTGCCGGTCACCGCCAAGGTGGAAGCGCGCTTCCTGCTGCTCGAATATGCCGGCTGGGTCTTTGCCCGCGGCCAGAGGAAGGACGGCCGCTACTACACGATCTCGACGGCGGAGGTGAACCTGCTATGACACCGACCCTTATCAAGCGCCTGCACCGCGACGAACGCGGCTTCCTGTCGCCGATCATTCTCTACATGACGATCGCGCTCGCCCTGATGATCGTCTGGATCCTGAATACGGGACAGATGATCTACGACAAGCAGCGCACGCAGGACACGGCGGATGCCGCAGCACTCGTCCATGCCGACTGGGAAGCCCGCTATCTCAACATCATGGCGATGAACAACGTCGCCTCCTCGCAGGCAACGGTCGTCATGGCGACCTCGGTCGCCTTTCAGCTGACGACGGCGGAACTGGCCCTGCGCTCGGGCGTCATCCTCGCGAAACTCGCCGAATACTCTTTCACGGATGGCTTCGGCCCGGCGTCGCTCCTGCCGCCGATGCCGCCGATGCCGCATTGCCCGGGCTGGCAGAAGATCCCGGTCATCGGTGGCATCATCTACGGTGCTTGCCTGGCGTTCCAGGGGGTCCGGGCGATAGGAGCCACCAAGGCGATTGCATATACGGTAAAAGCACAGATCGATTATGATCCCTGGGGCCTCATCGTGAAGTCCAGCGACATCATCGACGCCATGAATGATCTCAACGACTACCTCGTCGAGAGCTTTCCGCAGCGGGTCGGCAACGAAGCCCTGCATCTGGTGCGCCTGAACAAGTCGGATCATGTCGTCTTCCATCCGCCGTGCGAGTCCTGCAACAACGCCGGAGAGGGCGCCGGGGGTAACCTGCCGGTCGATCGCGACGGCATCAATCCCGCCTCGGCCTATGCTGAAATGTGCCTCGCCATGACCTATGGCACCCAGGGGCAGGACCCGTTCCTCATGCGCGGCGAGTTTGCCAATCGCGGCTTCCCCAACGGCAAGGGTCCGTTGACCGCAGGCGGCGTCGACGGCAGCCATATCCGCGACTGGGTCAACCACGAGAGCGGCATCGACGATGCTTTAGTGGACTTCTACATCTTTTATGAAGCCTTCGGCCCGGCCTATCTGAGCAAGATCCCATTCAAGGCGATCATCGAGCAATTTGGCGATCTCAGCTGGTGGCAGGAACTGCTGCTCGATGGCAGCTTCTTTATCGCCGAGGAATTCTTCGGCATCGAATTCGGCATCGTGAACCCCTTTCAGCTGCCGATCGACAAGCCACCGCGCTATTCCGACAAGCAGACAAAAGACGAGAACGATTTCACCCGCAAGTTCGACACGATCTGGAATGGGGTCTGCAGCCCGGCGGGCGCTGCGATTTCGATGGCAGGCGCACTGCCCGTCATCTCCTTCCCGAAGCCTTACTGGCTGAAGGGACGCACACCTTTCAACTTCACGCCCTTTGGTGGCGAGCAACTCGACGACTATCAGACGCTGGCGATCGTTTCGCGCGCCCCGCGCGCCAGGCTCCAGATCCGCATTTTCAAGGACAAGACGCCGTCCGCCTATGCGCTCGCGCAGAGCTGGGTCCACAATTACACGGCCTTCGACCTCTATACGCAGGACTGGCTGGCATCGCTGGCGCCCGCCACGCTTGCCGACGATATCGGCGAGGTTTCGAACACCATCAAGCAAAGCCCGGCGGCCGACAGTTTTACCGGCCTGACGCGCGTCTTCGATCAAGGAGGAGCCAATGCCTGGGCTGCCGTCAACACACACTGAGCCTAAGAGCGGTCCTCCCGGCCGCGGGCTGCTGATGCGGCTGCACCGCGACAGGCGCGGTCTGGCCTCGATCGAATTCGTGCTCGCCGCGCCGGTCATCCTGCTGATCGTGATTTTCGTCATCCACGCGAACAAGATTTCCACCAAGAAGGTCGGAACCATGCTTGCCATGCGAAACGCCGCCTTCGCCGAAGCGAACGGGCTGGACTGCACGTCGGATTTCTCGAACGCCTTCCCGATCCCGGCCTTGCCGGCACTGCCCGGACGCGACGCCATGAGCTGCTCGCGCACGCCATCGCATGAAGGCGGCGGCGACCCTCAGCGCAGCTTTGTCTGGGACGACGTACAGAATACCTTAAAGAACGGCCGCGATTTCGGCGATATAGTCGGCGACCTCGCCAATGAAAAGCCGCAGCTCGTCACCGCGACGGCCGACCGGGTCTACAAATTCAGGGATTCCGACGATCTCGACACGATCCGGAGCCTCCGCTGGAAGGACGCGTTCGCGGTCGACGACTCGACACTGTTTGCCTCCCACAACAACGATACCACGAGCCGCGGCTACGATCCGACGCTGCGCCGGGAAATCCGCGATGTGGCCGACGATTCGGGCGATCTGTTCGACGGCGTCTTTCCGGGAGCGAAATAAGATGAGACAGGGCTCGCGCATCTCCTTCCGTTTCGCCGGCCATCTCACCGGTTTACTGCTCGTCATCGGGCTCGCCGCCGCCATGGGCACACCGGGTCGCGCCGAAATCTACAAGGATTTCAAAGTGACGCTGAATTCGATGCTGGCCGGCATTCTCGGCGCGCCAGAGCGGGCGCCGCGCGACCTCGTCATCAACGGCCAACCGCTGGAATTCACGCCCTATCAGAGCGATCGCAGCATTTCCGATATCACCGACGAATGGCTGCGGGTGCTGGCCGCCAACACACGGCCGGCCTTGCCCAGGAGCGATAGCAAGGAAGAACTGACCGCCGTCATTGCCGCCAACATGCTGATCGTCCCGAAGACGAGCCGCATCCGCGACGATCTCGCCGTGGTGGTGCGGTTCTTCGATGGCGACGGCGAGGCGGCCCTCGACTATCTCCGCCGGCAGGATCCCAAAAATCCTTCGGCAAGAGCGTCGATCTCGGGCGTCTCGATCATGATCCGCCGTCCCGCCGATGCGCCGAGGACCGAGGTGCTTATGAGCCGCTTCGAGGATGTCGCCGCGACGCTGCCGGCCTTCGCGGCTCCGGCTGATATCAGCAAGCTGCCGATGTCGCTGCGTCCGCCGGCCGGTGTCGAGGTGCTGAGCGATATCGGCGATCGCGACAGGGGCCACACGTCGCGCACGGTCGTGTCGAAAGGCACGCTGTCGGCCTCGCGCTGGTCCGATCAGCGCGCCGATCTGCTTGCCCGCGACGGCTTCACCATCGAGACGCCGCCGGCACAGCGCGGCGGGGTCACCGCCCTTTACGGCCGGCGCGGCAGCGTCGAGGCCAATGTCCTCTACACCCGCAGCAAGACCGACGGCCGGACCGTCGAAGTCATTCAAATCAGGCAACCCTTCGTAGGGGGAATAACACCATGAACTGGAAGCTCATCGCGGCCGTCATCGTCGGGCTGATCACCGGCGTTCTGCTCTATTTTTGGACCGAGAGCGTCAAGAACGAACAGACGGCCTATGCCTTCATGCGGCTCCAGCCCGACAGGAAGGTCACGCGAGGACAGGCGATCACGCCCGACATGCTCGCCGAACCGGTGATGCTGCCGGAAAGCTTCGGGGCGCTCGCCAAACTCGCGGTTCCCGCCGCCAGCGCCTATCAGGAATGGCTGAAGGACAGGACGGCTGCGAGCGATATTCCGGCAGGCTCCGTGCTGCTCTTTCAGTATTTCGACGATACCGATGGCGGACGCCTGACGACGATGATCGCGCCGGGTAAACGGGCGCTGACCCTCCCCGTCAACGCAGCCGCGGCCGTCGGCCATTTCGTCGAGCCAGGCAGCTATGTCGATATCATCGGCACGGTCGACGAACCGGTCGAGCCCGTGGCGCCGGCCGCAGCAGCCCAGCCGGGCGCGCCCGGCCAGCCCGCTGCCGTGCCAGGTCAGCCTGCCGCCCCGGGTCAGGCGCCGGCCGCCGGACAGCCGCAGGCTCCAGCCCAGCCGCAGTCGCCGGTCGAGCAGATGCTGAAGAACTATCTCACCCAGTATCCAGGCGCCGACGAGAACGATGTCAACGCCTACCGCAAACAGGCGCAGGATTATAAACTCGGCATCAGCTCGCGCACCCGCGTCGTCACCCGCACCTTCCTGCAGAATGTCAAGGTTCTGGCCGTCGGCGCGGCGACGACGGCGGAGGGTGCGGTCACCAAGGCCAACAGCACCTACAACAATGTCACCGTCGAAGTGACGCCGTCGGAGGCTGAAATGCTGATTTTTGCCATGGGCCAGTCGAACGGCAGCCTGAACCTCGTGCTGCGCAATCCGGCCGACAATACCGTCGAGGACCTGCCGAGCATCAATTGGACGCGCATGTGACCGCCGCGGGGGAATGAGCCATGCTGTTGAAGATTTCCTATGAGGACGGCAGCGGTCGGGAGGTCATCCCGCTCTCGGCGAACGAAACCTATTTCGTCGGCGAAAGCAGCACGCTGACGCTGCCCGCCGGCGCGGGGGTCGTGCGGCTGCGCGGCAGCCACGTCTCCTCGCCGCAATTCGTGCTGCGAAAGTCGGGCCAGGGCTGGTCGGTGCAGCATCACGGCCGCAACCCGACGCGCGTCGACGACCAGCCGCTTCGGGCCGGCACGCCGGTTGCGGTCTCGGCCGGCATGTCGATCTGGGTGCCGAACGTCACGATCGAACTCGTCGAGCCGGCGGCGGTGGCTGAAGCGGTCACGCAGTTTCCCGATCAGGAACGGGTGCTCGCCCTGCAGATGGAAATCCACGAGCGCCTGCTGAAGGACACGCAGTATGACCGGCTGGTGAAATCTTCCGATTTCGGCCGCGAGGACACGCGAAACCGAATCCGCGAGCGCCTCGACATGTTCATCAAGGAGGCGCTCGACGCTGCACCGCAGGATCTCGTTATCCTTGTCATCAAGAACGCCGTCTATCGGTGGCTGGCAAAACGCATCGCCCGCACGGGGCGGCGCGACGCCTCGTCGAATGCCGCAAGCCTGTCGCGCGAGGAGCAGGACAATCGCCGCCTCTTCGACGTCGGCAAGGCGCTGATTTCGGCCCTGCAGCTCAAGCTGAACTTCGAATCCACCCGCTCGGACTTCGCCCAGCTCGACACCCGTTTCAGCGCCGCCTTCCAGTCCAGGCAGGCTCTTTTCAACGCCGGTGACCGCTACGAGATCGCCCATATGCACCTGCGCTCCAATATCGAGGAGCTGATGTATCGCTGGGGGACGATCTCCGAGCTGATGGATCTCGACGTCATCTCGGAAATCATGGTGACGCGCTACGACGAGATCTACGTCGAAAAATTCGGCCTGCTGGAGCGGTACCCTTTCGCCTTCGCCAATGAACGGCAGCTGATGAAGGTGATCGAGCGCATCGCCGTCGATTCGAACCGCTCGATCAACGAGAGCGAGGCGATGGCCGACTTCCGCATGCCGGATGGTTCGCGCGTCAACGCCGTCATTCCGCCGCTGGCAGTCAAGGGCGCATGCCTCACCATCCGCAAGTTCGGCGGCAAGTCGCGGCTCGATATCAGCAAGCTGGTGACCGCCGGCGCGCTCAGCGAGCCGATGCGCGCCTTCCTCGAGGCTGCCGTCCGCTCCCGCAAGAACATCGTTGTTTCCGGCGGCACCGGTTCCGGCAAGACGACGCTCTTGAACAGCCTGTCGCAATTCATCCCGGTCGGCGAGCGCGTCGTTGCCGTCGAAGATACGTCGGAACTGCAGCTCGACGGCATCCATGTCGTCTACCTGCAATCGCGGCCGAAGACGGCAGAATCCGAGACCAGCGTCACCATCCGCGACCTCGTGCGCAACGCGCTGCGCATGCGGCCTGACCGCATCATCGTCGGCGAGTGCCGTGGCGCGGAGGCGATCGACATGCTGCAGGCGATGAACACCGGCCATGCCGGCTCGATGACGACGGCGCATGCCAACACGCCGCAGGACATGATGACCCGCCTGGAGGTGATGGTGCTGCAGGGCCAGAGCTCGCTGCCTGTCATGGCGATCCGCCAGCAGATCGTTGCCGCCGTCGAACTCGTCGTGCAGCTGAACCGGCTGGCGAACGGCCGGCGCGCCGTCACCGAAATATCGGAGGTGATCGGCATCGATCCGGATACCGGCCTCATCATCGTCGAGCCGATCTTCAATCTCGTCGGCCGCGCCGGCGGCCAGGCCGTGCATGCCTTCACCGGCTACTTGCCGAGCTTCGTCGCCGAGCTCGTCGAGTTCAACGACGACGGCGAGATCGAGAAACTGGACATGTTCGTCTAGAGCGGTTCCAGAACCGCTCTAAGTTTTTGTTTTTACGCAATTCCTCGGCAAAAACGCTTGGCGCTTTGCCTGGGAAAACCGCTTCGCACTTTTCCTGGAATTGCTCTGAGGGGGAAACCATGGATATCAGCATTCTGCAGATTTTTACGGTCGCCCTCGGGGCGGTGACCGCGGGACTGCTCGTCTGGGGCGCGCCGGTGCGTTGGCCGGCGCCGCTGCTGCGCGCCACCGAACGTGACATTGCGCTCGCCAGTGAGGCGGCGCAGGTCTTCGGGCGTGATGCCGTTCCGCCCTATACGATGATCCTCGCCTACGGCATCACCGCGGTCGTCGTCTTCATCGTGATCTCGCTGATCTTCGGACCGATCTTCGGCTTCGTCATCGCCATCCCGGTCGCTATCTTCCTGCCCAAGGGCGTGATCCGTTATTATCTGCAGCGCCGCTGGCTGCAGATCGAATCGCAGCTTCCCTATGCCGTCGACCAGATCGTCTCGGCGGTGCGCACCGGCAAGCCGCTCGCCATCGCCGTCAATGCGGTCGCCGATACCGGCCAGATGCCGGCCTCGCGCGAGTTCGAGCGCATTGCCCGCGAACAGAAGCTCGGCATCGGCCTGGTCGAGGCGCTCGACCGCCACGGCCGCAACGTGCCGAGCCTGCACTTCAAGATGGTCGATGCGGCACTCGGTCTCTTTGCGCGCCAGGGCGGCGACATTTCCGAGCCGCTGACGGAAATGTCGAAATCCTTCAAGGAAATCTGGAAGCTCGACCAGAAGATCACGACCTCCTCGTCGCAGGCGCGCATGAACTTCCGCGTCGTCAACGGCGGCGCGCTGTTCATGATCCTGATGATCTTCTTCGGCCAGCCGGAACTGATCGACAAAGTGTTCGGCAACGCCATCGGCATCGTCATCGCGATCGTCGGCGCCATCCTCTATGCAACCGGTTTCTTCTGGATGCGCTCGATGATGAAGGTGTCGGTATGATGTCTCAGATACCCCTCGCCCCGATCGCCATCACCTTTGCCGGCATTACCGCTGCGCTGTTCGTCTGGTGGATCGGCGATATGCTCGGCAGCATTCAGGTGGTGCGCCGGTCCGCCGGCGGCGATGGTCCGCCGCCGAATATCGTCGACAGCATCGGCATGCGCACGCCGGTCGAATTCGTGCTGACGCATTTCGAGCCGCTTCTGGCCGATTACGGCGCGCAGCTCGAGCAGAAGCTGATCTATGCCGGCCGGCCGTTCGGCGGCGTCACGGGACGGGAATATATCGCCCTTCTCGTCGTTCTGAGCCTCTTCGGCTTCGTTGTGCTCGGCCTGCTGTTCGGCATTGCCAGCGGCAGCGTCATCGGCGGGCTCGTGGCCGGCCTGATCCTCGGCCTCATCCCCGCCATCTATTTCTGGGTCGTCGCCGACGACAAGGCGCAGGACCGCAAGGAGCGCATTTCGCGCGAGTTCCCCTATTTCCTCGATCTCGTCGTTATGACGCAGCAGGCGCAAGCGACGCTGCCGGAAAGCCTGAGGCTTTATGCCGAAGCCGCACCCGGCACCGTCATGAGCGAAGAGATCGAACAGACGCTGAAGGACGTGGCGCTCGGCACCGGCATGATCGAGGCGTTGCAGCGGCTGGAGCGCCGCATGACCGCCGAGGAGGTCATCCGCGTCATCCGCGCGGTGATCCAGGGCGAAGTCGAGGGCAGCAACCGCGTGGAACTGTTGCGCGAACACGCGCGCGACCTGCGCTTCCGCCGCTGGGAAAAGGCCGACAGGGCCAGTGAAAAGCTGAAGGCCAAGATCGTCATGCCGGCGATGATGATCGTCGTATCGATCCTGCTTCTGGTACTGGCGCCTGCAATTGTCGAGATGATGTCGAGTGGGATGTTCTGATCATGGTCTTTTCCTTCTTTCGCGGAAACAAGCCTAGCCTTCTGCAGACCGGTCCCGGCGGCCAGAGCCGCAGCCATGTGCTCGATCGGCCGGAAATGTCGATCGGCCGGGCGGGCAATGCCGATATCGTCGTCGACGATCCGTTCCTGGCGCCGATCCATGCGCGCATCGAGCGGCAGAGCGACGGCGGCTTCATCATTCGCCGCATGGGGCTGAACCCGATCATGCTGCGTGGCGAAGCGCTGTTGCAGACGGCCTCGCTGAAAGCCGGCGACAGCTTCCGTCTCGGAAAGGACGTCGAATTCCAGTTCGTCGTCAAGGCCGCCGCCAAGGAGGCGCCTAAGAAGGAGGCTTCCAAGACGAGCGACGGCAAGCCGAAAAAATCGCTCCTCAAGCAGCCGGCCTTCCTCGCCGGCATGGCTGTCGTCTATCTCGCCATCGTCGGCATCATCGGTTACGTGATCCTCTCCGACAGCGGCAGCGCGGAAAGTGGCCCGACGGCAGAACGCATCAATGCGGAAGCCGCCCGCATTCCGACATGCATCAAGAATGCCCGGCGTTTGCGCCAGGTTTCCGAGCAAAGCTTCAACGGCGCCGTCGGCGGCCGCGTTGGCAGGGATGGCGATGCAACCTATGCCGCGCTTTCGCTGGCAGCCGAACCATCCGACGATGCCGGGCTGGCCAAGGCCGCCGAGCCGATCGTCGAGGCCTACAAGCGCACGGCGCTCGCAGCCCTCGCCTCGGAAAACCGCGGCAACAATACGTTGGCACAGACCCTCTACCAGCAGACCTACGATCTCGTTCCCGACGTCAACTGCTCAGCCGCGCGTTTCGCGCTGCAGCGGCGGGCTGCGGTGAAGCCGCCGGCGCGGCGCTGATCGCGAATGCTTTGATCAAACAGGACACTGTGAAGGCACGGGTCAGAAATTCCGCACTCTGACCATAGGCTTCGCTGCCCACGGGAGGGAAACACGTCATGGACGAATGGAAAGGCAAGGAAGTCAGGATCACGGTCTACAAGAAGGTGTCGGATCGCTCGTGGTCTTCCGCGGTGCCATCCAAAGATTACATTTTGAACGCAGATACAATGGCGGATGTATTCAATGAATACGACCCTAGCTCATATACTTTCACGATTGAGCCTGCGACCGAGGACGCTTGGCCTAAAGGCCTTGAGCCGAATCGAACTTCGCGATGACTGACAGCCGCATCGACCGGGACTATGTGGTCCCGGTGTGAGCGGCAAACCGTCGGCGGAGGCGTCGGAGCAGACGACAAAGGTCGATCCCTCCTGCGCCATGAAGAATCCACGCGCCGACAGCGCCTCGAGATCGGCAAAGATCGGCGGGTAGGCGACGATGGCGAGCTTATAGGCCTCCGCGGTATAGCGGCCGTCGGCCACGACCGCGCGTTGTCAGCCAAACCGGTCCACCAGGAAATCGATCACCGTCCGCAACATCGCCGTCGGCCGACGGTTCGGCGCATAGACGAGGTACATCGGTACAGGCTTGTAGGACCATTCCGGCAGCACCTGCTCAAGCCGTCCTTCGGCGATATCGGCGGCGAGCAGAGGTTCCGGCTGAAGCGCAATTCCCGCGCCGCTGAGCGCGGCCATGCGTAGCGCCGCCCCCTGGTTGGTCGAGAATTTTCCGGAAATCAATACATCGCGCATTTCGCCTCCAGGTCCGACCAGGTGCCAGCGATCCTGCATGCGCCAATAGGAGTGGCCGAGGCAGAGATGGTTCGTCAGAGCCTCCGGCGAGGTCGGCCGGCCATGGCGGGCAAGATAGTCCGGGGAGGCAGCGAGAATCCGCCGGTAGGGCGTCAGCGGGCGGGCGACGAGGCTGCTGTCGGCGAGCGGACCGATGTGGATGCCGAGCTCGAACCCCTCGCCAACGAGATCATGGACACTGTTATCGAGCGACAGCTCGATGCTGACGTCGGGATAGGCGTTCTGGTAATCGATCAGCGTCGGCACCAGGACTTGCGTGCCGAAGCTGACGGGTGCCACCAACCGAAGGCGGCCGCGCGGCGCCGATTGCAGCTCGTTTGCCGAAGCCTCGGCCAGCGCCACTTCGGAAAGCGCGCGCTTGCAGCGCTCGTAATAGAGCTGGCCTACCTCTGTCAGCTGATGGCGCCGCGTGGTGCGATGGATCAGCTTCGCCCCGAGCCGGGTCTCAATCGTCTTGATGTGCTTGGCAACCATGGCAGGCGACACTTGCGCGATCTCCGCGGCCGCCGCGAAACTGCCATTGTCGATGACCCTGACGAACATCGCCATGCCGGCCAGCTTGTCCATAATTGCCTACCTGTTGGTTTTGAATGACGATACCGGGAGCTTATTTATCAACCAAGGAATTTACAACATGGTCGTCATGCCCGCGCCAAGACGACGGACACCACCAACCTGACCAAGGAGACACCATGCCCATTCTTCACCTGCAGATGCATCCCGGCCGCACCGACGATCAGAAACGCGCCTTCGCGCGCGAAGCAACCAAGGCCGCCGTCGAAACCCTGGCGTGCCCGCCCGAGTCGCTGGAAATCCTGATAACGGAGATCGCCAAGGATTCCTGGGCGGTCGGTGGCAGGCTGAAATCTGAAGCCTAAGAGGCGACCCGCAGCGTCGAAGGCTCGAACTGCGGGACGCCGCCGCCATGGTATTGAACAGGGAGCCGGCACGCGGCTCCCGTGCTGACCGGGCGGGTGGCCGGTTGACTTTACTGGCTGCTGCAACTCCACCGCACGCAAGCCTTTGGGGTCACTCGTTCGCAAGCGCTGCCTTTCCCGATGCAAATTGGCGATCATAGAAAACCCGAACCGACAGAACGTCGCCGGCGATCAGGACAACGACCCCGGCGACTTCGATCGGCGTTGGCCAGCGCGCATGCACGACAAGTCCGCCAATCACGCCGAAGACAATCTCGGAGACGATCAATTGCGCGGCCAGGGCAACCGGCAGGGTCCTTGACGCAATACTCCAGGCCCAGACGCCGCCCACGGTGGCCAGTAGCGCGAGAGTTGTGCCCCAGACATAGAGGTTGCCGGCAGCGCTCCAGCCGAATCCCAATGTCGGAAGCCGGAAGAGGTCCATCGCGGCACCGATGGGATAGAAGGCCAGCATCAAGACGCCGCCGCCAACCAGTATCAGCGCCGACCACACGCCGGAGGGCATGTCCGGCCGTACGGCGAGTGCTGCCTGATTGGAAAGTGCGAACCAGACCCAAAGGCCCACGGCAGCAAGCGCCAGCGGCACGCCAATCCACAATGATTGCACAGAGTCCAGTCCTTCGGCCGTGAATGCTGTGCCATTGACGAGAACAAGGCCGACCAGCACCAGTGCCAGAGGCACCATGAGGGATCGCCATGGCAATGATGCCTGACCCTGATTGCCAATGACCATCAATACGATTGGTACCAGCCCGAGGAAGGCCGGAGCGATGACTGGGCCGGCAAAGAGGGCCGCTCCCGTCACTGTCAGGAAGTAGCCGACATAGCCGACGAAGGCGAGCCAGATGGCTTGCAGGCAGTTTCGAAGCGTGAGGTGGCGCATGACACCCTTCTCGGAAAACAGGATGCAAAGCCCGACGAGTGCCGAGACGACGTGACGGATGAGAGCAAAATCAAAGGTGGAATAGTCACCGATGATGAAGGGCACCACGAAGTTGAGCGAAAAGGCAAAGGCCGCAAAGAGAGCGGCCGACACGCCAATATAGAAAAGTCTGTCCATAATGTTCACCCTTTTGAGGTTGCGTCACCGAGCCCTGGTCTCCGCGACACCGAGTGTGCCGTTTGGCAATCAAGCGAAATGCTTGATCGAATGGGAAAATTTTTACCGGCCACGCGCTCTGGTCGGTAGCCGGCGAAAATGAGAACCAGCCTCTCGATACGCATCACCCGGATCGTGAAACGGTGCTGTATCGCGGGGGCCGCGATGCGGCTCCCACTTTGACCGGGGCGGGCGACTGGTTGACTCTGCTGGCTGCCCGGAACTCCACCGCCCGCAAGCCTATGGCAGCCGACTTCGCCGGGGGATTTGCCTTTTGGTGCATCTGAGCCATGGCGGAGTTCGGCCCGAAGCGGTCGTTGGTGAGGAGTTTAGTTACTTCGCTCGGGGCTGAGATTAGGTGGAATACAATGTACGCTCACTCCATTGCGAGCTCGAAAACTCAACGACTTTTCCACTAAGCTGATTTCGATCCTCGACGCCTTGTCTAGTATGAGCGTCTCGGGGGCTCCGTCACTCCCGGAACAGGCCCTGCGGAAGACCTTGATGACAGGGCCGTAGACGACCTGATAGCGGCCAAGGTCGACGCAATTGGGTTCTCCTGTAGTAATCGGATTGCCGCTAGCATCACATCTCTCAGCATAAGGGAAATTTTTTGCTGTCATCGAAAACCGAATAAGGGCTGCGCTTTGGCTGAACATTTCCCAGAAAATATATATGACGATAACGACACAGGCGAAGAGGCCACTGAGTCTGAAAAGACCAAGGGACAAACTAGGACCGGCCTCATCATCCTGCATTTTGTGCTTTTCTAGCTTTGGGACTAATGTCCGCGGCTGGGGCGCAAAAGTGACGTCGAGAGGCGAGTAGCCCCCCGAAATACGTGCTATCTTTGCGCGCTTGAGGGAAGGTCCGGTCGTCGCTCTCCAACCCCCTGCCGGACGAGCGATAGAGCAGCGATACCCGCCTCATCGGCCGCACGCAGAAGCGCTTCCCGGAATTGTTCCGGGGCAATTTTGCCGCTCAACGCGTCGACGCAGGCTTTCACGGCAGCCACATATTCCTCGCCGTCATCACAAGGCCAATCGTTGATCAGGAGACGCGCCGCGTCGCCCAGCGTCCATACGATCTTGCGAGATGCCGGGCCTCGCAAAGCAAACCCAACCGGCGTGAATGCTGATGATGTGTTCCAGCACATTGTCCTCGACCCCTCAAGGCACGGATACTGCAGTCCCCAGTTCAATATACGCGCGTATTTTGTAATTTGGAATTGAAATTTGTTGAATGATGCGGCTTGAGCGCGAGCTGCCGAATGAAGCAGAAACGGCGCTCACACTTCCCTATTCGGTCCCATTTTTCGCCGCGCTCACCGCAATTCGGCGGTGACGCGGAAGATGCCGCCGGCCGACGCGTCGGAGCAGACGACGAAGGTCGAGCCTTCCTGCGCCATGAAGGCGACATTGCCGCCGGCTTCGCAGGGGGTGGCGCTCCATTGCAGGATGATATCGCCGTTATCGGGCAGTTTTTCCGGCGTGATCTTTGCCGCACTTGCCATCCATTCCGTCGCCGACGGCAGGTGGACGGGCGCGTTCAGCTGCTTCGACAGCCAAGCCGTATAGTTCTGCGCCACGGCAAGCGGCACGTCGTCGGCCGGCTGCTCAGGATTGTCGGCATAGGCCTGGGCTGCGGCGGGATCGGAATTGGCGGTGTAATATTCCGCCATCTCCGCCCGTGTGACGGCCTTCGTCTGCATGCAGAAGGACTTGTCGATCTTCACGGCGCCATTGGCAACGCCGAGCATGCCGCCGAGCTCCTGCATCGACGAGGTCATCAGCCGGACATTGTCAAGCGAATAACTGCCCGCCGGCACGGTCTCGAAGGCAAGCGTCTGCGAAACCGGGCAGAAGCCGCGCGCCGACAGCGCCTCGAGATCGGCAAGGATCGGCTGGTAGGCAACGATCGCCAGCTTATAGGCCTCGGCGGTGTAGCGGCCGTCAGCCTCGCCGATCTTCGGGGCGAGTGCGGCAAGCGTCGGATCGGCAGCACCGGCGCGGGTCGCGATCGAGGCGCTGAGATCGGTAACTTTCTGCTTCAGCGCCGTCGCCTCATCCTTCGCCGCCATGACGTCGGCGATGACGGCGTCGAACAGTTTGGCGGCGTCGCCATAGCCTGACGTCGCGGCCGGCATCTGCCATTGCTCGGCCTTGGCCTTGGCCTCGGTCATCAGCCCGCTCGCCTTGGCGACATCGGGGCTATCGCCGGCGCCGATGCGATTGACCGTTTCGCGTTTTGCCGCCGCGTCCTTTTCGGCCGCCGCCAGCGCGGTGAGCGCCTTGGCGAGATCGTCGAACGTCGTTTTCGACGCGTCATAGGCGTCGACGGCAGCATGCATCTGCTTGGCGGTGGCGGCGTCGGCAGCAGTCTTCATCTTGGCGTCGGCCTCGGCAAAACCTGGCGCCTTGTCGCCACCTGCGGCCGAAGCGGCAGCCTTCGCCTTCTCGGCATTCTCCTTCGATATGCCGATCAGCGCATTGCCGAGATTGATGGCTGCCGTCTGGAAGCCCGGAAGAGCCTTTTCGTAATCTTCGTCCTTGAGCAGCGCATCGGCCGATGTCAGCGCCGCGGCGCCGGTGTCGTAGGAGAGCTTTGCCTGGTCGCTGGCCGGGCGCTCCGGCGCCTTGGCGGCGATTGCCTTCTGCTTGCGGCTTTCGGCCTCCTTCTTCCACACGCCGACATCGGCGACGAGTTTCGGATCCGGGCGGAGCAACTTCGGGATGGTGAAGGCACCGACGCCGATGCAGATCAAGAGCAGAGCTGCGATCATGGAGATTTTGACAGGCGTCCACTTCTTCGGCTTCGGGGTGTCCTGCTGCGGCGGCATGCCGCCGCGCGGATCCCACGACATTGGCTGGATGCCTGTCGTCACGCGAGCAAATTCGCCCAGCGCGTCGGCGCCCGTGCGCGGTCGCGCGCTCGGGTCGCGGCTCAGCATTCTTTCCACAAGGCTTGCAAGACCCTCCGGAAAGCCCGGGATCAACACGTCGAGGCGGGGAAAGATATTGGAAGGATCGAGATGGATGTTCTTCCAGCTCTGCTCGCGCTGGTGTTCGTCTTCCCAGACCATGACGCTGTCGAAGACGCTGGCATAGGTCTGCCGTGGCAGGAAAAGCTTGTAGGCGATCATGCCCATGGCGTAGATGTCGAGAGCCGCCGATGCGGAGAAGGTGCCGCTGGCATAGATCTCCGGTGCGCCGAATTCCGGCACATAGGGCGGGATGATGTGCTCGCCGATCTTCGAAATCAGGTGCAGGTTGCCGATCCGGACCGACAGGCCGGAATAGTCCTCGGAGACGTAGATGCACTGGTCCGTCAGGGCATTGTGGGCGTAACCCGCACCGTGCAGCGTCGCCAGCCCCTCGAGGATGTGGCGGCCGATCTCGACGGCGCGCTCGTAAGCCACCATTTCCGTCTCGTCGAGATACTGGTGCAGCGTTTTCGACGGCCGCTTCTCGACGATGTAGAAATTGTCGTCTTCCGGCGACGGCGGAATGAGGTCCTCGATCTCGACGAAGCGCCGCGCCGTCAGCGATTTGGCCTCGTTGATGGACGTCCAGACCCGCTCGAACCGAGCTTTGTCCAGTTTCAGCGCCATATCGGGCGCGACGATGAACACCGAATGGTCCATCCGCTTGTCCTGGGCAGGATAGACGATGAACTCGTTCTCATAGACCGGCTCGCCGATCGTATAGCGGGCGATCAGATCACTTCTCATGCACTTGTCCCCCTGCATTCATTGCATTCATGAAAACCGAATTCTATTCGCCTGCCAGAAGCGGATCGCCGATCAGACCGGCAGCCAGCAGCAGGCCGGTCTTGGTATCGCGAAGCGCGAAGGCAAAACGGGCATCGGCCACGACGCGAATAAGCTTCGGATCGATGCTGCGTTCCGTGATAACCGCCGTGGCTGCCGCCGCCTCCGTGCCGTTTTCGTCAACCTTGATCATCGTCTTCTGAAGGACGCGCGACAAGCTGATGTTTTCCTTGGTGAACCCCGGGAAACCCGCATCCTTGGCCTTCTCGGGCGCCACGCCCATCGCATTGAGTATCGGCATCAAATCACGCCCGTCGTTCAGGGAAAAGCGGGGCAGGAAGATTTCGCCCTTGGCGGCTTCGAATTTTTCCCCTTGCAGCCAGGAAGCGAGCGCCTTCAGGTCCGAGCCACCCACCCCCTTGCCGGAGCGCGCCGCCACCACGACCATGCTGTAGCTCTCGCCGGCATAGGCAAGGTCGACGGCGGTGAATTTCTCGTCGAAGCGGAATTTCTGGCCATCGCCGGCAAGATGCATCATCGGCACCGAAATCGTCGATCCATCCGGCCGCTGAAAGGGGCTTGCCGGGGTTTCCCTATCGAAGGACGTCTTCCAGCGTGCCTTGAAGGAGAGCGCGCCGAGACTGACGAAGCCGCCGCCGGGGGGGGCGTCCAGGATGACCGGAATGGCGCCCCGCGTTGCCTGTTTGACCCAGCCGTTGATGTGCTCGACCGATTTCGGTCCGTCGAGATCCTCGATCGAGGGCTTGATCCGGTGGCCGGCGAGCATGGAGAGCGCATCGGGAACGAGCACCAGCTTGTCGTCGAAGACGATCGCGACCGCCGTCGTCAAAGGCGCATCTGCCGCTGCCGGCTTCTCGGGGGTCATTGCGTCAAGCGCCGCCTCCGGTCCCTTCACCTCGCCACCGAAGCCGAGACCCCTGGCGATCGAGGCTTTGCCTTGGTCGGAGGCGCCGAGGCTTGCCAGACCGAGCGCTGCGGCAAGGCTTGCCGGCGATACCATGATATTGGCAGCACCCTTCTTTGTCAGCGTACGGTCGATCAGTTCGGCCGCAAGCCCTGCTTGTGCGGCAAGCATCGCCTTGCTGTCGCCGGCGTTGCCGGCATGAGCTGGGGCAAGCGTGATCAGGGAAGCGGCAAGACCCGCCAGCAGAGTGGGTTTCGGCATGGTTCGCTCCTGTTCAGCGGATGCGATAGAATTTGGAATCGAACGACCATTTGCCTTGGGCGCCGTTCTCGTCGTCGCCGACGATCCTGAGGCTTCGGGCGAGATCGTAGACATAGTTGAAGGCGGCGCGCTGGCCGACGAGCGGCGTCGGCACATCGGGGAGGTCGAGCACTTCGATCGGCTTGTCGCTGAGGATGGCAACGACCATGCCGACACCGGCCGGCCCTTCCACCACATATTCGAAGCCGGTATAGGGATTGCGCGCATCGGGCACGACGACCGGCCGGGCCGGATCGAGCCGGTTGTCGCCGCTTTTGGCTGTCGGCTTCAGGCCCATCGAGCGCTTGTTCGGGTAAAGCTGCGTCAGCTTGCCGGAGGCGTCGATATCGACCAGGATCAGGTAACCGGACTTCTTGGTGGAGACGCGCATCGCCACCTTGTCGCCGATGCTGACGGCGGTGCCGGGCAGCACGTCGACGGCGACGCCAGCCTCATTGTCGCTTTTCAGCGTGTTCTCGACAGCGGCGAGCGGCGTCTTCGCCTCCTCGCCCGTAATGACATCCCGGCCGAGCGCATCCGGCTGGCCATAAAATTGCGGCACCGGCGTGAAGCGGCAGTCTCCCGCATGTGTCCGGCAATATTCGTCGGATTTGCGCCGGACATAATCGAGCAAAGCGGCATTGCTGACATTCGGCTTGTCGGCCGCGCGCGCCACGCCAACCTGCACGCCTTCGATGAAGTGGCGGGTGAAGACGCCAAGCGCCGGCTTGGCCTCGCGGTCGATGAGCGCCCACTGCCCCGCGTTGACGGCCGACCAGACCATGGCGTTTTCGCCGCCGAAGGAGAATTTCGCTTCCTTGCCAGACTTGTTCGGCGGTTCGAGCGCTGCCAGCGCCGGGCCGAGGCAACGCACTGTGCCGGAGGGTGCGGCCACCGCGCTGCGGCTGCCGGGCCCGACATGGCAGGCATCGATCAGCAGCGTCACGCGGCGGTCCTTGAGACTGTTCAGCCGTGCGGCGATCTCTGTTTCGCGGATCTGGTTGGTGACCGTCACCTTGCCGCCCTCGCGCACCAGCTTGGCATCGGCTGCCACCAGCGTCGGGCTGGTCGTCGCCTCCGCACCCATTTCTTCCGAGCCCTGGCCGCTGAAATAAAGGAAGACCCGGCTTCCGGGCGTCGATTGGCGCACCAGCCAGTCATCGATTTCGGCAAGGATCGCCTCGCGGGTCGCCTTGCGGTTGGTCAGCGTGTGGATCTGCTCCGGGCGGTAGGCGAGCGTTTTGGCGAGGAAGACCTGCATCGCCTTCACATCGCTGGCGGAGCCGGTCAGTTTCGCCTCGCGCATCTCGTAATCGTCGATGCCGATCAGCAGCGCGCGGTCGCCGGGCGAGCTTTCGATCACCGGCGTCTGGACGACCGGTGGCTGCACGGCGGGCTCGTCACCGACGGGCTTGTCAGCCGGCGGGGTATTGCCGGCGGGCGCGTCGGGCGTTTCGGTCGTGGCGGCTGGCGCAGTATCGCCGGCGGGCGGGGTGGTGATGGCGAGATTGGCCTCTTCCTGTCCGGACTTCCTCTGCTTCGTCCCGCCACTGGTCGTGGTGGAGGCGACCTGATCGTCTGCAGCAGGTCCTTCAACGTTTGGCACGTCGCCGTCGGTCTTTACGGCGATCCAGTCGCGGAAGGCGGCGACACGGGTATAGACGCCGTAATGTTCGGCCTCGGCGCAGCCGGCGCCCCAGCTGACGATGCCGAGCTGGATCCAGCGCTTGTCGGGACGCTGGGCGACCAGCGGCCCGCCGCTGTCGCCCTGGCAGGCATCCCTGCCACCCTCGGCATAACCGGCGCAGACATTGCGCTCGTCGATCGGGTTCATGCGCATCGAGCTGTCGCGGTAGGCGGCGCGGCAGTCCTCGCGCGGCACGATCGGCAGTTCCACTTCCTGCAGCTCGGTCGGCAGGTATTTGTCGTCCCAGCCGTGATCGGCCTTGGTGTAACCCCAGCCGGTGACGACGGCCGGGTGGCCGGCGGCCTCCACCTCGTCATCGGAGGCCGAGGCAAGGATCGCCGGCTTCGATTTGGCCGGCTCGCTCAGCTTGATGAGGGCGATGTCGTTGGCGAAGACCTTGCGGTCGAAATCCTCGTGGATGATCACCTCGTCCACGGCAAGGCCCGGCTTGTCGGGGCCGTCGACCGCGATCACCTTGTCGATCTTCGACTTGCCCTCGACGATCAGCAGGTCGCGGGCGAAGAGATCCTGCTTGCCGGAGCGGCCGCTGGTGACGCAGTGGGCGGCCGTCAATATCCAGCGCGGCGAGATCAGCGAACCGCCGCAATGGCCGCCGAAGCGGCCGCGCTGTTCGGGGTCGGGCGCCAGGATCTTCACCTGCCAGGGCCATTCGCCCTTCTTGGCGGTCTGGCCGCCGATGACACGCCCGCCATCCTCGCCGGCAAAATCGGTATCCTGCTGCGCCACCACGGGAGTAGCCAGAAGCAGCATGACGGACGCAATATTGAGGACCCTGCTGATCGACGTACTCATAGCTTGGCTCCGGCGGAGGTATAGAGGACCGTAAATCCGACGCGCGCGCCCTCCGGCAGGAATTCGCCGAGGCGCTTGGCGATATTGCCGGCGGTGCGGCGCCTGTCGTTCTGCTTCAGGAATTCAATAAGTTCGGGCATCGGGGTTTCAGAGGTGACGGCGACAAGCAGGTCCGTGCCGAAAGGTGCGACGACGGAAAGATCGAGATCGAAGGTCTGAGACATCTCGGCATCGACCTCCTTTTCGCCCGGATAGAGGAACTGTACGGTTCCATCGCCGGTGACGTCGAAGAGCACGAGCTTGCGGCCCGATAGATCCGAAACCGTGACGCCGACGCGCTCACCTTCGCGATGGACGGTGTCGGAAGGCGTCACGCGCACGGTCTGCGGGTTGGTCTCGGAGAGCCGCTTCAGCGCATCGAGCGCGGCCATCCGGTCGACGACGAAAGGCATGTCGCCGGCGCCGACGCCGGAGGCGACGACATCGCCGCCGGCAATCGCCTCGTGTTTTTCGGGATCGAAGACGAGCTCGGCATCAGCACCCTCCGCCAGCTTGAACGGCGTGACGGCGGGGTCGATCCCCTGCAGCACCGGCTCGGAGCCGAGGGCGGCAATGCTGATCGGCGCGGGCTCGGCGAGCAGCGGAGTGTTTGATTTCTCCGCCGCCGCCTGGGCCCCCGCCCCTTCGTAATGATAGACGACCGCGCGATCGAGATCGGTTCCGGGCGGGCTTTCGGTAAAGATGTTCTGCCGCTGGTTGGTGAACTGATAGACCGCCTGGCGCACATATTCGAACAGTTCACGGCGGCTGACGGCGCCGTCGCCGTTCCGGTCCGCAGCCCCCTCAAAAGCGCGGGCGGTGGCATAGCTCAGCGCGCCGCGTTTCTGCGGAATGCCGGGAATTGATATCTCTGGCGACTTGGTGTTTTCGTCAACGGCGGCGAGAAAGGTCAGCCGCTTGAAATCGAAGCCGGTGGACAGCGCATCCGCCGTGGTCGAAATCGGCGCGAGATCGTCCTCCTCGATCGCATAGGAAGGCGCCTGACGCCAGGTGATCTCGGCGCCGCGCGGATCGACGTCGCGGGTCATGCCGCCGGCATGGCAGGTATCGGCGATGAAGACGACATCGGCGCCCCTGGTCTCGAGCTTGCGGATCAGCGTCTTGAATTCGTCGCCGAAGATGCGCTCGCGCGATCCCGGCAGCCGGGTGTCGAAGCCTGCAAGGATATAGACCTCGTCGCGGCCGCTCGGTTTGGAACCCTTGACGCGTTCCGGCTCGCTCGACCCATGACCGGCGATGCCGAGCACGATCAGGTCGCCAGGCCCTGCCCGTTCAGTCACGGCCTCGATCGCATGGAAGATGCCCTCGCGGTCGGCAGCGCCATTCTTCAAGAGCGTCATGTCCTCGACGCCGACCGAGCGCAGCGAAAGCGAAAGGTCGTCTGCGTCGGCGACGGCGCCGTGCAGCGGCGGAACATTGCGGTAGAGGTCGATGCCAATCAGCACGGCCCTGACCGCACCACGCTCGGGCGCCTCGATCACCCTTGCCAGGCTGTCGGTGGCCGCCATGGTGAGGAGGGCAAGTGCTGCGGCCATGGAAACGAATGCGGTCATGGCCAGTTCCCCCTCGTCCGGCCTATTCGCGGCGCCATTCGACGCGGCGGTTCAGCGCATCGACATCGTCTTCGGTGAGGTTTGCGGTTGCCGTGACGTCCACCGGTTCGGATGCTCCGCGGCCTTCGGCGTCGATTGTCGCGTCGAGGCCGTTGCTCTTCAGGAAGTCGGCGACGGCCTGGGCACGGCGTTCGGAAAGCTTCTGATTATAGTCGTCGCCGCCGCGCCGGTCGGTATGGCCGACGAGGATGATGCGGCCGGGCTTCTGTTCCTTCAGCGCCTCCAGCAGCTCCTCAGCGGCTTCGGTGCCGATCGAGGTGAAGCTCGACTTGTTGAAGTCGAAGGTGATCGGAACCGGAATGGAGACCGGCACGATGCCGCGCACATTCTCCGAATAGATGCCGCCGAGCACGCCGCTGCGGTGATCCTTCTCGGCCGGCACGAAGCTGCCTTCAGGATTGTCGCTGGTCGGGTTGGCGGCAAGGATGCGGGCCTGGGCGGCGCGCTGGATGAGGTCGGAGATCGTCTCGGCGGGCGGTGCCTTCGGCGTGCGGGTCTCGTTCTTGATGATCTCGATCGCCTGCTGGTAATCGGCGGCGGCATCGGCGAAGCGGCGTGCGGAGAAATAGATCTCGCCAAGTGTGGCGGAGGCCTGCCAGAGCACTTGCGGGCTGTCGGCGGCGACAAGCAGCGGCTCGTAATCGGCGACCGGCTGGTTGGCGGCCATCATCTCCTGGGCCGCGGAAAGCCTGAGGGCGGCGACGCGGCGCTGGGCGTTCACCTGGAACTGGCCGCAATCGGCGCTGACGGCGATCGCATCGGCCTCAGCCGCGGCAGCGCTGATATCCTTGGCGGCGACGGCGGTATTCAGCTTGTCGAGAAGGGCGGTGCAAACAGGCGTATCGGCGTTCGCTACCTCGATCTCTTCCCCGGCCTGGCCAGGTTTGGCCGAACGGCCGAGGTTTAGCTGCGGCATCTTGATGCTGAAGCCGCCGGGAAGCTTGAACTGCGGCATCTTGATCTGCGGCATCGGCAGTTTCGGCATCTTCGTCTGCGAAGACTGGCTCGGCTGCTTGTACTGCGTCGGCTGCTTATATTGGGTCGGCCGGGTGGATGAGGTGGTGTCGGCCGGACCGATCAGCTCCAGTTCGTCGGCGGCTAGCTCCTGGCCGGGCGCCAGGTTGGTGACGATCTTGTATTTCTTCGGCGGCTGCTGGGTTGCCTGCTCGACAGGCTTCGGCGCGACCTTTTTCGGGGCCGCCGGCTTCGGTTTTTCCACCAGCGTTTCCGGCTTCTTGGCGACTTCCTGTTTCGTTACCTTCGGCTTCGGCGCGGCCGCAGGTTTCGGTGCAACGGGCGGCTTTGCAGCCTGCTCGACCGGTTTCGCGGGGGCGGCCGCGACGGGCGGGATGGCAGCCGGACTATCGACCGTCGTCAGCATCAGCGTCTTGCTGCTGATCTTGGTGCCTAGGCTGCGGGCTTCTTCAAGACTGCGGGAAACGGCATCCATGCCGCCGTCGATCGAGCGGAACATGCCACCGCCGCTGCCGCCGAGATCGGCGAAGATGTTGAGCGGCTTGGAGGAATAGAAGACTTTGATCTGCTCCTGGCCGACCGGGCCTGAAACCTGCAGCTTGGCGCCGCTTGCCGGATCCGGCACCTGCACGCGCTTTCCGGCCCCGACAAGGGCGTCGGTCTGGTACTTGTTCGGGAAAAGCTTCACGACCGCCCCGTTCGGCGAGACGTTCAGCACCGTGACATAGGCGTTCTCGGTCGACTGGATGAAGAGGCCGACAACTTCGCCGATGGCGTATTTGGCTTCAGCGCGATCGAAGGTGATGGTGACGGGCCCGGTCTGCGCCGGCGCTTCGGTCAATGTGCGTTCGTTCTGCGCCTCGACGGCGGGAACCACCGAAAAGAACGAAAGAAAGGTGGCTGCAGCCAGGATGGCTTTGCGGTTCGGCATTGAAAAACCTCCTCTTCGA
The DNA here is from genome assembly GCF_025941625.1 of Rhizobium acaciae. Taxonomy (NCBI): domain Bacteria; kingdom Pseudomonadati; phylum Pseudomonadota; class Alphaproteobacteria; order Hyphomicrobiales; family Rhizobiaceae; genus Rhizobium; species Rhizobium acaciae. The sequence goes on from NZ_JAPCZO010000002.1 coordinate 257,064, forward strand.
ACATCTCACACTGTGTTGAAGATGAGAATAGCACTGACTGGCGAAATTGGGATGGTTTCGCCTGTCTTGCTTGAGGGAGGGTTACAAATTATTTGGAGCCTGGAAGAATCCGCCAAGGCAAAGACGTGAGCAAGACTCACGCTCTGGAATAACCGTGGCCTGTTATAGTCCGTTCAACTGTGAGGAGGCGGTTAGTTCTTGGGTTTCTGCCCGGCTGATTTCAAAATCGAGATCAGGTCGCTCATTCCCTCGGGCGAGGAATTGTAGAGCCAGAGAATATCCGGATTGTCGACCGTGAATTCCTTGCCGGGGCCTGAGCCCATGTCGCGGCCGGGCGAGGTCGCATCGGGCAGCTTGTCCTCGCCGGGCGTCAACCCCTTGGCGCGTTCGTGTTCGGCGATGATCGCAGTCGCCGCAGCAAAGGCCTTCTCGTCATGTTGGCGCAGCGCCGCAAGCGAGGGGTTTCGCGCCGCGAGCGCGTCCTCAGTCGGGCCGGAATGCGCGACCTCAGGTACCTGCAGCGCCAGCAGCAGGCCGATCGACAAGGTTATGAGCCAGGATTTCGTCATCGTCGTCACATCCGTCTTATTGGCGCCACTGCGCGACAAAAGCACGTCGCATTAAACTTGATTCATGCGACGTGCTTTCGCTCTTTGTTTTTATGCATGTCGTTGCCCCGGAACTGCTGCACCCTTCCGGGCGACATGCATAAGCGTCCCGAGAATAGGGAGAGGCCGGAAGGAAGGCAACGGCGCTCGGTGCCAATCGATTGGGAGGGTTGAAATCGGCTGGCAGCGGCGCTTTCGCTCTTTGTTTCATGCATGTCGTTGCCCCCTGCCGCACACTTCCGGGCGACATGCATCAGAGGATCTTCAATTGCTGCAGGCTAAGGCGCAGATCGCGCAGCATCTCGCCGAAGATTTCCTCTATCATTCCGGTCGACCAGACGACCATGGTGCCGTAGGGCGAGCGCTTGCGCTGCATGAAGCCCGCCGCCTCGAAATCGATCAACGTCTTGCGGCAAGTCTCGCTCGACATTACCGCGACAAGGAAACGGGCGAGATTGGACTGGTCGATCGCGCCTGATTTATCAGCCCAGTTCTGGATCAGCCGCGGCTTGGTGTCGGCGGTGAACATCGAGGCGAGCGCACGATCCTGCGAGAGCCCCAGACGCTGCAGCTTGGCCGGATCGCGGGTGAGCGAAACCACGTAATCATTGTGCAGATCGGCGAAGCGTTCGATATCCTCGGCGGTGCTGATGCCGAAGACCTTCATCGAATAGAGGAACTCGGCCATCAGATAGGTCGGCTCCGAGCGCAGCTGCGCCAGATGCTTGTCGTCCTTGCTGGCCGAGGCGGCGCAGACTCGGTCCGAGAAGTTGATCCTTGCCGCCCGAACCTGCTCCAGCAAGCTTATGTCGAGCGCCAGTTCGTCACCGTTCCATTCCAGCATAAGCATTTCCTGCCGATGAATCTTCGAGACGATGATCTTGTACTATCGCCGGCGCAGATCTCCAAATCGTTTGGAAAGCAACGGCTTGCTGAGAGGCCATATCTAGCCTACCATTTTAAAGACTTGACGGTCACAGAGCATGATGCCGGGAGTCGAGGCAATGCGTAGTTTAGGGTCGCATATCTTGTTCGCCGCGGCACTTGCGGTCGCCTTCCCGGTTTTCGCCAAAGATACGACGATCATCGAGCTTCGCGGCGGCGACGGCGCGCGTTCGGTCGGCATCATCTCTTCCAACGAGGAAGCGGAGGCATCCGGGCCGGCGGCGATCACCGTCGGCGACGACGGCACCATCTACATCCTCGACCAGAACAACGGCCGCGTGCTCGCCGTCGACGCCGAACGCTCGCAGGCCGAGCCTGAGATCCTGCCGCTGCCGGAAAATGCCACGCCGGAGGATCTCGCCGTCGTTCACAACGAACTCTACCTCTGGTCCGACGGCGTCGTGCCGCTCGAGCGCTCCACCGATGCTGACGGCCGTTCGCAGACGCTGCGCGCCGTCGACGGCGGCGGTGATGCCGACGACTACACCCGCTCGGTCTTCGCCTCGATGGGCTCGGTCTCGCCGGGTCCGCTGAACAGCATCATCGACGAGATCGGCCGCAGCACCAGCCGGCCCGAGGCCCGCCCGCCGGTCATTCAATATGTGCCGAGCCGCGGGCTCGGCGATATCGTTGCCGAGGTCTCGGCGGCCGCAAACGACAAGGCGGAGATCCTGCTGCGGCGCAGCAGCTCGGAGGAGAATTTCCTTTCGCTGCAGCTCGCCTCGGAAGGGCGGATCGGCACCGTCGAACTTCTCGACATCGACACGACAGGCAGGCCCTATGCGCTGGTCGAACTCGTGCCCGCCGACCGGCCCGAGCGCACCGGCATGTTGGTGGTGCGCTTCACGCCGAACGGCGCGATGGACCGGGTTTACGACCTGCCGATCGAACCGGGCACGGTATTTTCCAGGCGTTTCGTGGCGATCGGTCCGCGCGGCGACGTGCTTTATCTGCGCTCGCAGGAAAGTCGGGCGCAGGTGCTGCGGCTCGACGGCCGGGAGCCCGGCCGCAAGCTCGCCGTTATCAGGCCCACCAAGCAGCCGACTGCAGGCAAGCCCGGCAAGACTCCGAAGGTGGCGATCGTGCCGAAATCGCGCAGCGACGTCATCGAGCGGGCAATCGGCTTCGAGACGCTGAATTGGCTGGTGACATCAACAGCCTATGGCAAGGATCCCGGACCGGGCTGCGTCAACATGAACCGGCTGCGCCGCCCCATCTACCTGATCGGCAAGCGCGGCCAGACGGTCAAGGGTGTTCCCTACTGCTGGGGCTGCAAAACGCCGCTCGAAAATTTCGTCGGCGGCGTGGAAAAGGGCCAGACCGCCGGCAATGTCTGCACCAAGAGCGCGCCGCAATCCAGCATCCTCGGCGTCGACTGCTCCGGTTTCGTCAGCGACGCCTGGGGCTTGAAGATGCACGTTTCGACGCGCGCCATCCCCGGCATCACCAAGCGCCTCTCCGACCCCTGGTCGATGCGGCCGGGCGACGCGCTGAACAAGCCGGGCTCGCATGTGCTGTTGTTCATGCGCTTCACGGCCGACAAGAAGGTGGAGGTGATGGAAGCCTCGCCGAATGCCTGCAAGGGCCGCGTCTGCCGCAATACCTATTCGCTCGGCAGCCTGTTGATGCGCGGCTACCAGCCGGTGCGCTTCAAGGGTCTCGACGGCTGAACGGTCGGAGTCTCACGCTGCCGGCTTGATGTCAGCCGCCGCTTCACCGTTTCCAGAAGCCGGTTGATGGCGACGCTTGCAGTGATCCCGATAGGCCGGATGCTTGATGAAGTGGCTTGACGTGTCGCATGTGTGGGGTTGAAAAATCTCGGCCCGAGAGCGCTATCCGCCCGGACATAGACGAGGCTACAGATATAGAGCGCTCAAACAGCGGTCATGTTGCCGCTGGCCCTACGTGAGAACTAAAAGAGTTCCTGTGAAAGGAATCTATGGGCCAGTCGACCGTCTTCTCGATCATACTGCTGACAAAATGAAACCTTCTGAAGATGCGCGTTGTGTCCGTGAGCGGCGGCTTGCAGCGTTCACAGAAAGTCCCACGGCTACTGCGCCAGCTCCTGACGTAGCCAGCGAAAAGCCTTCTTTTACAGAAACCATATCGATGTCGAGATCCGCATAATTCACCATGTAATAGCCGGACGCAGTCCGTATGACCGCATCAGGCCGGATCAAGAGCAGGTCCTGGGCCATAGTGCCGATAAAAAGTGGTCCGCACCATATGTAACGGAACGCATAAATCGGAATGCCAGCCGGGGAGGTGCCAAGTCGACGGATATCTGTTTTCAAACGGCGGTCAGACCAGCCAGGATCGCTTCCACCAGGATCGCTTCCGCCTGAGTTACCGTCAGAACCGCCACCCATGCCACCCGAGGAGCCCCCCATGCCGCCGGAACTGGAATTCCCAGCGGAGCCGTTATCAGAGCGGGAAAAAGCCGGTTCATTGCTCCTTGCGGCTACCCTTCGGATAGTCGGCGTTTGTTTTTTTACTGTCGGCTGTTTGTTGACGGTCGGTTCTTCGCTGGCGAACAGTGTCCTGGCGCCTGGGTCGAAGATGCAACTCTGTAGCATTGCGCCTGAACCAGCGATGAAGGTCGAGCACAGGAGTACACGGATGAAGAGTTTGCTGGTCATGTAGGGCGCCCCCAGATCGCCGTTTTAGAAGAGATCGTATCTCGGATTTCGTTTCACCCAAGTCGCTTTGGCAAGAAGCATCAGCCTCTCGTTAAGCGATTTGGTCTTCGGAAGAGCCTTGAGTTCTTGTGGAGTGAGCTCGCTTGAAAAAGCCTCAGCTGCCTTCTTCTTTGCGGAATCAGCTAAGGATGCGAGCTCTTTGTCAGACTGTTTCTTAGGGTCGCCGGTGCCAGGTCTGTTGACTGCGCTTGCAAGAGCGAAATAGCGCGCTGCGGTCACCAGGCTTTCCGAGTTTGAACCGTCGCCCTTAGCCATCTTGGCCCGCTCGAGCGCACTCCAATAATCACCGCGCTCGGCGCCCATTTCCAGCCATGTGATGGATGCGGACTCGTCTTTAGGCACTCCTAAGCCGTCTCTATACATCAGGCCAATGTTTCGCGGAGCATAAGGCTGGCCGCCGTCCGCCGCCTTTTTAAAAAGCTCGAGTGCCTTCTCAAGATCTTGCGGCACGGCTTTGCCGGCGCGATAGATCATCCCGAGGCTATTCATTGAATAGATGTCGTCTCGCTTGAGGCCCGACTCGTAAAAGCGAATGCCGCGTTCTATGTCGGGTGGAACGCTGACGCCGTTGAAGAAGATGTAGCCGAGTTCGTTCATTGCGTAGGTGTGGCCCAAATCGGCCGCTTGAAGCATGAGCTTCAGGCCTTCTTGCGTATCAGCCTTGATACCTCTGCCATAATAGAGGCTTTTCCCGTAGGCATAGAGCGCATAGGGATCACCCTTCTTCGCACCGATGGCGGCTATCTCGCTCGATTTATCGAGGTTCGCCGGTACAGATGCTCCGACAAGATAAAGTGCAGAGAGCTCTGAAATAGCCCTGACATGCCCGGCATCCATCGCCTTCTTGATCGTCGCAAAAGCCGTCTTCGTCTCGCGGTTGGCGAGCTGGGCGCGGCCGAGCTGATAGACGAAGCGCGCGACCTCGGGATAAGCCTTCATCGCCTCCGTGCAGGCTGGCACGGCCACGCTTGGATCGATCTCATTCGGCAACTTGCCCGCGGTGACGCCCTGCAGGTCGAGCGGAGCCGCGGCTGCGCTATCGCAGGCGTCGAGTGCCGGCTTGAAAGTGACGGTCGCCGGCGGCAAGTCGTCATTGGCGGCCTGCAGCGTCAGGGCGAAAGGCTGGCTTTCTGTGCCGATCTGCGGCTCATAGGAAAGTGCGGGAATATCGGCGGCTTCAAGCACATGGCCGAGCCCGATCACCCGATCTCCGGCACGCAGCGTGCCCTTGTCGGGCAGGGCCGCGACCTTGAAGGTCATCTCCGCGGCCGATGCCGGCACGACCGGCAGGCTGGCTTCAACAGGGCCGACGCCGATCGTCGTGCTCACGTCGCGCGGCAATTCTTTCAAATAAGCGTCGGCCTCGGCCAGCCGCACCTGCTTTTCCTGTTCGAGCTGGGCGAGCTTGGCGCCGGCATCGGCCGAGACGGTGATCGCGATGACGCCCTGCGTTGCCTGGCCGTAAGGGTCGCTCACGGTATAGCCGATCAGGCCGACGGTTCCGGCGGCAACACCTGATGAATCATAGGTCAGCGCCGTCAGTGCCGCGGCTGGCATCTTCGCGCCCTGCTCGACCGGCTTGCCGTCGAAGCTGAGCGTGCCGGTCTTGGGAAGCTGGTTGAGGGTGACGAGCAGCGCCGAGCCGGTCTCGTCATGCGGCGGGGCGATCGGCAATCTGGTCGTGGCCGCACCCTCCGGCACGCTCACCTGCTGCATCGGTTCGACGCTTGGCGGCGGCGGCGCCGGGATGAAATAGAAGCTGTCCATCAGCGAGGAGTTTTCCCAGGGAACCTGCTTGCCGTCGGTCATGGCGATCACGTCGCGGCGCACGTCGGTCAGGACCTGGCGGATTTCCTTGTTGGGTTCGCTCGCCCGCTTGATGAAGGATTCGGAATAGGGGCTGAGCGCCCCGGTGCCATCGAGCGCCACCTGGCCGGGTTCTGTCGAAAAGGCGATCAGGCTGCCGAGATCGCTGTCGATGCGGGCAAGCCCGCGTGTGGCGCCGACCGGCTCCAGCTTTTCCGCCATCCAGAATTTCTGGGCATTGAAGGGATTGTTGCGGCAGGCGTCGAGGAAGATCAGCTGCACCCGCGAATTCTGCTTGAGATGGTTCAGGATGAGGTCGAGCGGCATGGTCTGCGTCTCGACGTCATAGGGCGTCTCCAGCGTCGCATCGACCGGCACGATGAAATTCTGGCCGCCCACCTGGATGCCATGGCCCGAATAATAGATGAGGCCGGCCTCGGCATTGCTGGTCGAACGCAGGAAGCGGCGCACCGTATCTTCGAGCCCGATGCGGTCGACATTGACGCCGATCGTCACGTCGAAGCCGGCGGCGCGCAACGTGGTCGCGACCTCTCCGACATCATTGGCAGGATTGGGAAGCGAGGGCAGCGTCTTGTAGACCGAGTTGCCGATGACGAGGGCGACGCGGCGCCCGCTCTCCTCGGTGACGGCTGCATGTACCGTGCCGATCGATAGCAGCATTGCCGCAATGATCAGCAGATAAGCGCACAGTCTCTTGACGCAGTGAAACCTGGGCATGGCTCGATCGCAAACATTCTATTGTCTAAGTTCAATAAAATTTGCTGGCCTGCTGGTGCTGGGCCCCCTCCGCATTCACAATTCAAAACTATTCCTCGGCGCTCCAAAAAGCAAGCTTCGCCGCCTCCAAGTGAATTGGAGCAGTCCCGTCAGTTTGGAAGCCCATCCGCGGCCGGAAAGACTATCGAAATCAGGAAATTATCATGCGGCCGGAATTAGATACGTCATCTCCGGCGAAGTTTCCTTAACCTCGAAACGTATAGTTGCTGATCGAGGCCGGTTTCATCTCGATGGAAAAGCCCGGCAGGGTGGGCGGCATGTAGGCGGCGTTCTCGATCAGGCAGGGGTCGAGGAAGTGTTCGTGCAGGTGATCGACATATTCGATGACGCGGCCTTCTTTCGTCCCCGACACCGCAATGTAATCGATCATCGACAGATGCTGCACATATTCGCAGAGGCCGACGCCGCCGGCATGCGGCCAGACCGGCAGGTCGAACTTGGCGGCGATCAGCAGCACGGAGAGGACCTCGTTCAGCCCGCCCATGCGGCAGGAATCGATTTGCACGATGTCGATCGCGCCCTCGGCGATGAACTGCTTGAACATGATGCGGTTCTGGCACATCTCGCCGGTCGCGACCTTCACCGGGCCGATCGCCTGGCGGATCTTGCGGTGGCCGGCAACATCGTCAGGGCTGGTCGGCTCCTCGATGAAGAAGGGCTTGGCGAAGGAAAGCGCCTTGACCCAGTCGATCGCCTGGCCGACGTCCCAGACCTGGTTGGCGTCGATCATCAGGTAGCGGTCGGGGCCGATGACCTCGCGGGCGATCCTGAGGCGGCGGATATCGTCGTCCAGGTCGCGGCCGACCTTCATCTTGATATGGTTGAAGCCGGCATCGATCGCCTCCTGGCAGAGGCGCCGTAGCTTTTCGTCGCCGTAGCCGAGCCAGCCTGCCGAGGTCGTGTAGCAGGCATAGCCTTCCTTTTCGAGGATGGCGATGCGTTCCGCCTTGCCCGCCTCGGCGCGTTTCAGGATCTCGATCGCTTCGGCGCGCGTCAGCACGTCGGTGAGATAGCGGTAATCGACGATATCGGCGATCTCTTCCGGCGACATTTCGGCGACGAGCCGCCAGACGGGCTTGCCGGCCTGTTTGGCGAGCAGATCCCAGACGGCGTTGACGACCGCGCCGGTCGCCAGGTGAATGGCGCCTTTTTCCGGACCGATCCAGCGCAGCTGGCTATCGCTGGTCAGATGCCGCCAGAAGGCGCCGGGATGGGCGAGAACCTCTGTGAGGTCGGCGCCGACGACGAGGTGGCGCATTGCCTCGATCGCCATGCAGCAAATGTCGTTGCCGCGGCCGATGGTGAAGGTCAGGCCGTGGCCGGCGAGATCAGGCGCATCCGTATCGAGAATGACGTAGGCGGCCGAATAATCCGGATCGGGATTCATCGCATCGGATCCGTCCAGGCTTTGCGACGTGGGAAAACGGAGATCGAAGACACGAAGGTCGGTGATGCGGGTCATGGTGTTTCTCCCGATTATAATGGGCCTATTATAGAGAGCCGATTGCAGCGGCCGGGCCGGCCGGCGAGACTGCCGCGCCGGCCGCCTCGCTGAAATTAGATCGTCCAGCCGCCGTCGATGGCGATCGCCTGGCCCGACGTGTAGGTCGCGCCGGCGAGATAGACGGCGAGATCGGCGATCTCTTCCGGCGAGCCCAGCCGGCCCATCGGCTGGCGGGCGATGAAGGCGGCGCGCGCCGCGTCGTAATCGCCCTGTGCCCGCATACGGTCCTGCAGCGACGGGCTTTCCACCGTGCCGGGGCAGATAGCGTTGCAGCGGATGCCCTGACCGACATAATCGGCGGCGACGGCTTTGGTGAGCCCGATCACCGCCGCCTTGGTGACGCCATAGGCGAAGCGGTTCGGCACGCCCTTGATGCTGGAGGCGACGGAGGCCATGTTGATGATCGCCCCGTCCTTGCGCTCGATCATGCCCGGCAGTACGGCGCGGATGGTGCGGATCATCGCCTTGACGTTGAGGTCGAAGGCGAATTCGAGATCGGAATCCTTCATCTCGAGGATCGAGCCGGCATGGACGAAACCGGCGCAATTGAACAGTACGTCGACGGCGCCGATCTTGGCGACCAGAGCCTTGACCGCATCCTCTTCGAGCACGTTCAGCTTATGGGTGGAGACGCCTGTTTCCGCGGCAAGCGTCGCCAGCGCTTCGGTGTTGATGTCGGTCGCGTGGACCTTGGCGCCGATTGCGGCAAAGGCTGCCGCCGTCGCCCGGCCGATGCCCTGCCCGGCGGCGGTGATGAGAACGGTCTTGCCGGAAAGTCTGCTTGTCACATCGGGGGTTGTCATATCACGGGCCTTTTCTGGAATGTCTACGCTGGACGATGGAGTGCGGTTGATGTCTTGGCGAAGCTCGGTCGTGATGAAACGCCTCGTTCATCATCGTCCGCCATTCGCCCTCGTTGCGCGTTTCGACCGGGTTCTGGCAAGATGCGCGCGGCTCTCTGTGTTAAATGGAGGAGTTGCCACTGTTGCAAAGGCAGACCAGCGCCGGATCCTACCGATCGGCTGCATGCGGACGCTTGAGTTCGGCGACCTTCGCCGGCTCCAGGGCCAATGACCATTCCCATGCACTGCATGGTCTTCCTCCCTGTCACCGCCCTGTTCTTCAGTGATGATTTGTCTGTTTATAGACAAACAGACGATTGGCCAAGGGTCAAGTGTGAAGTTTTCCTTTTCCGGCTGCGGTTCTGCGTATATGCAGAGCGATATTCACAGGAGGAAGGAATGGAGACCGACGAGTCCGACCGCTACCGCGCTCCTGCCCTCGACAAGGGCCTCGATATCCTGGAATTGCTCGCCGGCGTCGACAGTGGCCTGACCCAGGCAGATATCGCCAAACGGCTCGACCGCAGCCCCAACGAATTCTACCGCATGCTCGATCGCTTGGTACGCCGCGGTTACGTCACCCGGCTGGATGGCGACCGCTACTCGTTGACGCTGAAGCTCTTCGGCCTTGCGCAGCTGCACGCACCGGTGCGCCGGCTCGCCTCTTACGCCACGCCGCTGATGCGCGATCTTGCCCAGCGCACGCGCCAGGCCAATCATCTTGCCGTCTTCGATCGCGGAGCTGCCGTCGTCATCGCCCAGCAGGAGGCGCCGGATTATTGGGGATTTTCGATCCGCATCGGCGCCCATATCAGCCTCTTCGACACCGGGTCCGGGCACGTGCTGCTCGCCTTCCGCAGCGAGGAGGAGCGGGAGATGATGATCTCGGAACATGTGCGCAGCCGCGCGGACGTCGAACTCGGGCCAGAATTCTACGATCGTCTCGACCAGATCCGCGAGCGCGGCTACGAGATGATGGCGAGCGCCCAGACATCAGGCGTCTACAATCTTTCGGCTCCCGTTCTTGGACCGGACCGCCGCTGCATCGCCGCCCTCACCTGCCCCTTCATCGCGCTCGTCAATGCGCCGTCTGCTCCCGATATCACCCAGGCGATCACGCTGGTGCAGAAGGCGGCGGCCCAACTCTCACTGCTTGCCGGCGCCGATGTCGTCGCCCCTGCCTGAGGCCAAAGAATTTCTATTTGAACAATCCATTCACCAGGGATAGTTTCACGACACCATTCTGGGAGGAACAGCGTGTTCATCGACACCCATCTGCATATCATCGATCGATCGGCCCTGCCCTATCCTTGGCTCTCAGGCGCGCCTGATCTCGATCATGATTTCCTCTACGAGGCCTATGCGACCGAGGCCCGGCGCTGCGGTATCACCACGGTGCTGCATATGGAGGTCGACGTCGATCCAGCCGCCATGCAGGGCGAGACCGAACACGTCGCCAGGATCGCCAAAAGGGAAGGCAGTCTGATTGCCGGCGCCATTGTCTCCTGCCGGCCGGAAGAGCAGGGCTTTGCCGCCTATCTCGAGCGGCAAAAGGCCGATCCCTTCGTCAAGGGGTTCCGCCGCGTGCTGCATGTCGTGGCCGATGATGTCTCCGAAGGCGCCCTGTTTCGTGGAAACATCAGGCGCATCAGCGGCAGCGGCCTGACCTTCGACCTTTGCACATTGCCGCATCAGGCGAGCCGTGTGACCGCCCTCGTCGATCTTGCGCCCGACGTGCAGTTCGTGCTCGACCATTGCGGCGTGCCGGATATCCGCTCGGATGCCTTTGAGCCGTGGAGGGCCGGCATATCGGAGATCGCCCGGCGGCCGAACGTCGTCTGCAAGATTTCCGGCGTTATCGCCTATGCCGATGCGAAGACATGGACGGCGCAAACGCTGCAGCCCTATATCGAACATGTGACCGCAAGTTTCGGCTGGGACCGCGTCGTCTGGGGCAGCGACTGGCCGGTCTGCACGCTCGGTGGCGGCCTCTCTACCTGGGTCGCGGCGACCCATGCGATGCTTTCCGGCGTGAGCGAGGCGGAGCGTTCCAAGTTGCTTTTCGCTAACGCACAGCGACTCTGGTCGCTCTGACGTCACAAAATAAAGCGACCGGTCTCCTGGACGTGCCATTTCGGCATGTTTTTTGTACCATTCCGGGACAAAAAGTGCCCAATTTTCGGGTTTAACTCTATCTACATGCAAGCAATTGCTAGCCTTATTTATCTCGGCTAAAAGTTGTTGACACGGATATGGCGAATAACCCCTTGTCCGCTGCCTTCAGAAGGGAAATGAGATGAAAGAAGAACCGCATTCCGTCGATGTTCACGTCGGAAAGACGATCCGCATCCAGCGTCTGTTGAGGAAAGTTTCTCAGACGGAACTGGGCGATCGCGTGGGCGTAACGTTCCAGCAGATCCAGAAATACGAAAAGGGTTCCAACCGCGTTTCCGCCAGCATGCTGGTCGAAATCGCCGGCGCGCTCAAGGTCGATGTCAGGACGTTTTTCGACGATTTGTCGACCCCTGATACGGCCAACGACAACGCCGCTCCCAGCGAGGAATTCGTTATTTCGCGCGAAGGCGTGCTTCTCAATGCGGCGTTCTTTTCGATCAAGAACGAAGCGCTTCGCAAGAAGATCCTGAAGCTCGTCCAGGCGATTGCCGCCACCGGACAGTTGGATACTGAAGCCGCCGAATAGACCGGGTGTCCTTCACGCGCTCAGAACGGACCGCATGAGGATCAATGGCGGTTAATCGAGATCAACAGCAATCGATCGGGCTCAATGGCGATCGATCAGGATCAGATTCTCGCTGGCATCCTTCATTGCGATCTTGGCTTTGCTGCCGACCAGCTTTTCGAGATTGACGTCAAGCTCCCTGTCGGGATCTATGCCGTCCCAATCGATGACGACCTGCAGCAGCGCCATGTTCGTCAGGTGCATCAGATTACGCAGCTGAAGCTTTTCAGCCTCCTCCTTGGCTGCCGACAGCAGCCGGAAGATCCTTGCGTATTCGCTGCCGGTACCTTCGTGGTGTTGTTCAAACATCGTTCCCGCCCTCTTTGGTCGTGGAACCCTACGATTCCATCATTACTGCATCTTCCGCCGCGACCGTTATTCAAGCGTTACAGGAACCGCATTGCGCGTGACTTCAGCGTGCAGGAGCTCCCAGTGCGAGGTCGCGGCAAAGCGCCAGTCACGGTTGGCTGGGCGGAATTTGTCTCGGCGCAGCCATTCCAGCACTAGTAACGCGTCGCCGCGCTTGCGCTCGACACGGCTGCCGCGGATGGCGGCGAGGATGTGGTCGCGGCGCGGCTTGCGGAAATGGCACTCGTCGGCCACCTTGGCATAGGTGCGCTCGGAGAAATGCAGGAAACGGCCGGCCAGCAGCAGCTTCTTGCGCTCGCCGGACGAGATTTCGCCGTTGGCGTAAAGCGCATCGATGGTCGGCTCGAAATCGACCCAGGGTACGGAAAGCGGTAGCCAGCCGAGCTCCTGCGGCGCATGCACCAGCGCGACGGCCTCGTCGTCGAGCAGCCGCCCGGACTCATAATCTTCGAAGATGGAGCCGAGCCCGACCATGCCGAAGGGCGCGCATTCGGCTGCCCGCAGCGCGCCCATGCTGGCGCCGCCGGCAACGGCGACATCGTGTTCGAGTGCGTAAAGTATTTCCTTGTGCCAGACCGAAGGCAGATCGCCGAAATAGCCATCGACGAGGCCGATCGCGGTGGCGCCGTCCTGAACGGCCTTCAGGATGTCGCCGGCGGCGGCCGGCGGCCGGAAATCGATGCGAGGAGACATGGCCCTTGCCGCGGCAAGATCGCTCCCAAGGCTCGGGCCGACGAACAACACCTTCATGATTCGGCTCCTCTCATAGTGTTGACGGCGCGCAGGCCGAGCTGGATATATTGGCCTGAGATATCGACCTCCAGTCCCGGCACGACCACCCTGACGACGGAAACCGGCAGGGCCGGGTGCGGAAACGGCACGACGACGATCTGCTCGATGCCGGTCGCCGCCAGCCGGTCGGCAATATGGCCGATGGTGTCCTGGATCGTCGACGGGCGACGATCGCGGGCCTGGAACGAGCGCATCCGGCCGCTGTCCTCGCAGAGTTCGACCACCTGCTGCATCGCCGCACTCCTGTCGAGCCGCTGATAGATGCGCGGCGAGAAATCGTCGCGGCTGCCGGCAATCGCGGTCAGCCGGCTCTGCGCCGCTTCGGTGATGGCGCGCAGCGCGGCGCGCGCGGGATCGGGATGGCAGCCGCAGCCACCGCAGACATGCGACCAGCGCGCGTCGACACGGTCGGAAAGGTTGCCTGGCATGATGACGGCCAGAAAAGCGGGAACGCTGATATCCGTCGTCATGTCGAGCAGCAGCAGTTTCATGCCGGCGCGGGTAATCCGGTCGGTCATGACGTCGATGACCGCATCGCCGAAGGAGGCGGGGTCGATGCGGCTCTCCTTCAGGCGCTCGGGCGATTTCAGCTGGGTCAACGCCCAGGCGTCGCGCTCCACCAGCTCGCAAAGTCCATGCAGGACCGCCTCGGACGGCGTGTTGCCGGAGGCAAGCCCATCGCTCGACTGCTCGAAGCCCGGCGGCCTCTCGCCGCGATGGTCGAGACCGACGAGCCACCAGGGCACGAAGACGCTGCTGCCGGAAAGGATGTCGAACCCCGTGCACCAGGGAATAGGACTGCTGCCGATCTCGTCGGGCGCGCAGCGTGCGACATTGTCGAGATCGATCATCGCGGCACGCTCCGCCCGCATGCTGTCGACCGTCGCCTGCGTCAGGTCGGCGGGGGCAATTTCGGCGATCCGCGTCTCGATTGCTTCCATCGCCGCGGAGGCCATGGCGGCATCATTGTCGATACCCTTGCCCTGAAACACCGAGAGCGTATGGCTGTTCGGCCTCGTTGCGAAGGCGACGGGGATGTTCAAGACGTCGAGCGCAGTCAGCAGACCGACGCGTGTGATGCCGAATTCGCGCAGATGCGGCCTGATGGCTGCGAGGGTCTGAGCCGGCGTAACCGCGCGGTCATGATAATCGCTGACACCGGCCGATGATCGTTTAAGGTCACCGGCAAGCGTTTCAAGGTCGGTGAAAGCAGACATACCGATTTGTTCCTTAGCGGAACCTCAGCGCATGTGTCAGGCTCTCGAGCGCATTGGCGGAAACGTTGAGCTCGTCCTGCTTCATGGCTGCCTTGGCGGCTGCAGAGAAGCGCAGTGACTGTGTCTGAGCTGCGGTGGTGTCAGCATTCGTCTTCATGTTTCATCTCCGATTGGTTGGGCAGCGCCTTGCTGCCGTTAACCTTCGGAGGGAAACATTGCCTGCGTCATTTAAGCGTTACAGGCTTCATTAAAAGGCGGTGCATCAGGGAAGTCCGGCAAGTTGCAGGCCCTGTATCAGCGGTTCCGTATAGGCGGGATCGCGATCAGGGACGAAATGACGGATGTCCTCACTACGGAAATCGGGGAAGTTTTCCAACACTATCCTGGCGTAATTCCCAGCCTTTCCCGTATCGCCTGCCATGGCATGCGAGGCGGCGAGCAGACGGGCCGTTGCCTGCTTCGCCTTCACCGGTTCCAGCGCCTCGATCGCCATTTCATATTCTTCGCGCATGAAGTGGATGCCGCCGAGGTTCCAGTAATAATAGTCCGGCGGCAGCGGATTGAGTTTGAAGGCGGCGCGGCTGAGCTCCAGCGCTCGATCGAAATCGCCATCATGGGACAGCGCGTCGGCATAGTCGGCGAGGATGTCGGCGTCGTTGGGATTGAGATCCTGAGCCTGCTGGAAATATTCCAGGCTTTCGTCAAAGCGGCGGCGATAGAGCGCCACGAAGCCGAGCTCGCGGTAGGCCCGGCCGCTGTTCGGGTCGGACTGCTGCGCCTGCCGGGCAGCACCGTTTGCCTCGTCGAGCAGTTCCTTGTCCCGCATGCCGCGGATCAGCCATTCCATGCCGAGCGCGCGTGACATGCCGGCATGGGCGGCGGAGAAATGTTCATAACGATTAAGCGAGGATTTGAACCATTTGCGCGCCTGGCGCAGATGCTGCAGGTCGGTCTGGGCGATCAGCCGCTTGCCTTCCAGGTAGAGACGGTAGGCGGACGGCGGCGCCTCGCCGATCGGTATCGCCAGTTCGTGACGCTCGATCGAGTCGGCAAGCGAGGAGACGATCCGCCGCGTCAGATGCGCGAAGGATTCGCTGATCTTCTGCATGACCAGCGGCAGTTCGATGGCCCAGATCACCTCCGATGTCGTCGTTCGCGTCAGCCGGCAGGTCGCAAAGACATCCTCGTCGCGGCCCTGGATGGTGACGTAGACTGCGTAGTCGAAGCTGAGGTCGAGCGGACCGGGCACGGCACGGGACGGATCGATCGAACGGCTGAGGATCTCCAGGCTCGTATGCGCCGCGATCACCTTGAAACCGCGCTGCTGGCTGAGACCGATGGTGACGTCTTCGAGAAGGGCCCGGCCGACGCGCTCCATCACCGGATCGGTGAAAATACTTTCCGGCGGCAGGATGATGATGCGCGGCTGACCAAGCGGACTGCCGGAAAGGTTCGGCGCCGACTGAGGATATCCCGACGTCGCCTGCGCTGCCGGCACCAGGTTCAGTTCGCGGGCAAGAGCGGTGGTGCTTTCTTCCGGCTCGGTGTCGAAGTCGTCCTTCAGCTGGCTCTTGCACTTCAGATAGGCCTGACGCGCCGCTGCCGGATCGTTCATCCTGACATAGGTGCGCATCAAGGCGCGATAGGCCGTCTCGCTGGCAGGGTCGAGTTCCAGCAGGCGCCTGGCAAGCGTGACCTGATCTTCGTCCGATCTGTCTTCTGATGTCTCGACCAGCCGGGTGAGATGGGCGGAGCGCAACTCGTCGACCCGCTGGCGCTCAAAGGTCAGCCAGTCCTCGGCGCCCTGCGTCGGCGATTTGACGCCTTCGAGCAATTCGCCGTTCAGCAGGTCGCCGTCTTCGGTTGCGAGCGGCCCTTTCTGCTTCAGGATATGAACGTCGACCTCCCAGCCATCGGCAAGGCCGATATGGGTTCGGGTCGCGGCAAGCAGCGGTGGAAGGCCGGCGGGAATGCTCTGTTCGATGCGCGCCAGCAGCTGGCGCAGGCTGCCCGCGCGCTTTTCCGGCAGTTCCGATTGCCAGAGCTGCCGCCTGACGGTTTCGCGGTCGAGTTCGAAATTGGGTTCGGCGGCGAGCATGGCGAGGAGAAAATAAGACTTCTCCGGCAAGGGGAGTTCCTTCCCCGCCGCCAGCAATCTCGGTCTTCCGAGCAGGCACAGCCTGTTCGTCAGCATCTGCCGGATGTCCGTCGCATCTCGGTTCTCACCCCTGAAAGCCAAGGCGCACAAGCGCACCGGCCAGTCCAAACTATGTTAGAGCCATTAGAGGCCGGCGCATAGCGGTTTTGCTTCAAAAAGCAGAAGTTTCATCGAATATTTGCATATTCTCGTGTCACTCGCGCAGGGGATGCTTGATCAACACTGTCATCAGGATACGGTTTGCGTTACCTGACGGCAGGTTATTGAGCTATTGACGGTCCGTATTACGGGCTGTTCTCGACCAAATTGCAGCCACCGTGTAGTCCGAGCGCTTTGATGTGCTCGATCGAACGTCGGGCGAAGCGGCGCCAATCGGCCGGATTGTCGTGCCCGGTGACGATATGCTCAGCCTTTGTCTCGCGGGAAAGTGGTACAAGCATCGTAAACTTAACGATCTCACAGCGAGTCCACCCTTCGTTAAGTTGACGATGCCCATCAAAGCGATCCTGTCGGCCAGTACATCAAGCTCTACTTCTTCCTGTTCAGAAAGATCCAGGCACCAAAAGCGGCCCCAGCACCGGGAGATCTGGTATCGGCGGTCATATAGCGGACATCGGGACTGAACAGACAAGGGGACCGGCGGGCTTTGCCAGTCCCTTTTTTTGTTCCCTAGAGAGCGGCTCACGCGGTCTGGAAATCTGTGAGCATGCTGTAGGAGGGCAATGTCCTTTTGGCGAAGATCCCCTTGCGGAGGAGGACGCGGTCGGAGTGCGGACGGGCGATAACCTGGTCGAGGCTCCAGGCTTCCAGGATCATCAGGTCTGCCGGACGACCGACGCCGATCGTACCGGCGTCGATGCCCATGATGCCAGCGGGCGCCGGGCCTGCAAGAGCGGGCGCATCCCCGTAGGGGTGGTCGAGATGCAGGATGCGCACCGCTTGCCGCCAGGTGTCCAGCA
Source organism: Rhizobium acaciae (assembly GCF_025941625.1). NCBI lineage: Bacteria > Pseudomonadati > Pseudomonadota > Alphaproteobacteria > Hyphomicrobiales > Rhizobiaceae > Rhizobium > Rhizobium acaciae. The sequence continues at coordinate 274,501 of NZ_JAPCZO010000002.1, forward strand.
TGTCGTGATCGCCATAGGCAAAGAACGGATCACGACAATTGTCGCCGGCCGCGGCGACCGGAATGCCAGCCGCATGCAATTCCTGCACGGGCGTGACCCCGCGCCAGCGCGGCGTGCGGCCGTCTTCGCGATCCTGGAGGTACATGTTGACGGTTGGCAGCGTGATGATCGAGAGGCCGGCATCGGCGATCAGCGCGATCGTGTCGCGCAATTCTTGCTCGCCCTGAAGCGCAAGGGAACAGCAGTGGCCGCATGTCACGCGCCCCTCGTAACCGTGGCGGATGGCGGCACGCGCCACATGCGGCAGGGCATCGGCCTGTGCCGCCTCGTCGACATGCAGATCGACATCCAGTTCCCGTTCCTTCGCCAGCGCAAACAACCGGTCGAGCAGCAGGTCGATATCGTCGAGGCCTGACCCATGGGTGCCCCCGGAGGCGCGGGTGACGCCGCCGAGCAAGCCGCCGTGGACGGCAACGATATCGGCAAGGCGGGTGCCATAGTCGTCGCGATAGGCATCGAGCGGCACGAGGCCGGCAGCCTGCAAGGTGATGCAGCCTTTCCAACGTTCGCGCGTTTCGGCAAACGCGCTCCAGGTGATTTCCGCCTGCCCCTCGTGACTGTCGAGATGGGTGCGGATAGCGGCCACGCCATGGGCGTCGGCCGTTGCAAGAGCGAATTCCATCCGTCGCAGGAGGTCGTCGGCATTCCAGTGGGCAAGCCGGTCCGCCGTCGTCGCGGCGCGCGCGCCGGGATGCGTGCCGCCGGAATCGGGCGCACGTCCCATGATGTGGCCCTTGTCGAGATGGGCGTGCGCGTCGATCAGAAGCGGCCAGACATGGCGGCCGTGGAGCGCGACTGCATCTTCGCCACCATCGGCAAGGGCCGGCGTTATCGCAGCGATCCTGCCGTTCTCGACCAGAATATCGACGAGGGCGCAACCGTCCCGGTCCACCTCTCCGCCACCAGGCACGTCATCTCCAAGCAGCGCGACCGGGACGCGCGCCTTCGCAAGACGAATGCGCTCCTGTCTCGCCAGACGAGCGGCAAGGGTGGGAAACAGGGAAAGATCGTTCATGGTGGGTCTCTATTGGATGGGTTGCCGAGCGGTCAGCTCTGGTCGAACGAGGCGAGCAGCCGCTCCTGCGCGAATTGCATGAAATGGCTGCCGGCGGGTGAAAGCGAGCCGCGGGCGCGGTGGAGGATGTTGAGCCGTTGCAGCGAGTCGGTTCCCGTCAGCGGAATGAAGACCAGGTCGCCGGTCGCCATCTCGCGGTCGACATCGAGCCGGTTGAGGAAGGTTACGTGAGGCGTTGTCCGGGCAAGGCGCTTCATCAGTTCCATCGAATTGGTCTCGACGACGGGAACAAGGGTGGCACGCGCCGGGGCAGTCGCCTCGACGACCTCGCGCAGCGACAGCGATCGATCCGCCAGAACCAGCGGATAGAGCAGGCAATCGGACATGCGCACGGTCTTGCGGTTTGCGAGGGGATGGGCGGGCGCGACGACGGCTCCCAGCGCATGGCGGAATTCGGCGGCACGTTGCAGCCGGGTATCGTCCGGCAGGTTGTAGGCAATGGCGAGATCGGCCTGGCCGAGCGCAACCATCTCCGCAACAGTCGTCCGGTCGCCGACCATGATCCGCAGGCTGACCTGCGGATGTTTTTCTCGGTAGGCGGCAACGATCTCGGCAACCCGGCCCGCAGCGAGCGTTGCCATGGTCGCTAGCACCACCTCGCCGCGATTGAGCCCCTTGAGGGACTGGATCTGCGCCCGCATCCGCTGATGCGCCTGCAGTGTCTCGCGAATGTGCTGGATGAGGATCTCGCCGGAACTCGTCAATTTCAGGCCGCGCGGCAGGCGCTCGAAAATGGGTGCCTGCAGCTCTTCCTCAAGCTCCAGGATATAGCGGTTCACCGCAGAGGCGGCGACATGCAATGTCTTTGCCGCCTTGCGGATGGAGCCCTGTCGGGCCACCTCGTCGATATAACGCAGCGCGCGTCCATGAAGCATGATGGGTCCGTTGCCTGACGGGAGTCGGATTGACTGTTCCACGATGTCACCGCAACGGACCATCTTCAACGTTACTTCTTGGCGAAATTGGCGTTGATGCGCCGGGTCAGGTATTCGCCGGCGGTGATCGCCTCGTATTTGCCGAGCGGACCCTGCATGACGGCATCGCGGTTTGCCTGGCAGAAGAAGGGCAGTGACAGTCGGCGGCCCATGTACTCATTCTCGCGCGGCATGCGCACCCGGTGCAGCGTCGACTGCAGCTGGTCGTCCGACCAGCGCATCAGCATGTCGCCAATGTTGCAGGTGATGTAGCCCTTGCGCGGCGGAACATCCGTCCATTCCTTCAGGGCTGCATCCTTGCCCGGGCACACCTGGAGCCCGCCTTCGCCCTCCTTCTGGTGAAGGATGGTCAAGCAATCGAAGTCCGAATGCGCGCCGGCACGCCACGACGTGAAGTCTTCCGGCTTGGCGCCTTCCATCGACATGTAATGGATGAGGCGCAGCGTCGATTGATACTGGTCCGAAGACGGGTCATGCGCCTTGGTGAAGAAATCCTCGGCAAAGCCCATCTTCAGCGCAAAGCAGGAGAGGATGCGCATGCCGAGCTCCCAGTTCTGTCGCTCGAAGCGGAGCATCTTTTCCCGGAAGCCCGGAAGATCGTCTTCGCTCGGCCACAGGTTGAGGCGGATCATGTCCGGCCGGGTGAGCTGGAAGCTCTCCTTGTTATCTGGAGTACCGGTGGAGGGGCGGACCTGCGCCTTGAATTCCCAGCCGGCATTGATGCCCTTCGGCATTGGGGTTTTCGCCTTAACCTCCGCCGGCAGTGCGAAAAATGTCCAGGCCGTTTCGAAGGCAGCGTCGATATCGTCCTGGGCGATACCGTGATTGTAGACCTGGAAGAAACCGATATCGACCGAGGCCTGCCAGAGTGCATCAACGATCTCGTGCTTGCGGTTGTCGAAGTCAGAAAGGTCGATGACGGGGATTTCCCGGTCAACGGTCGTGCCCATGCCGCCGATAGTCGCTTCCTTGGCGAGTTCCGCGAGGGTGTCTGTCTGGATATTCATATCATTCTCCTTACGTGAATGCCGGCGAACCGACGGTTGAGGAGCAATGTCCGGGCAAGGCCCGACTGCTTCTACTCCGGATGGGTTCAGCCGTTTTTCGGCAGGCTCCAGGGAAAGAGGAGCTTCTGCGTCAGGACCACGGCCTGAAACAGCAAGAGCGACATGGCGGCGAGCACCAGCAAGCCGGCCCAGGCCTGTGGTAGCTTGAACAGGGAGGTCGACAGCTGGATGAAATAGCCGACGCCGGCTTCGGATGCGCAGAACTCCGCAACCACGGCGCCGATGACGGCAAGCGTGATCGAGATTTTCAGCGCCGAGAAGATGTAGGGCACTGCAAACGGCAGACGTATCTGGGTGATCTCGCGGAAGCCCGAGGCGCGCAGGCTTCGCGACAGCTCGATCAGCTCCGGCGGGGTTGCCGCAAGGCCCGTTGCGGTGGAGACGACAAGCGGAAAGAAGGTGATGAGACAGGTGATAACGATGCGTGGCGCATCGCCCGCCCCGAGCACGACGATGATGATCGGCGCAATCGCCACCACCGGCGTCGACTGCACTACGACGAGCAGCGGATAGAGCGTTCGCGACAGGAATGGCGATCGCATCATGACCACCGCGAGTGGAATGGCGATCACGATGGACATCGCATAACCGATCAGCGCCACCCGCAACGTCGCGGCGATGTGACCCATCCAGCGCTCGAAGCCGATGGAGGAGAACGAGCCGAGGATCGCGCTTGGCGGCGGCAGCAGATAGGTCGGGATCGACAGGAGCCGCGCCGCCGCTTCCCATAGCAGCACCGTGCCGATCAGGGCCGCGGCGGTCGTGATGCCCGGCAACGCCAGCAGCTGCTTTAGGAGCGCGACCGGCGTACGGCTCTGCATGGCCTCACGCCGCGTGACGGGTGAGGAGGAGATCGCGGAGGTAATTGGAGAGGTCATGGATCGCCTTGTCCTTTGCAGTTTCAGGGCCGCGTGGCCGGCCGACGGGAACGGTGACTTCAGTCAGGATCGAGCCCGGACGTCCGGTCATCACCAAAACGCGGTCGGACAGAAGCGCCGCCTCGCTGACGGAGTGGGTGATGAAGACCACGGTCTTCGGACGTTCGGAGAAGATGCGCAGCAGATCGAAGCCCATCACCTCGCGCGTCAGGGCATCCAGCGCCGAGAAGGGTTCGTCCATCAGCAGGATATCCGGGTCCATCAGCAGCGCGCGGGCGATGCCGACACGCTGCTGCATGCCGCCGGACAGTTCGTCCGGCAGGCGTTTCTCGAAGCCGGCAAGCCCGACCATGCTCAGCAATTCACCCGCCCGCCCGCGCTCCTCTGCCGTTACCCGGCCGGTCTTGTGGCGGGCGGGAAACACGACATTGTCTTCGACAGTCGCCCAGGGAAGCAGCGTCGGCTTCTGGAAGACGATCCCGATGTCGTCACGCGGGGCCGTCACCGGCAGAGCGAAGACGTCTACCGAGCCGGAGGTCGGCTTCAACAGGCCGGCGATCATGCGCAGCAGGGTCGATTTCCCGCAGCCCGAAGGGCCGAGGATCGAGACAAACTCATGCCGGGCCACATCGAAACTGACGTCGCGCAGCGCTTCCGTGCGCCCGGACCGGGTTTCGAAAACCTGTCCAAGCCTGTCGAAGCGGATAGCGGGCATCGCCATGGCGGTTACTCCGTGACGGCGAAGGTGCGGTTGACCGTGGTTTCCGGATCGAGCTTGGCCGGATCGATGTCCTGCGCTTCAGAGACACGGCGCCAGGTTTCGGCGAGGCGGGCGGTTTCGAAGGCACCGAGGCCGTCCTTCTCCGTCACCTCGTTGAAGATCAACGGCAGCGTGTCCTTGAGCGAGCCCTGGACATCTTCCGAGCCGAGTTCCGGTACGATGGCGGTGACAGCAGCGGCAGCCTTCTGCGGATTCTCCTTGGCGAACTCGACGGATTTCTTGTAGGCGGCGATAAAGCGGGCGGCGACCTGCGGACGCTTGGCGAGGAAATCGTCGCTGGCGATGAGAGATGCGGAATAAAGCTCGAGCCCGGCTGCCGACCATGGCAGGGCAACGATCTCCTTGCCAGCTTCCTTGCCCTGGTTGCTGTAGCGCGTCAGGTCGGTCATCCAGGCGATGATGCCATCGGCATTGCCGGTCATCAGCATCGGGCCGAGTGCGCCGGGATCGGCCTTGATGAGCTTGATATCCGCCATGTCGATGCCGGCATCCTTGAGCACCAGCGGCAGGTAGACATTCGAGGATGTGAAGGGCGACGTCGCGATCGTCTTGCCCTTGACGTCAGCGACGCTTGCGATCGAACCGCCCTTGGCGACGTAGAAAGCATGCGGCCCCTTGTTGAACAGCGACATGACGGCGGTCACCTTCACGCCTTCATTGGCGCGGGCGGCCATCAGGGCGCCGATATCGGAAACACCGATGTCGGAGGACGCGGCGGCAAGGCGCGAGATGGCGTCGGTCGAGCCGCGACCGGAGGCGATCTCCACCTCAAGGCCGGCATCCGAACAGAAACCTTCCTGGATGCAGACGTAGATCGGCGCCTTGTCGCCACCCGGCAGCCAATCGAGCTGAAAGATCACCTTGTCGGCGGCGGAGGTGGCGCCGGCAGAAAGGGTTGCGGCAAGTGCATAGAAGGCAAGCTTGGTGCGGGACATGGGTCGACCTTTCGCAATGAGTGTTCGGTTTTTAAGGACGGATAATGATTGGCGACGCGCTCCGGATCGAAGCCATCCGCGACGAGCCTGGCAATTGCGCAATCGCGTCTTTCAGGACGCTTGGTGCTCAGGCATGCAAAGCAACGATGCGCGCGAAGGTGATCAACTCCAGTGTCGATCTCTGCGGATTTCGGGACGAGATCACTGGTTTTTCCCTGCATTAGGACACCTCCTCGACAGATTTACCCGTCGAGCAATGTCCAGAACCGAGGCTCAGACCGCTTCTACTCGCAGGTCTTTTGTCTCATGAATTTCCGGCGTTCTGCAAGATTTTAAACGCTTCAATTCGTGTGCTGAAAAAACAGGCGAAATTGACAGCATTGAGGTTGAGGCGGGCAGGCCCGTCATCGATGTGATTGAAATAAAAGGATAAATTCCTCTGCAGGCGAGCGGGCCGGCGGCTGAAGAAATAAGCGTTCTAATATTTAGAGCGCTTAGCTCGTAATTTTCTTGTCGCACCTTTAGCTTTAGCGCTTCAAATCACAGCGTCATCCAGCGCTTCGTCTCTCTCTCCATGATCCGATCGCCAACCTCTTCCACATCCCCAGACACGTGTGGGCGCAAATCGCTCGGACAAGAACCGTCGAGGCGCGGCCAGCCTAGAATTGCGATCGTTAAGTTTACGATGCCGGGCCACCGCCTGCTCCAGCATGGCGAATTCGACGGTGGCCACGGACGTTATGCCTATTACGACACGGTGCCCGATCTCGGCGTGATGATCGAATTGCTGGAATTCGACAGCGACAAGGAGGTCCAGCCGAAACACGCCTGAGGATTACAGCACCTGTGCAATCCGCCTTGGGCTTGTTTCCGTTGCGGTCGCGGCCTCGACGAAATCAAGCCCGATATCCAGCACAGGGGCGCTGTGCGTCAGCCAGCCGACGGAAATGAGGTCGACACCGGAAGCGGCGATTGCGGCGGCCGTTATCGGCGTGACGCGGCCGGATGCCTCGGTGATGGCCCGGCCGGCGACGATGGCGACGGCCTCGCGCAGCTGATCCGGCGTCATATTGTCGAGCAGCACGGCGTCGACGCCGGTCTCCATCGCTTCGCGCAGCTGATCGAGGGTGTCCACCTCGACCTCGATCTTTACCATATGGCCGACGCCGGCCCGCGCCCGACGGATCGCCTCAGTGACGCCGCCGGCGATGGCGACGTGATTATCCTTGATCAGCACCGCGTCATAAAGCGCGAAACGGTGGTTCATGCCGCCGCCGGCCCGCACTGCATATTTCTCCAGCGCCCTCAGCCCCGGCGTCGTCTTGCGCGTGCAGGCAACGGAGGCCTTGGTGTCGCGAATGGCGGCGGCAATCTCGGCCGTCACAGTCGCAATGCCGGAGAGGTGGCCGAGGAAATTCAGCGCGGTGCGCTCGCCGCTCAGCAGGCCACGCGAGGCCCCCTCGATGGTAGCGATCACGTCGCCGGGCTTGACCGCATCGCCTTCCTGAAGATGGCGGCGCATGACGATCTCGGGATCGACGAGGGTGAAGGCGAGTTCGGCGGCATCGAGACCGGCGATCACGCCCGGCTGACGGGCCGCCATCACCACCGTCGAGCGATGATGCCTAGGGATGACCGAGGCCGAGGTGATGTCACCGGCAAGACCGAGATCTTCGAGAAGGGCTGCCCGCACCAGCGGCTCGACGATCAGGCGCGGAAGGGGAACGAGGCTCATCTCAGGCACTCCTTGCAAGGGCATAGGGCGGCGTCGCGCGGGCGATCTCCAGAACGTCGGAAAGGCACATCCGGCGCCGGTTGGCATTGGCGAGCTTCAGCGGAAAATCGGCGCGGGCATGGGCGCCGCGCGATTCCATCCGCAGGCTGGCAAAGACGGCAATCAGCAGCGCGACGATGGCCGGATCGGCGGCAGGGCCGTTGCCTTCGGCAAGCGGCAGCAGGGCGGCGATCGCCCCCTGAATGGCGCCGGCATTGCGCAACACGCCGAGATGACGCGAGACGATCGGCCGGATGAGTGATGCATCGGCCGGCGCCGGCAGTCTCTCGGCGAAGACCGCGCCGGTGGCACTTGCGGGCGCGCCTGATATGTCGCGCGCCGCCCGCATGCCCATGACAGCCGCCTCCAGCAGTGAATTGCTGGCAAGCCGGTTTGCGCCGTGCAGGCCGGTCGAGGCCGCCTCTCCCGCGACCCAGAGACCGGGAACAGAGCTGCGGCCATTTGCATCCGTGGCCACGCCGCCCATGTGATAGTGAACGGCGGGTCGCACAGGAATGAGGTCTTTCGCCGGATCGATGCCGGCCTCGCCGCAAAGGCTCGAGATGACAGGAAAGCGGGCGGCAAAGCGGCTGCCGAGAGCCGCGCGGGCGTCGAGAAAGACTCGGCCGCCGCGGGCGATTTCGGCGCTGATCGCCCGCGCCACCACGTCGCGCGGCGCAAGCTCGGCGCCGGATATGCGGGCCATGAAGCGTTCGCCGCGCTCGTTGACGAGCAAGGCCCCCTCCCCGCGCACCGCCTCGCTAACGAGCGCCAGCGGCCGCCGGCGTGAATCGAGTGCGGTTGGATGGAACTGGACGAATTCCATATCGGCGAGCGCGGCACCGGCTCTTGCCGCAAGCGCGATTCCCTGGCCGAAATTGCCCATCGGATTGGTGGTCGCGTCGTAAAGCCCGCCGACACCGCCGGTGGCGAGCACCACCTTCGATGTCGGCAAAGTGACGGCCCCGTTCGCGGTCGCGCAAAGCAGGCCGGCGACCTGTTCGCCGTCCATCAGAATCCGCCGCGCTTCGAAGCCTTCGAGTACTGATATAGCTGGCGTTTTCATCACCGCCTCGATCAGCGCGGCGATGATCGCCGCACCCGAACCGTCGCCTTCGGCATGGACGATGCGACGGCGATTATGGGCCGCCTCCAGCCCGAGCGAGAGTTCGCCTGCGGCATTTCGGTCGAAGCGTACGCCGGCCTGCTCCAGCGCCGCGATCGCCGCTGGCGCCTCGGCAATGATGCCGGCGGCGATCGCGGGATCGCAGAGCCCGTCGCCGGCCGCAAGCGTATCGGCAAGATGCAGCGCCGCGCTGTCGTCGGCGCCCATGCTGGCGGCGATGCCGCCCTGTGCCCAGGCGCTCGACGTCTCCGCGCCAAGGGCCGCGCGGGTGACGATGACGGAGGGTTCAGGCGCCAGTGTCAGCGCGGTCATCAACCCCGCAAGCCCGCTGCCGACGATCACCGTGCGTCCAGTGAGATGCTCCAGAATCTCGGTCATATCGCCAGCATCCTCTCGACGGCGCGGCGGGCGGCCACCGCAATTGCCGGATCGACGGTGACCTCGTGGCGATTTTCCTCGAGGGCGGCGCGGATATTGGCCAGCGTGATCCGCTTCATATGCGGGCAGAGATTGCAGGGGCGAATGAACTCGACATCGGGATGGTGCACGGCGACATTGTCGCTCATCGAGCATTCGGTGAGCAGCACGACGCGCGCCGGCTTCTGCCTGCCGACATAGTCCGACATGACAGCGGTCGAGCCGGCGAAATCGGCTTCCGCCACCACTTCGGGTGGGCATTCTGGATGGGCGAGCACCGTTACGCCCGGATGGTTTTCGCGCAGCTGGCGTACGTCCTCGGCGGTGAAGAGTTCATGCACCTCGCAGTGTCCATGCCAGGCGATGATCTCGACGTCAGTCTCGCGGGCGACATTGCGCGCCAGATATTCGTCCGGGATCATCAGCACCTTCGGCACACCCAGCGATTCCACCACCTGCTTGGCATTGCCCGAGGTGCAGCAGATATCGGAGGCAGCCTTCACTGCGGCCGAGGTGTTGACATAAGTGACGATGGGCACGCCGGGATGGGCCTGGCGCAGCAGGGCGATATCCTCGGGCGTGATCGAATCCGCCAGCGAACAGCCGGCGCCAAGATCCGGGATCAACACGGTTTTCTCGGGGTTCAGCAGCTTGGCGGTCTCGGCCATGAAGTGGACGCCGGCAAGCACGATGACATCGGCGTCGACCTCGATCGCCTTGCGGGCGAGCGCCAGGCTGTCGCCGACGATATCGGCCACGCCGTGGAAGATCTCCGGTGTCTGATAGTTGTGCGCGAGAATGACGGCGTTGCGGCGGCGCTTGAGTTCGAGGATCGCGTCGACGTCATTTTCGAACGTCATCCATTCGGCTTTGGGAATGACACGGCTGACGCGCTCATAAAGCGAGGATGCGGAAACAGGATAGTTCATGACCGGCTCCTAATTATGCTCTCTTTGAGCATATCGTAGGCCAAGACATATTCTCACGGTGAGCATATGTCAATTGCGGGAGAGCGGTAATTTCGTTCCTGCCAGTGCCCGTTCTTCGAGAACGGTATGGCGAAAGCGGAAGAGCTTGGCCGGCCTGCCGCCGGTTTCGCTTTCGGTTCTGCCGGTTTCCTCGACGAGATCCTGCTGTTCGATGAGGCGGCGGAAGTTCTGCTTGTGCAGTGTCAGCCCCGCCAGCGCCTCGATGGTGCGCTGCAGCCTGAGCAGCGTGAAGCTTTCCGGCATCAGTTCGAAGACGACGGGGCGGTATTTGATCTTGGCGCGCAGCCGGGCGATGCCGGTGGCGAGAATACGGCGGTGATCGGCAAACATCGCGTGGCCGAGATTGGCCTCCGCGTCGCATCCGGCTTCCGCGACGAGCCGCGCTTCGTAAAGCAGTTCGTAGCGCTGCAACGCCAGATCCTCGTTCCAGCCGCCACCGTCGAGGCCGAAGGTGAAATCCGCCCGGCGGTGGCGATGGTCGCGTCTTGCCGGATCTGCATCGGCCCAGTTCCTCAGACGCGCCATGATCTTGTCAAGCACGGCTGGCCGGCCCTGCCGATGGTCTTCCCAGGGGAAATATTCGTACCAGCCGTGCCATCCCGGCCGGCCGGCGCCCGACTGCTCGTTGACGAGGCCGAGATAGCTGATCGAGATCGTCCGCCCGCCTGGGATATCGTTGTTCCGGTCGCGGTCGGCGAAGGTATAGAGCTGTTCGAGATAGCCGACGGGATGTTCCGTCTGCTCCTGCACCCATTCGCGCAGGCCCGATTGCAGGGTGCGATGCCCCATTTCGAAAGGTCCCGACGGCAGCGCATTGCCGGAGCGGATGGTCATGACGCGCGGTTCGTCCCCCGTCACCGCGACGAGCACCGCAATCAATTCCGCATGCGCAAAGCCGATCGTCACAGGAGACCGAATACTCCGTTCCGAATGAATCGAACGGATAATTCCTGACACAGGCCGGGACGGAAGCCAATGGAGAGGAAGCGCCTTTGGGGCGCTTCCCACATCATCGAAGCAATAGAACGCGTTTGCCCTCAGCTATTGCCCCTCTCGCTTTTCAGCCGCTGCAGGAAGATCTCCAGTTCCGCGTCGTCGATACCGACGAGATGGCGCTTTTCCGGATAGGCGCCTGTCCTGACATCCTCGGCAAATTCCGTGAAGGCGGCGATGCGCTCGCGCTGCAGCCGGTCATGTTCGGCGGCAAAGTCGCGATAGATCTTGGCGTGGCGTGGAGTGTGGTCGCGATTGGCGCCGAGCACGTCATCGGCGAAGAGATATTGGGCGTCGCAGCCGGTGCCTGCCCCCATGGAGATCATCAGCATCGAGGTGTTGCTGCTGATGGCGGCAGCGACATCCCCCGGCACGACTTCGATTTCGGCGGCGAAGGCGCCGGCCTCCTCCAGCGCCTTGGTCTGCCGCCAGATTTCGGCCGCACTCGCCGCCGTCTTGCCGACGGCACGGAAGCCGCCCGTCCAGGTCGCCTTCGAAGGGATCAGTCCGAGATGGCCGCAGACCGGGATACCCTCGTCCCGCATGCGCCGGATCGTCTGCAGGCTTGCGGCGCAATAGACCGCATCGCCGCCTGCCTTCAGCGCCGCGAAGGCCGCACGCAGATAGTCCTCGGCCGAGACATGATCGCCATATTCGAGCCCCGGAATGGCAAAGAGAGTGGGGGCGATTTCGCGAAAGACCGGCCCGAGCAGGGAGGGCGGCACCGAGACGATGTCGATCCCCGCTTTTTCGGCGGCGTCCGCCTCCTCCAGCGAGGTGACGCGCAGCATGGTGAGCTGGCGCTTGCCTTTTTCCGCAAGCAGATCGGCGACGGTCGCGCGTCTATGTTTCTTCATCATCAATTCCTTTGAAAAAATCGGGTGAAAATATCGGGCAGCTCAGGCGGCCAGCAGGGATTTCAGCTTGATGTCGCTGGCTGCGAGTGCTGCCGGGTTCGGATGGGCGCGCGCTGCGATCAGCATTTCGGCGAGCCTGATGTCGCGTGCCACCGCATTGCCAGGCCCGATGCCGCTTGCGGCGATCAATCGTCCGTCGGCGTCGAGATGGAAAAGAATGAAGGCGCCTGCGCCGAGATCGCGGCGCTGATGCGCGGCAGCCCCTTCGGCAAGGCCTGATATCTGCAGCGTCATGTCGTATTGATCCGACCAGAACCACGGCACTGATGAAACGGCTTGGTTGAGGCCGAGCATGTTGGCCGCGGCCAATGTGCCCTGCTCCTGGGCGTTGCGCCAGGATTCCAGCCGCACCCGCCGGCCGCCATAGATCGGCAGCGGAAAGGAGCAGCAATCGCCGGCCGCAAAGACATCAGGTGCTGAAGTCCGGAGATAAGTGTCGACGGCAATGCCATTGTCGATGGCAAGGCTTGCCCTTTCGGCGATCTCGACATTCGGTCGTGCGCCGATGCCGACGAGGACGAGATCGGCTTCGATCACCTCTCCGGTCGACAATCGGATCAGGGCTTTGCCGCTTTCTTCGGTCAGCGCCTCGATGGAGGCGCCGCAGCGGATATCGACGCCTTCAGCGCGGTGGCGCTCGGTGAGCAGATGGGCGATCTCTTCCGGCACGCCACGCTTCAGCACGCGTTCCAGCCCTTCGATGACGGTGACCTCGGCGCCAAGCAGCCGCGCCGTTGCCGCAAGTTCCAGTCCGATGAAGCCGCCACCGATGATGGCGATATGCCGGCCCGGCTTCATTGCTTCGCGCAGCGCCGCCGCATCGTGATGCGTCCTCAGCGAGCGAATATACCGGCTGCCCTGCGGCGCATCGGGGAACGAACGCGCGGCCGCACCCGTCGCAAGCAGAAGCTTGTCGTAGGAGAGCGCCGTCCCGTCCGAAAGCGTGACGATCCTGGAGGCGGGATCGAAATCCCTGGCCTCCAGGCCAGTGAGCAGCCGGATGCCGTTTTCGACATATTTTTCCGCCGCGGCGATGAATTTCGGATCGCTCGCATCGGCGGAGCCGGCCTTCGAAAGCGGCGGCCGTTCATAGGGCGGAAGTGGCTCGGCGCCAACTAGCGTTATCTCGCCGGCAAAGCCCTTTTCCCGCAAGGCGAAGGCGGCGCGCGCACCGCATTCGCCCGCACCCAGGATGACGAAATGAACCACGCCAACCTCCCTCACAGCGAGATGAAGACGGCACCGTCTTCGATCTTGACAGGATAGGTCTTGAGATTGACGCAGACCGGCGCACCCTTGGCTTCGCCCGTTTTGTAGTTGAAGCGGCCATTATGCTTTGGACATTCGATGATCTCATCCATGACAAGCCCATCGGCGAGATGGATATGTTCATGCGTGCAGAGCCCGTCGGTCGCGAAGAATTCGTCGTCCGGGCTGCGATAGACCGCAAATGTGCGCCCGTCATGATCGAAGCGAATGACATCCTCTTCGTCGATCTCATCCTTGTCGCAGACCTGGATCCAATTTCCGCTCATCTTGTCCTCCCTCGATTGTCTTTATTGCGCGGCCGGGGCCAGCTCGTTGTGGAATTCCTCGCGATAGGGCCGCGCGGTGGCCGGCAGGTCGCGCTTCAGGAAATAATCCTCGTTGCGCAGCTGGCGCAGGAAGGCCGGGATCATCTCGCGATAGCCGGACCAGATCGACGGGTTCGGCGCCGGCAGGTCGTGTTTGATCATCGCGTGCAGCTTGGGCAGCGCGTGGTAGGGCACCATCGGAAACATGTGATGTTCGACGTGATAATTCATGTTCCAGTAGATGAAGCGGCTGATCGGGTTCATATAGACCGTGCGGCTGTTCAACCGATGATCGATGACATTGTCGGCAAGGCCGCCATGCTGCAGCAGTCCGGTCAGCACATGGTGCCAGGCGCCGTAAAGGCGCGGCAGGCCGACCAGCACGAGCGGCAGGATCGAGCCCATGGCGATTGCGGTTGCGATCGTCACCAGATAGATCGCCAGCCAGATGCGGGCAATGCGGATCGCCTTCGGCTGCTCCATCTCGGGAATGAAACTCTTTTCCGTCGCGCTGACGACGCCGAAGGCATTGCGCAACATATCGACGATCGCATGCCAGGCATCGAGGATGCCGAAGAAATTAAGCACCAGCCGGAAGAGATCCGGCGGCCGCATGACGGCGATCTCGGGATCGCGGCCGACGATCACCGTATCGGTGTGGTGGCGCGCATGGCTCCAGCGCCAGGTCACCGGATTGCGCATGATCATGAAGCAGGCAATCTGGTAGACGACATCGTTCATCCAGCGCGTCTTGAAGGCGGTGCCGTGACCGCATTCGTGCCAGCGGCTGTCGGTGGCCGAGCCGTAGAGCACGCCATAGGCGAGGAAGAAGGGCACGGCCACCCACGAGCCCCAGAAATAGATGCCGAGCCCGGCAAAGATTGCCATGGCGCCGAGCCAGATGATCGTGTCGCGGATCGCCGGCGCGTCGGAGCGCTGCATCAGCGCCTTCATCTCCTTGCGCGGAATGTCGGTGTGATACCATTCGGCTGCCGCAAGCCCCGTCTCGACGGCGGTGCGGCCGCTTTCGCCGAGAAGGTCGTAGTCACGTTTCTTCGTCTGGGTCGCCATTATCCGCCTCCCGTTGCCTGTGCCTGGGAGAATAGGTTGACTTTGGAAAGCGCTCAATGCAGGCTTGATATAATCTATCAAAAGCCATCAAGAATGGCTTGCATTCATGATTGAATCCATCAGGAACGCCGATGCGCCGTCCCACCATATCCGATCTTGCCCGCGCCTCGGGCGTCAGCGTCGCCACCGTCGACCGCGTTCTCAACGCCCGCCACCGCGTGCGCGAGGAAACGGCGCGACGGGTCTATGATGCGGCGCAGTCGATCGGCTATCACGCTGTCGGGCTGATCAAGCAGCGCGTCTTCGAGGATCTGCCGCAATACAGGCTCGCCTTCCTGCTGCAGAAGCCGATGCAGCCCTTCTATCAGAGCTTCGTGCGTGAGATCGAAACCGCGGCACGGGCGCTCACGACCGCGCGCATCCAGACGCAGATCGACTTTCCTTCAGCCGCGACACCGGCAGCCATCGTCGAAAAGATCAAGGCGCTCGGCGCCCGCAACCAGGCCGTTGCACTCGTCGGCCCGGATTATCCGGCAGTGACGACGGCGGTCGAGGAGTTGAAGGAGCGCGGCATTCCCGTCTTCTCGCTGCTCTCCGATCTCGCCACGGGCGTGCGCGACGCCTATGTCGGCGTCAACAACCGCAAGGTCGGGCGCACCGCCGCCTGGACGATTGCACGGACGGCCGGCAGGCCCGGCAAGGTCGCCTGTTTCGTCGGCAGCCACCGCTTTCACGGCCATGAGCTCAGAGAAATCGGCTTCCGCTCCTATTTTCGCGAGAATGCGCCCGAGTTCGATGTCGTCGACACGCTGATCAATCTCGAGACCGCCGAAATCACGCATGAGGCGACGTTGACACTGCTGCAGAAACATCCGGATCTCGTTGGCCTCTATGTCTGCGGCGGCGGCATGGAAGGAGCAATTTCGGCATTCCGCGAAGAAGGCGTCGGCGGCAAGATCGTCCTGGTGGTCAACGAGCTGACGCCCGACAGCAAAGCCGGCCTTGCCGACGATATCGTCGCCATGGCGATCGGCACCCCCCTGCCCGCTCTCTGCAAGGAGTTGATGGTGCTGATGACGGGGGCCATCGAAAACGGCGAAACGGCTGTTCCTGGGCAACTCTTCCTGCCTTTCGATATCCATATTTCGGAGAACATCTGAGGCGTGATGGAATTCCGTCATTCCGTTCGAAATTCTCTCAGCAATGAAAGCGGGCGCCGGCGATGACGGATGGATTGCGGCGCGAATTCCGATAGAGATTCGCTGACCCATTCACGAGGACTGCTCCGCCCTGATGCGGAGATCAGGAGGAGATACCGATCATGACTTCGATCCGTTTTGCGCTCAACCATATGGCAGCACCGTCACTTGCCATTGATGATTTTTTCGCGCTGGCCCGATCGCTCGGCATCGATGCCGTCGAGATCCGCAACGACCTTTCCGGCAATGCCATCCTTGACGGCACCCATCCCGAGGTGATCAGGCAAGCGGCCGCCCGTCATGGTCTGACAATCATCTCGATCAACGCCCTGCAGCGCTTCAATGAGTGGAATGCGACCCGGGCCGCCGAAGCGCAGGAGCTGATCGATTATGCCGGCGCGTCGGGCGCCAGGGCGCTCGTCCTCGTTCCGAAGAACGACGGCACCGGCTGCGCCGAGGGCGAACGGCAGGCCAATCTCCGCCAGTCTCTGATTGCGCTGAAGCCGATGCTGGAGGAAGCCGGCATTATCGGTCTCGTCGAGCCGCTCGGCTTCGAGATCTGCTCGCTGCGCTCGAAGACCGAGGCGGCCGAAGCAATCAGGGAACTCGGCGCGGAATCGACCTTCAGGCTTGTCCACGACACCTTCCACCATCACCTTGCCGGCGAAGCGGCGACCTTTCCTGATCTGACCGGCCTTGTGCACATCTCCGGCGTCGACGACCCGGCTGTTTCCGTTGCCGATATGCGCGATTCCCACCGTGTCCTGGTCAATGCCGACGACCTGCTCGACAATGCCGGGCAGCTCAGGGCGCTGCTGCAGGCGGGCTATACCGGCCCGTTCTCCTTCGAGCCCTTCGCGGCGGAGGTGCATGCGCTGAAAGATCCGGCCGGCGCGCTGCGCGCCAGCATGGAGTATCTGACAGCGCGGGTTTAAGGCCGCCCAGTCGCCTGCAGTTATTCCCGGCCTCTGAACCGGCGCTGATAGGCCGGATCGTAGAGCGAGCTTTCGCGAAAATCCTTGGCCGCGAGCGAGGCGCCGACGAAGATGATCGCCGTGCGTTCGATCGGTTCGGCCGCAACCTTTGCCTCTATATCGCCGAGCGTGCCGCGCAGGATGCGCTCGTCCGGCCAGGAGGCCTTGACGACGATTGCGACCGGGCAGTCGGCGCCGTAACGCGGCATCAACTCTTCGACCACTTGCTTCAGCGCGTGGATGGCCAGATGGATCGCCAGCGTGGCGCCCGTCGCGCCGAACTTCGCCAGTGTCTCGTCGTTCGGCATCGGTGACGCGCGGCCGGAAACGCGGGTCAGCACCAGGCTTTGGGCCACGGCCGGGATCGTCAGCTCTCGGCCGAGCGCCGAGGCTGCAGCGGCAAAGGCCGGAACACCAGGCGTCATCGTATAGTCGATGCCGTGCTTTTGAAGCCGGCGCACCTGTTCGGCCACCGCACTCCAGACCGAGAGATCGCCGGAATGCAGCCGGGCGACATCCTGGCCGGCCGCAGCAGCGCGAAGATATTCCGCCTCGATCTCGTCGAGCGACATCGGCGCCGTATCGACGATACGCGCGTCCGGCGGACAATATTGCAGCAGTTCAGCCGAGACGATCGAGCCGGCATAAAGGCAGACCGGGCATCGGGCGATGAGATCGCGGCCACGCACCGTGATCAGATCCGCAGCACCTGGCCCCGCGCCGATGAAATGCACCGTCATCTCGTCCATCCTTTCGTCCAGCGCCACTGCGTTACCGGCATTGCCGGCCGCCAGCCGCTCATGCCGCCGACAGGCTGGGCACGCGATATTTCGATCCGCGTGAGGAAGCCGCCGCGTTTTGCATGTTCGGCGAGCAGCACCGCTTCCATTTCCAGCGTCACCGCATTGGCAACGAGCCGCCCTCCCCGCTTCAGCGCGGCAATCGCAGTATCGATAACACCCGGCTCGCTGCCGCCACCGCCGAGGAAGATCACATCCGGCTCCGGCAGGCCCTTCAGTGCGAGGGGTGCCGCACCTTCGACGACGGCGAGATGCGGCACGCCGAAGGCGGATGCATTGCGAGCAACACGTGCGGCCCGCTCCGGCGATTGTTCGAGGGCGATTGCCTTGAGGCTGGGATCGGCGAGCATCCATTCGATGCCGATCGATCCCGAGCCGGCGCCGATATCCCAGAGCAGTTCGCCGTGACGCGGCGCGAGTGCGGAAAGCGTCATCGCCCGGATTTCACGCTTGGTGATCTGTCCGTCATGCTCGAACAGTTCGTCCTCGATTCCTGCGGCAAAAGGCAGAATGCGTGCCCCCTCCCCTGCCGCGATTTCGAGTGCGCAGACATTCAGGGGATCGATGTCCAGCAGGTCGAAATCCGCCGCCAGGACGGTTCTCTGTCGTTCCCGAGCGCCGCCAAGCGCCTCGAGCACGGTAAGTTGCGACTGACCGAAGCCAGCAGCAATCAGCAGCGCAGCCAGATCGCCAGGCCCCTTCTCGTCCGAGGTCAACGCGAGGATGCGCCGTCCGGGATGCAGATGCGGCCGGATCAGGTCGATCGGTCTTCCATGCAGCGAGATCGTCGCGACGTCTTGCAGCGGCCAGCCAAGGCGGGACGCGGCAAGGCTGAAGGCCGAGGGCGCGGGGATGGTGCGCATCTCTTCCGCCGCCACATGGCGGGAGAGCGTTGCGCCGACGCCATAGAGGAAGGGATCGCCAGAGGCGAGCACGACAACCGGCGTGCCGCGCCTTTCTAGGATAGCCTCGACCGAGCGCTCGAACGGGCTCTGCCAGGAAAGCTTTTCGCCTGTGATCAGCGAGGCAGCAAGCGCGTGGTGCCGCGTGCCGCCGAAGACGGCAGGTGCGGTCGCAATCAGCCCCCTTGCCTCCTCGCCCAACCCTTCTGGACCATCTTCGCCGATGCCGATAATAGTCAGCCAGCGCTGACCGGACGCAGGAGCGACATCAGACATGGGACGACCCCGCATCTTGATCCTTGGCGGCACCAGCGAGGCGCGGCTGCTGGCCGAGGCGCTGGCGGCGCGGGATGACTGCGATGTTTTGTTGTCGCTTGCCGGACGCACCGAAAAACCGGCCATGCAGCCTGTTCCGGTTCGCATCGGCGGTTTCGGCGGCGCTGCCGCACTTGCCGATTTCCTGAGGGCCGGCGGATATGACCTGTTGATCGACGCCACGCACCCCTTCGCCGAGCGCATTTCGGCCAATGCCGCTTTCGCGGCCGAGACTACCGGCATTGCCGCGATCGCCCTGCGCCGTCCCGAATGGCAACGCGTGGCCGGCGATCGCTGGCGGGGCGTGCAGAGCATTCCGGCTGCCATCGAAGCGCTCGGCCCCTTCCCCCGCCATGTCTTCCTGGCGACGGGCCGGCAGGGTGCCTATCATGCGGAAGCCGCACCGCAGCATTACTACCTCGTCCGTAGCGTCGATTCCGTCGAACCGGCGCTTGCGCTTGATAATGTCGAGTACATCCTCGAGCGTGGTCCGTTCACGCTGGACGGTGAATGCGATCTGCTGAGGCGGCACGACATCGACGCCATCGTCGCCAAGAACAGCGGCGGTGCTGCCACCTATGCGAAGATCGAGGCAGCCCGCCTGCTCGGTATCGAGGTGATGATGGTGGCGCGCGCACCGGCCTCGATCGTCAAGGCGGTCGACACTGTCGAGGCGGCGCTGGCGGCGATCGATCACCTGTTCCCCCCCGCCATGAAGCGCGGCGTATAGACGAGGTCCAGTCTGCCTGGTCGCGTGACGATGCGTGTCTCGGCGGAGCCGATGATGATGCAGGTCGCCATATCGGCAATCGACGCATCCGCCTGCGACAGCTGCTGGACGGCGATACGTTCGTCCGGCCGCCCGGCTGCCCGCCCGAAAATAACCGGTGTTGCTGCAGGCAGATGGTCACGCAACAGCTTGAAGGCTTCGCCGAGCTGCCAGGGCCGCGCCCGGCTGATCGGATTGTAGAGGGCGATGACAAAACCTGCCTTTGCCGCCAATACAAGACGGTTTTCTATTATATTCCAAGGCTTTAGATTGTCAGACAGCGATATGGCGCAGAAGTCGTGGCCAAGCGGGGCGCCTGCTCTTGCCGCCACGGCCAGCATCGCCGTGATGCCGGGCAGGATGGTGAGATCGACCGCGCGCCACGCGGCCGGCCCGTTCTCGATCGCTTCGCAGACCGCGGCAGCCATGGCAAAGATGCCCGGGTCGCCGCCGGAGACGACGCAGACCTTGGCGCCATCTGCTGCCATGGCGAGTGCGGCCCCTGCCCTGTCGAGCTCCTCGCGATTGTCCGAGGCATGCCGCAGCTGATCGTGGCGGAGCTGCAGCCTGTCGAGATAAGGTCCGTAGCCGAAGAAATCCGTCGCTGCATCGACAGCGGCCAAAGCTTCCGGCGTCATCTGCTCGGGGTTGCCGGGACCGGTGCCGATCACGAAAAGCCTGCCGCTCATCGGCTGCCCTCCCAGCCGGGCACCAGCACGAGCGAAAAATACGGCGCATCGCCGTCGGTCCTGTCGGCAAGCTTTTCCATCGCCGCATTCGCCATGGTGCCGCGCTCGACATAGACGGCTTCTGAAAGCCGGCCGGCCGCCGCCAGCGCCCGGCGGATCTTCGGCAGATTGCGGCCGACCTTCATGATGACGGCGGCTTGCGTATCGGCAAGGCGGCGCGTCAGCTCGGTCTCGGCCATCGTACCGGGCAGTACGGTAAGCACGTCGTCGCCCTGGACGATCGGCATGCCCGCCAGCGACCAGCAGCCCGACATGGCGCTGATGCCCGGGATCACTTCCGTCGGGTAGCGTGTGGAAAGCCTGACATGCAGGTGCATATAGGAGCCATAGAAGAGCGGATCGCCTTCGCTGAGCACGGCGACAGTCAGCCCGGCATCGAGATGCCCGGCAACAGCTTTGGCAGACAGATCGTAGAATTGGGTGATCAGCCTCTGATAGCGTTCCTCGTTCTTGTCGATTTCGGTCGTCACAGGATAATAGAGCGGCAGCAGCGTCACCCCGGACTTCAGCAGCGGCTCGACGATCGCCTTGCCGTTGCCGCCCCTGCCCTGCTTGGCGAAATAGGCGATCACATCAGCGCTTTCGATGGCGCGCACGGCTTTGAGGGTGAGGAGCTCCGGATCGCCGGGACCCGTGCCGACGCCGATGAGGCGGCCGCTTGTCGTCATAGGCCTGGCCTCGCCAATGCATTGATGGCGGCTGCCGTCATGGCGCTGCCGCCGAGCCGGCCGCGGACGATGGCAAAGGGGACGCCGTAGGAATTCTCCGCCAATGCATCCTTCGATTCCGCCGCGCCGACGAAACCCACGGGCATGCCGAGGATCGCCGCGGGTTTCGGGGCGCCGTCGCGCAGGAGTTCGAGCAGATGGAAAAGGGCGGTCGGTGCGTTTCCGATCGCGACAACGCTGCCGCCGAGCCGATCGAGCCAGAGATGCATGGCGGCGGCCGAGCGCGTATTGCCGGTCTCGCGCGCAAGCTCGGGTGTCGCGGGATCGCGCAACGTGCAGATCACCTCGTTCTGCGCCGGCAGCCGCGCCCGGGTCACACCCTGGGATACCATTTCCGCGTCGCAGAAGATCGGCGCCCCACCCTTCAGCGCGTCGCGCGCAGCGCTGACGAAATCGGCGGAGAACCGGAAATGCGCCGCCGCCTCGACCAGCCCGCAGGCGTGGATCATGCGCACGGCGATTTCGGCTTGATCGTCGGTGAAGCGCGATAGATCGGCCTCGGCACGGATAATGGCAAAGGAACGCTCGTAGATCGCATCGCCGCTGCGGATATAATCGTAGTCTGGCATTCCTATTCCTGTCGCAGCGCCTTCGAAACGCCGGTTGCGCCAAGCCGTGTAAGGCAGGCGGCGGTCGATTCGCCAGCGTCTTTGTTGTCTTCGATGGCCCGGGCGAGCCTCTCTATAGCGAAATCGATCCGACCGCCAGCGATCCGTTCGTCCGGCTGATCCGCAGCAAGCCCATTGAGGATGAGGCCATAACTTTCCGCCGAGCCCGTCAGGGTCAGCGCCGGCCGCGCATGAGCACAGCCCTTGGCGCAGCCGGACAGATGCAGCGTCAGCGAACCGTCGAAAAGGGCAGGTGCCGCGGCAATGAGGCGGCGCGCCAAGGTTCTGGTCTTGTAGAAGGCGGAACCGCAGGCGCCGGCGCCGGCGCAGGCGGCGATATGCTCGCTGTTCTCGCCAGGTTGTGCGGCGAAGCCATGTCCGGCTGCGTCGATCTGCATAGCCGGCAGTGTATCTGCGGAAAGCCCGATGAGGAAGAAACCGCGACCGGGTGCAAGCCGGATGGCTGTTGCGCCACGGGCCTTTGCCAGATCGAGCAACGCGACCAGATCGGAGGCTCTCATCTGCCCGAATTCCGGCCGGACACCGAGTATGGTTTTGCCGTCCTCAAGTCTGTGCGAGCCGGCAAGCGGCATCCCTGCCGCGCGGGACGCAATGGATCGAATGCCATCCATCGCCGGAAAACGCGCCCGCACAAGCGCCGGATCGATATCCCTTGCCCGTCTGCCCTGCCCCAGGGTCGCCAACAGGCTCAGGATTTCGCCGACGGCCGATATGGCAGCCTCTGCAGGACCGATCGCGATTGGCATTGCAGTTTCACCGTCGCCATTGATCGCGACAAGCCAATCTGCGGGGGATTGCGCGACGATACGGATATCGGCGGAAAGTGCCGATAAGCCGAAGGTTCCACCGCCATCGATGATAAGCGAGAGTTTTGGCGCGAGCCGCGGCGACGCAAGCTGATCGCGGAGCGTGCTGCGCAAGGCCACTTCCATTGCGGCCGGATCGCTTACTTCTTCCGGATCGATGCCGTGCAGCGGCGATGTCTCGATCGCCGGCCCTTCCGGCACGGTGATCCCGGCGGCATCAGTATCGGCCGCGAGCTGTCCGACGGTCTCAGCCCGAAGGCCTCGGATCTGCAGATTGCCGCGCGCGGTGATTTCGAGAATGCCGTTTCCATGGGCTGCGGCTGAGCGGGCAAGGCTTGCGAATTGTGATAGTGTCAACGCGCCACCGGCCGGCCGCAGCCGGACCAGCAAACCGTCGCCGGTCGGCATGGGCGCGGCAAGGGCGGGGCAGGCGCCGCGCCTACGCATCTCCACCGCCGGGCGATCGTGCAGATCCGCCTCGCCTGTCCTGTCGCTCGCCTTTGCGGCCCGAATGCTCATTCTTGATCCTCTGATCATTTCTTACATGATCGCGGCCGACCCGGCAAAGCTGATGGAAAGGCTTCGGACCGCTATTCCTCGAAATCCCGTCCCTTGCGCAGGAGATAGATGTCCATGATCCAGCCGTGCCGTTGCCTGGCCTTGGCCCTGAGCCTCAGAATGTCGGTCGCGATATCGCCAAGTCGCCCTGCTCTGACGATCTCGTCCTTGGTACCGAGATAGGCGCCCCAGAAGATCTCGGCATCGGGATCGTCGATCTTTGCAAAAGCCTGTTCGCCGTCGAGCATGACGATGGTGCTGTCGGTCAGAAGCCCGTCCCGCGCCAGCCTGCGTCCTGTGGTGATCTCGATCGGTTTGCCGACGAGGTTGATCGGGATTCTGTGGCTGGCCGCCAGCGCCTGAATGCTGGTGATGCCAGGAATGACGCTGTAATCGAATTCCAGGCTGCCTTCCTGGCGCACGCGTTCGATGATGCGGATCGTGCTGTCGTAGAGACTGGGATCACCCCAGACGAGAAAGGCGCCGCTGCCCTCCTCCGGGAGACCGGAGATCAGCTCTTCATAGATGCCGGCGATCTCACCGTGCCAGGCGTCGACGCTCTGCACATAGGTCTTGTCTGCCGTCTGCCGTTGCGGCACCGCGAACTCTGAAATCCTGCCAGCCGGCCGGGTGATATAGCGTTCGCAGATCTCCCGCCGGATTTCGGCGAGATCTTCCTTGCCGGCGCCCTTGACCGGCAGGAAGACCACGTCGGCCGCGTTCATCGCATTGATCGCCTGTATGGTGAGGTGCTCCGGGTTGCCCGTGCCGATGCCGATGATATGGATATGCTTCAAGCGGATACTCCCCGTTGAGTCCCGGCGGTCTTGCCGAAAAAGCCTCGTCGCCGCAAGGGCTGAACGGGAGTTGGCCGCGGCCAACCCGGCCTGTGGGTGGCATCTGAGCCCTGTTGTTGCTGCAAATCCCGAATCGTGTCACTTTCGATACGCTTTTTGACGCTATGTTGACAGAAAAGCGCATCGAAAAGGATTGGGTGTTTTGGACAACATTAGCGTATCGACGACAGATGTACGGATCGAGCGGCATGCGAACCAGCTTTCGCGGCAACTGAAGCTCCTCCGCGACAAGCTGTTCCCGCCGCTCTCGCAAAAGACGCTGCGGACATTCTCCTCCGGCGAGGCGGCCCAGATGATCGGCGTGTCGGACGGCTATCTTCGCCAGCTTTCACTGGATGGCAAGGGCCCGCAGCCGGATCTTGCCCAGAATGGCCGGCGTTCCTACACGCTCGGCCAGATCAACGAATTGCGCCATTATATGGCCAAGCTCAAGCCGAAGGACGCGCTTTCCTATCAGCCGTGGCGTCGCCCTGGCGAAAAGCTCCAGACGGTTGCCGTCACCAATTTCAAGGGCGGCTCGGCCAAGACCACGACGACGCTCTATCTGGCGCAGTATCTGGCGCTGGCAGGTTACCGGGTGCTTGCCATCGATCTCGATCCGCAGGCTTCGCTCTCCTCCATGCTCGGCGTTCAGCCCGAATTCGATCTTTCCGAGGGCGATACGCTCTACGGCGCAATTCGCTACGATGAGGGCCGCAAGCCGCTGAAGGAGATCGTCCGCAAGACCTATTTCGACGGATTGGATCTGGTGCCGGGCAATCTCGAACTGATGGAGTTCGAGCATGAGACGCCACGGGCATTGAACGACCGGCAGCGACCCGGCGAGCTGTTCTTCCGTCGCGTTGGCGTTGCCATTGCCGAGGTCGAAGCCGATTACGACATCGTGGTGATCGACTGCCCGCCGCAGCTTGGTTATCTGACGCTTGGCGCCGTTTGTGCCGCTACATCGCTGCTCATCACCATCCATCCGCAAATGGTCGATGTCGCTTCCATGTCGCAGTTCCTGCTGATGACGTCGGATCTGCTTTCCGTGGTGCGCAAGGCCGGTGGCGATCTGCAGCACGATTTTATCAAATATGTCGTCACGCGTCACGAACCCTTCGATGCGCCGCAGTCGCAGATCGTCGCGCTGCTGCGCAGCCTCTTCAGCGACGACGTATTGACGGCGACCATTCTCAAATCGACGGCGATCGCCGATGTCGGCTTGACCAAGCAGACGCTTTACGAGATCGAGAAGGGGCAGGTGCGCCGCTCGACCTATGACCGGGCGCTGGAATCGGTCAATGCCGCCAACGGCGAGGTTCTCGCCGGTATTCACAAAGCCTGGGGTCGAGCATGAGCAGACGCGATCGCCTGAAAGGTCTTTTTGACGATACGGCGCAGGAGTTGGCCGCGGCCAACTACGAGGAGTCCTCTTCGCGCGGATCGGCCGGTCCGGTTCGGACGATGGCGCTGACCCTTGGCCGCATGGAGGAAGAGAGCAGGGCGATGCAGGAGGCTTTGCTCTCCGGGGAACGCGTCGTCGAGCTCGATCCTGATCTGATCGATTCCTCCTTCGTCCGCGACCGCCTTGCCGACCAGCCCCTCGATAGGGAAGACGAGCTGGTGCAGTCGATTGCCGAGAACGGCCAGGAAGTGCCGATCCTCGTTCGCCGTCATCCCAATGATGAGGACCGCTACCAGATCGCCTACGGCCATCGCCGTCTGCAGGCTGTCAAGCTGCTCGGCCTCAAGGTGCAGGCGATCGTCCGTAAGCTTGACGATACCGATGTCGTCATCGCGCAGGGTATCGAGAATTCGGCGCGCCGGAACCTTTCCTATATCGAGCGCGCGGTCTTTGCCCTCAATCTCGAGGTCAAGGGTTTTGAGCGCCCGGTCATCATGAAAGCGCTGTCGACGGACAAGACGGAGCTATCGAAGCTGATATCCGTTGCAAAAGCTATTCCCGCCGAGATCGTCAGGTCGATCGGAGCCGCACCCGGCATCGGGCGACGCAGGTGGATGGCGCTTGCCCAGGACTGGAATGGGATGACGGCCGCCCGGCTTGCCAAGCTCATTGCCTCGGGAAGTTTCCTGGCGGAAGAGAGTGACCGCCGTTTCGAGCTTTTGGTTGCCGAGCTCGCCAGGAAAGAGGCCAAGCCCGAAACCACGGAATTTGACTGGAAGCCGAAGAGCGGTGGCAAGATTGCCGGCCGAATCAAGAGCGCCGGCAATTCCTTCACGATCGCGTTGAAGACCGGCGATGCGCCGGATTTCGGCGCTTACATTTCACGCCGTCTCGATGAGCTTTACGAAGCCTATCGGGCCGGCAAGTTGCAAGCAGGAGAGTAGGCCGCAAAAGAAAAAAGCCTCCGAACGTTGCCGCCGCGGAAGCCTTTCTCATATCTGGACAATCTGAGAATCGCACTTCCTCGAATCACTGTCAAGCGTCTTCGGCATCCTTTTGGGTGGTAGGTTTCTTTTGCCTTGAGAAAAGGTGAGGGACATGGAGCCTCAATATGTATCGACGCCCTTTGGGCGGCGATCGATGACGCTTGGCATGCTGGCAAGCCAGGAAAGCGCCAGCAAGGTCGATCCGGACGCATCGGTCGACAAGTGGAAGATTTTTCGCGCGCTCTGCGAAGCAAAGGACATGGTCGGCGTATCGGATCGTGCCCTGGCTGTTCTCAATGCGCTGTTGACCTTCTACCCGAAGAACGAGATTGCCGAGGCCAACGGCTTCGTCGTCTTTCCGTCAAATGAGCAGCTGTCGCTGCGCACGCACGGCATGGCTGGCACGACGTTGCGGCGGAATCTGGCGATGCTGGTGGAAGCCGGCCTGATCATCCGGCGGGATAGCCCGAACGGGAAACGTTTTGCCCGGCGCAACGGCGAGGGTGGACTTGGAGAGGCATTTGGCTTCAGCCTGGCGCCGCTCCTGGTGCGCGCACGCGAGATCGAGGCGCAGGCGGCTCAAGTGATGGCCGCCAAGCTCGAATGGAAGCGCCTGAGGGAGCGCCTGACACTTTGCCGGCGTGACATCACCAAGCTCATCGAGATCGCGCTGGAAGAGGAAGTGGCCGGCGAATGGATCGAGATGCAGAAGCATTTCAATCTGCTTTCCGCAAGCCTGCCACGCCGCCCGTCGGCCGCCGAGATGGAAAGCCTGCTGGCCGATCTCGAAGCTTTCCGGGAATTGATCATCAAGACGCTGGAATCGAAGTCGAAAACAGAAAAAACAGATGCCAATGATAACCAAAACGGTCAGCACATACATAATTCAAACCCACACCCTATATCTGAACTTGAACCAAGCTTCGAACCGAAGCAGGGCGCAAAGCCGGAGGAAGAGCCGCGGCATTGGCGCGAGCCGCCGAAATCCTTCCCCCTTGCCATGGTGCTGCAGGCCTGCCCGGAGATCATCGCTTACGGACCGGGCGGCGGCATCGGCAGCTGGCGCGATCTGATGGCCGCGGCCGTCATTGTCCGTTCCACGCTTGGCGTCAGCCCCAGCGCCTATCAGCTGGCCTGCGATGTCATGGGGCCGGAAAACGCCGCCACGGTGATCGCCTGCATTCTGGAAAGGGGCGGACATATCAACTCGGCCGGCGGCTACCTACGTGACCTGACGCGGCGGGCGGAGCGCGGCGAGTTCTCGCTCGGACCGATGCTGATGGCGCTGATGCGGGCAAATGGTCCGACGGCGAGGAAAACCGGATGAGCGGCTATGAAAAAGCTTCGCGCCAGCTCAGACGGTTAGAAGCATATGCGGCCGGTCGATCAGCTAGCATATCGGCTTCATTCCCTCCAGTTTTGTTGAAGTACACTGTTAACCATGTCATACATGGCGGAAGGAAACACCTATTTTGCTTCCATTTGTGAAAAACCGTAAAGCTTAACAATGCGCTACGATATCGACGGTGCAATGCTTCAAACCCTGCTTCCAGCCCTTACCGCGGCGGAGGATGCGGTGGCGCGGCTGGACGAGCGGGTGTTGCGCTCGCCGGTCGGCGAGGGATTTGCCGAGCGCAGCCATTTCTTCGACGCCGCCGGCGCGCTCTGGGTGGCCGGCGAACTCGTGCATGTCGAGGATCTCGTTTTGCATGATGCCCATATGGATAGCCGCGCTCCCACCCACGAACTGACGATCGCCCATTCCGTGCTGCGGGCACGTCGGCGCATCTGGACCGGCGAACCCTCCTGGGCACTCGGCGTCTCGGGCCTTGCAACGCTGACGGCGACCGGCGGGGAAGGGGAGGGGAAGGCGCAGGAAGCGAAGAGCGTCGCCGCTCCACTCGAGACCGACGGAGAGGGCGAGGATGAGGACGGGCCGCTCGCCGCCGAGATGGCGGAGATCGATGCGCTTCTTGCCCGCTCGCAGAAGCTGCTCGATATCCATACCGGGAAAACGCCGGAAAGCGAGACGGCCGCCGTTACCCCGGCACGGCGCAACGAAGATCCCCTCGGCTTGCTCGGTGACGACGAGTGGGACGAGGAACAGCGGCTTGCGGAGTGGCGAAGCGTCCAGCCATTGGCCGATAGCTTGCCGCCGGTTCTCGGCGCTATCATCCTCTTCGAAGCCTGGGAAAGGATCGAGCCGTTGCGGCGTCAGCATTGGCTTGGCGGTCTTCTGGTCGCAAGCCACCTACGCGCCCGCGGCAAGGTCGCCTCGCATCTGTTTTCTTTTTACGGCGGGCTGAAGCTGGTGCGCCATGAGCGTCGTCGGGCACGCGATCGCGTCACGCGGCTGCAAGCCTTTCTGGAGGCGATGCATCTGGGTGCTGTGGCCGGCCTCAAGGAAATCGACCGCTTGTCCCTGGCACGCACGCAGATGGAGCTGCGCTTTCGCGGCCGCCGTTCGAACAGCAGCCTGCCGGAGCTTGCCGATTTCATTCTGTCGCGGCCGATGGTCTCGGCGGCGATGATCGCCCGTCATCTGCGCATCACGCCGCGCGGTGCGCTGAACCTCGTCAACGAGATAGGCATTCGTGAAATCACCGGCCGGGGGCGCTATCGCGCCTGGGGCATCATCTAAAACGAAAACGGCCGGGGCGTTAGCCCGGCCGTTTCCTTTAGGTGAGCACCCAGTCGGCCATCCTGTCACAGACTGCAGACCAGGCGCTCTTGCGCTTCCTTTGCCCCCAGAAGCGCAGTCCTATTCCCGCTCGCCGGTGAAGTTGAGCAGAAGCTGGAAGATGTTGACGAAGTTCAGGTAGAGCGAGAGCGCGCCGAAGACGGCGAGCTTCTGGTTCGATTCCTGATCGTAGTTTTCCGAATACTGTTCCTTGATGTTCTGCGTGTCGTAGGCGGTGAGGCCGACGAAGACGACGATGCCGATCACGGAGATCGCAAACTGCAGCGCGCTCGAACCCATGAAGATGTTGACGACAGAGGCGATGATGACGCCGAAGAGGCCCATCATCAGGAACGAGCCCATGCGCGAGAGATCACGCTTCGTCGCATAGCCGTAGAGGCTGGTGGCGCCGAACATCGTCGCGGTGATGAAGAAGGTCCGCGCGATGCTCGCCCCGGTGAAGACCAGGAAGACGGAAGCGAGAGACAGGCCCATCACGGCGCAGAAGGCCCAGAAGGTGATCTGGGCGGTGCTGGCCGACATCGTCTGGATCTTGAACGAGAAGAAGAAGACGAAGGCGAGCGGCGCGAGCATCACCACCCACTTCAGCGGCGAGCCGAAGATCGGGACGTAGAGTGCCGGCGTCGAGCCGACGACAAAGGCGACGAGGCCTGTGATGACGAGGCCGAGAGCCATATAGTTGTAGACGCGCAGCATATGCTGGCGCAGGCCTTCGTCGAAGAGGGCCTGGGAGCCGGCGACGGCGCCATAGCGGGGATTGATCGGGTTCATGCTGATCTCCTCGGTTTGAATTAATAGAGTGAGCGGGCGAGCCGTTCGGCCGCCTGGTCGAGATTGAGGCCGCTATCGTCGGCGATCAGCGCATAAGCGACCTCGCCGATCTGCCAATAGGCGGCTTCTGCTTTTTCCAGCGTGAGATGACTGACCGGCTTGACCTCGAAGGCGCCCGGACGGACGGCGAAAAGCGACAGTTGCTTTCCATCTGATTGTTCGATCGCCATCTCGACGCTGGGGCCGAATTCGGACGGGAAGATCTGCACGTCCGCGACCTTCCAATCCCTAGGCAGTTCGGGCATCACGATCGCGGTGGCGGCGCGAATATCGTCGGCGCTATAGGTGCTCGGTGTCTGCGGAGGCATCGATTGGCGCAGTGCCGCGGTCTGATAGGCACGGACGGCATCCTCGACATAGGCCGGTGCCGGAACGGATGCCACCACCTCGGTCGCCGAGAAAGCGCCGAAGGAATTGTGCGCCACCCAGCCGGCGGCAATCAGAATACCGACAGCGGCAATGCGCTGCAGGGAATGGAAGATGCGGCCATAGGAAAGGCCACGTTCCAGCCGGCGGGCGGCATCGCGGGTCTCGGGCCGGCCGAAGGCACTTTCGCCGGCTAGCGCCAGACGCAGTTCACCCTTCATGCTGAGGTCGGCCATGACCTTGGCGGCAATCGCCGGATTCTCGGACAGATAGGATTCCACCTGGATGCGACGGGCGACATCGAGCTCGCCATCCACATAGGCGTCGAGATCGGCATCGATGATCGGATCAACTGCTTTCATTGCCGTTCCCTCCGATGATCCTCAGATGCGAAACCCGCGGCGTCTTCTCCTCGAATTCGCGCAGGTGAGCGCGGGCGCGGGAGATACGCGACATCAGCGTCCCCACGGGAATGCCGAGCGCCTGGGCGGCTTCCTGGTAGGAAAGGTCTTCGATCGCGACGAGATGCAGCGCCTCGCGCTGTTCCTCCGGCAGGTCGAAGAAGGCGTCGCGCACCTGCTGCAGGCGCACGGCATGTTCCTGGCCGGCCGGCAGCGACTGCTCGGCTTCGACAGCCGCCTCATCGTGGCGGCGCGTCAGCGACCGGTTCTGGCGAAGACGGTCGATATGGGCATTGTGCAGGATGGAGAGCAGCCAGGTGCGCAGGTTGCCGCCGCTGCGGAAGCTTTTCCGCTTCTCGAAGGCGCGCACCAGCGCATCATGCACCAGATCCTCCGCCTCGTCCGAATTGCGCACCAGCGAGCGAGCGTAGCGTCTCAGCGCTGCGAGCTGTCCGATGACATCGAAGGGGCGGTCTTTGCGTTCCATGATTGAGTATACGGAAATGCGGCGGATTTTATTCCCGGCGGACGTAAAAAAATCATACGGGGCCGAAACCGTCGCCGGATCGTCTCAAATATCCCTCGGGCGCCTTAAATCCGCGATTGTTTATGACAATTACATGACAGATCATGACGCCGCTGATTTGAGGGGGACAATCAAGAATGAAGGAAAAGAAGCGGGTCTACGAAGCTCTCGTGGACGGCGCCATGGAAGGGCTGACGGACGAGGCGCTCTATGATTTCGTCAAGACGCGTTGTCCGAAGGCCACCAGCAGGAAGATCGTCCGGGCCTCGCTTCTCGCCCTGACCGATCCTCATCTCAGGGACCGCAATATTCTCGACGTGATCTATGCGCTCGCGATCAAGCACCGCTTGGATGACGGCGTACTGGACGACGGCGAAGACGAGGGTCCTGACGAGCAGACTCAATCCTCGCGGGCGGCCAACCAGAACATGCCGCAGCTTTCCTGAGGCAGGTCTCGCCTGAAGCGAGGCGCTCGCTTTCCTGAAATGGTCAGCCGCCGTCCGAAAGCTCTTCGAGGATCGGACAGTCCGGCCTGTCGTTGCCGTGACAGGCATGCACGAGATGCTCCAGCGTCCGGCGCAGTTCCGTCAGTTCGCGGATCTTGCGGTCGATCTCGGCAAGCTTGGTCTCAGCAATATCCTTGACGTCGGCGCTCGCCCGATCCTTGTCCTCGTAGAGCGCCAGCAATTGCCGGCATTCCTCGACGGAAAAGCCGAGGCCGCGCGAGCGCTGTAGGAAGCGCAGTTTGTGGATGTCGGTTGCGGCATAGTCGCGATAGCCGTTTCCGCCCCTGTCGGGACGGATGAGGCCGATATCCTCGTAGTAGCGGATGGTCTTCGAAGGCAGGCCGGATCGTTCCGATGCTTCGCCGATATTCATCGCCGTCTCCTATAATTTTGCAAAGCGCAGTCTCAGCGCATTTGATATCACCGAGACGGACGAGAGGCTCATCGCTGCCGCGGCGATCATAGGCGACAGCAGCAGCCCGAAGATCGGATAGAGCATGCCGGCCGCGACCGGCACGCCGAGCGCATTATAGCCGAAGGCAAAGCCGAGATTCTGGCGGATGTTTCGCATCGTCGCCTCCGCCAGCCGCCGCGCCCTGACGATGCCGTTCAGATCGCCCTTTACCAATGTGATGCCGGCGCTTTCCATCGCGACGTCGGCGCCGGTACCCATGGCGATGCCGACATCGGCGGCGGCGAGTGCCGGCGCGTCGTTGACGCCGTCGCCGGCCATGGCGATGACAGCACCTTTGGCCCGCAACTCGTCGATCAGCGCCTTCTTGCCTTCCGGAAGCACGTCGGCGCGTACCTCGTCGATGCCGAGGCTTTTTGCCACTGCACGCGCCGTGCGCTCGTTGTCGCCCGTTGCCATGATGATCTTCAGACCGCTGTCGTGCAGCGCCTTGATGGCGGCTGCTGTCGTCGGCTTGATGCGGTCGGCAACGGCGACAAGACCGGCAAGCGCGCCGTCGAACACCACGAACATCACCGTCTTGCCGTCGCCGCGCAGGGCTTCGGTCTTCTCGGCAAGTGCTGCCGGATCAATGCCGAGATCGGCGAGCATCGCCGCATTGCCGAGCGCCACTGTTGTACCGCCTGCAAGACCCTGAACGCCCTTGCCGGTCTTTGCCTCGAAGCCGGTGACCTCGACGAAGGGGACACCGCGCTCCTCGGCGCCGGAAACGATCGCTTCGGCCAGCGGATGTTCGGAGCCGCGCTCCAGGCTTGCCGCCAGCGACAGCAGCCTGTTTTCGCTAACCCCGCCGAAGGCGACGATATCGGTAAGCTTCGGCTTTCCCTCCGTCAGCGTGCCGGTCTTGTCGACGATCAGCGTGTCGACCTTGGAAAAACGCTCCAGCGCTTCGGCGTCCTTGATGAGCACGCCTTCCTGCGCGCCGCGCCCGGTCGCGATCATGATCGACATCGGCGTCGCAAGGCCGAGCGCACAAGGGCAGGCGATGATCAGAACGGCAACGGCGGCAAGCAGGCCATTCGCCATACGCGGCTCCGGCCCGATCGCGGCCCAGACGAGGAAGGCAAGGACGGCGGCGGCGACCACCGCCGGCACGAAGATGGCCGACACCCGGTCGACCGCGCCCTGGATCGGCGCCCGCGAGCGTTGCGCCTTGGCGACCATGTCGACGATACGCGACAGCACTGTGTCTGCGCCGACCTTCTCTGCGGTCATGACGAAGGTGCCGTTCTTGTTGATCGTGCCGCCGGTCAGCGGGTCGCCCTTCGACTTCTCCAGCGGCAAGGGCTCACCTGATATCATCGATTCGTCGACCGTCGACTGGCCTTCGAGGACGGAGCCGTCCACCGGCACCCGCTCGCCGGGGCGCACGCGCAGCCGGTCACCGGTCTGGATGTCGTCCACCGGCACGTCGCTCTCGCTACCCTCGGCATCGATGCGCCGCGCCGTCTTCGGCGCAAGGTCGAGAAGAGCGCGAATTGCCGAGCCGGTGCGTTCGCGCGCTTTCAATTCCAGCACCTGACCGACGAAGACGAGCGCGACGATGACGGCGGCCGCCTCGAAATAGACAGGCACGGCCGCGCCATGGCCATGGAAGCTCATCGGGAAGATGCCGGGTACAAGCGTGGCGACGACGCTGTAGACATAGGCGGTGCCGACGCCGAGACCGATCAGCGTCCACATATTCGGGCTGCGGTTGACGATAGACGCCCATGCGCGGCGGAAGAAGGGCAGAGCCGCCCAGAGCACCACCGGCGTTGCCAGCAGCAATTCGATGTAGGTCGCCTGCGGCTCGCCGATTGCCTCCCGGAGCGGCAGGCCGAACATCGGCCCCATGCTCAGCGCCAGCAACGGTAGGGCGAGAGCGGCGCTGATCCAGAGCCGCGTGACGAAATCGACGAGTTCAGGGTTCGGGCCTTCATCAGCTGGCGGAATGCCCATCGGCTCCAGCGCCATGCCGCATTTCGGGCAGTCGCCCGGACGATCGCTGACGACCTCAGGGTGCATCGGGCAGGTATAGAGCGTACCCTTGGGTGCCGGCTTCGCTTTTGGGCGGTTGCCGTCGCGATAGGCTGCGGGGTCGGCTTCGAACTTCGCTTGGCAGGTGGCCGAGCAGAAATAGAATTTCTCGCCTTCGTGCTTCAGGAAATGTTTCGCCGTGGAGCGATCGACGGTCATGCCGCAGACGGGGTCCTTCGCCGTCAGGTAATCCTCAGGCGTCGCCGCAAATTTCGTTCGGCAGCCGTCGGAGCAGAAGTGATAGATGCGGCCGTCATGCTCGAGCGAGGGCTTGCCGGCCTGCGGATCGACGGTCATGCCGCACACAGGATCACGGGTCATGGCGCTTGCAGCCTTCTCCTGTTCATGGCCGCAATGGCAATGATCGTCGCCATCGGCGTGACTGTGATGGTGTTCGTGTTCGTGCTTGATATCCATGACTATCTCCTGTGCCCGGTGGGGCACTTGGACAGGCTTATCAACCTTCCAGCGACTGGAAGGTCAAGCACTATTTTCATGGGCTCGATTTTTGCGGCGGCTGATCCTCATATCGGCGTGATCAGCCCGACCGGCTGGCTCCCGAGCAGGGCGGCGACCGAAATGCTGCCACCGGGCTCGATCGTCTTTCCGGTCACCAGATCGGCCTTCAGTCCGTGAAGCGGGGAGGGGACGGCGATCGCCGTATCCTCCCAGAATTCCGGACCGGCAAAGAGCACGCCTGGATCGAGCCAGCCGAACATCAGCCGCGGCGCCGCGATGATGGCGAAATCACCCTTATGCACCCGGGCAAAAGCAAGCACATGGTCGCGCCGGTTGCCCGTCACCTTCAGCGGCAGATAGTCGCCTCCAGCAAAGAGGTCTGCGTGCCGCTGGCGCAGCTGCAGGCCGATCCCGACGAGGCGCTGCTTCAACGCTGCGGCCTGCAGCTTGGCGATCGGCCCGGCTTCATCAAGCCAGGCCGTCAGCCGCTGATGATCGACCGGCCGGCGGTTGTCGGGATCGACGAGGCTGAAATCGAAGCCCTCCGCACCCTGATAGATATCGGGAATGCCGGGGGCCGTCAGCTTGAGCAGCGTCTGCGACAGGCTGTTGAGGTAACCCGCCGCGATGAAGGGCTGCAGCACCCTTTCGAAATCCTCGAGGAAGACGTCGTTGTCAGGCGAGACCAGTACCGCGGCATAGGTGGTGACCGCTTCCTCGTAGGCGGCATCCTGTTCCGTCCAGCCGCTGCGCAGTTTTGCCTCGCGCACCGCCTTGACCGCATAATCGGTAAAGCGTTCGCGGAGTTCTTCGGTCTGTCCCCGGTCGAAATCCTCCGGCCAGATGCCGGCCAGCGCCTGATAGAGCATCCATTCGACATTTGGTTCCGGCGCAGCACCATCCGGCAGATCCTTCAGCCACGGCCGGTTCATCTCACGCCACCGCTCGACCGCCTGGGCAAAAACATCCGCGCCCTCGCTCAGGGCATAAAGCCTTGCGCGCGCATCCTCGCCGCGTTTGGTGTCGTGGGTGGCGCTTGCCGAAAGCCCACGCGGCTGCAGCCGCGCCCGCTCGGCCATGCGGCGGTGGAATTCCTCCGGGCCGCCAGGCGCCTTGCCCGGTTCACCGCCCACTTCGTTTGCTGCAATCAGCCTGTTATAGCGGTAAAACAACGTATCCTCCGTCGCCTTCGCCATCACCGGCCCACTCAATTGCTGGAAGCGGATACGGAAGTCGTGGGCCGCGTCACCTTCGACTTTGCCTTCGAGAAGCTTCAGCACATGGTCGCATGCACGTCGGTCGTCGAGCTGCGCCATGGCTTGCGAGGCGGTGGCCGCAAGCACCGCTGAATCCTGCCAGGAAAGCGGGCCGCCGTCGCCATAGGTGCGGTAGACCGGAAAGGCGATCAGCAACTCGCTGAGCGCAGTGGCGATCTCGTCTCTTTTCGCCTCGGGAAAGATGCCGGCCGCGATCGACACCAGCCTGTCGGTCTCGCCGGCGAAATTGCGTTCGACCATCAGTCGCTTGGCAATCCGCCGGCCCGCCTCGAGATCACCCGTCTCGCCGGCGATGCCGCGATAGGCATCGTCCAATATGCGCAAGCCGCCGGCGTCGATGAACAGCTCGCTGAGTGCAGCGATGAATTCATATCCCGTGGTGCCGGCGACCGGCCAGCTCTCCGGCAGGACCTCGCTGGCCCCGAGGATCTTTTCGACGACGATATAGGTGTCCGGTCCCACCGCCTCCCGCAGCCTGTCGAGATAGGCCGTGGGTTCGGCGAGCCCGTCGACATGGTCGATGCGCAGGCCCTGCACCTTGCCATGGCGCACCAGCTCGATCACCAGCCGATGCATGTCCTCGAACACGGCTGGATCTTCGACGCGGATGCCGACCAGTCCGGTGACCTCGAAAAAGCGGCGATAGCTCAGATGTCGTGCCGCCTCCTGCCAATGGGTCAGCCGCCAATGCTGCCCCTCATGCAGGCTTCTGACGAAATCGCGGTCCGAGGAGGCCTCTGCGAGTTTGTGCCGGAGCACGGCCCGATCGCCGCCCTCGAAGAGGATATCGCGCATCGCGCGGTTGAAGTTCTCGCCTGAGGTCGCGGCCGCAGCTTCCGCCATTCTGGTCGCAACCGGATCGTTTAGCCGGTTTGTGATCGCTCCGTAACTCGTAGGGTTCAGCGGCAACAGCGTTTCGAAATAACCGAAGGCGAAATTGCCGTGCGTTTCGTCGAGCGTGATGCGCAGTTCGCCGTCGGCCAGTGCTCCCTCGAAATCCTGGCCAAGCTGCGGCAGCGTCAGCGGCTCGCTCCAGTCGATGTCGAAATGGCTGAAATAGGCGCTTTGCCGGCCAAATGTCAGCACGTCGCGCCACCAGCTGTTTTCCGGCGAGGCCGCCATGTGGTTCGGGACGATATCGAGGATCAGCCCCATGCCTGCGGAGGCGAGGCTTTCCGTCAACCGTTCGAATCCCGCCCGGCCGCCAAGCGCCGGGTCGATGTCGTTGATGTCGGTGACGTCATAGCCGTGGGTCGAGCCGCTGACGGCGGTGAAGATCGGAGAGGCGTAAAGGTGGCTGATGCCGAGCGTCTTGAGATAGGGGACGAGGTCGCAGGCGCGATCGAAGGTCATGCCGTTGCGGAATTGTATCCGGTAGGTCGCTGTCGGAAGTGTCATGGGGCCGTCTGACGTTGGAAGGAGACCCTCCCGAACGGTTGCAGCCGGGTTTTTGTTCCCTTGCTGCGCGGCGCGCCTTTTTAGACGCGCAAAGGTCGCTGTAACATTTGGAGTGGGTGGATCGTGCGTTCGGATGTTTTAGTCGATGAAAACACCGACGCTTGCGGCGCGTCCGGCCGAGTCGATGACGGTCAGTTTAGAGTAGCCGCCGCCATCGGGCAGCCATTGCTGGATGCGCCGGCGGGAAAGATCGGGCAGCGGCTTGCCGTTGGCAAGCCAGCGGAAGGGGGCTCGGCCGCCCTGCAGCTTCAGCATCAGCGGTGACAGGTTGCCTTGCCCGGCGCCGAGATCGACATGCGCGCCCTCGGGCGGATAGATAATCTGAGGTGCGGCCTCGCGGCCGGAGGCGAGCAGGCCGCTGGCATTGAGTGCGAAACGCCTCTGACTGATCGGCAGCTCGGACTGGGCGATGCGCACGGCGCCCGCAGGCGGGCGGGGCAGCGGCGTCGTCGCGATGCCGGACTTGGCGAAACCTTCAAACAGGATGGGCGCGGCGGTGCCATAGCCGGTCAACCCCGGCACGGCGCTGTTGTCAGGCCGTCCGACCCAGACGCCGAGCACATAGCGGCCATCATAGCCGACCGACCAGGCATCACGGTAGCCATAGCTCGTGCCGGTCTTGTAGGCGATGCCGCGCTGCGGCGCGCCGGCGGGAGGGATGACGCCGGAGAGAATATCGGCGACGTTCCAGACCGCGACCGGTTCCAGCAGCGGTTCACCGTCGAGTTTACCCGGTGCGCCGGTGACGCCGTCGCCGAGCCTAACCGGCTGGCCGCGATTGGCGAGCGCCGTATAGAGCTGCACCAGATCCTTCAGGGTAATGCCGACGCCGCCAAGACCGATCGCAAGCCCCGGCGTCTCATTCGGCGGCAGGACCGGGCGTACTTCGGCGCGGCGGAAGCGTACCATCAGCCGCGACGGCCCGACGGCATCGAGCAGCTTGACAGCAGGCACGTTCAGCGAAAGCTGCAGCGCCTCGCGCACGGTGACGTCGCCCTGGTAGCTCATGTCGAAATTGCGCGGCCGGTAGCCGAAGAAATCGGCGGGCCGGTCTTCGATAATCGTCTCCTGGGACACCAGGCCCTGCTCGAAGGCCAGCCCATAGATGAAGGGCTTCAGCGTCGAGCCCGGCGAGCGATTGACGCGCGTCATGTCGATCCAGCCGGAGCGGCTGGCATCGAAATAATCGGCCGAGCCGACCTCGCCGATGATCGCGCCGGTTTGCGCATCCGCCATCATCATGGCAAGCGAAAGCTTCGGCCCGAGTTTCATGGCCGCTGCCCGCGCAACCGCCTCCAGCCCCTGCTGCACCTGTTTCTTCAACGTCGTCTGATGCTTGAGAACCGTCGGCTCCTTGCGCAGTGCCGCTTCGGCTATATGGGCGGCAAGTGCCGGCAACTGCATGCGCCGGGCCGGGATCGCGACACCCTCGGCTCGCTCCGCCTCACCGTCGCCAACGGCCTCGGCGACCGCCACGCGGTCGAGCACACGCTTGCGTGCGGCCTCGGCTGCCTTCAGATTGCGGTCCGGCCGGCGCCGTTCCGGCAATTGCGGCAGGGCGACGAGCAGCGCCGCCTCGGCGACCGTCAGGCGGCGCGGTTCCTTGCCGAAATAGGCAAGGCTTGCGGCGCGCACGCCTTCGAGATTGCCGCCATAGGGCGCATGCGTCAGATAAAGATCGAGAATCTCTTGCTTCGACAGCCGCCGCTCGATCTGCACGGCGCGCACCAATTGCAGGAGCTTTGCCGAAAGCGAGCGCCCTTCGCGCGGCTCGATCAACCGCGCCACCTGCATCGACAGCGTCGAGGCGCCGGAGACGATGCGGCCGTTGCTGACCAATTGCATGGCGGCGCGCCCGAGCGCCCAGGGGTCGACGCCGCCGTGGTCATAGAAACGCTGGTCCTCATAGGCGATCAGCATGCGCAGGAATTGCGGATCGACGTCGGGGACCGTCG
The DNA here is from genome assembly GCF_025941625.1 of Rhizobium acaciae. NCBI lineage: Bacteria > Pseudomonadati > Pseudomonadota > Alphaproteobacteria > Hyphomicrobiales > Rhizobiaceae > Rhizobium > Rhizobium acaciae. The sequence goes on from NZ_JAPCZO010000002.1 coordinate 313,723, forward strand.
TCTTCAGCCGCCAGCGGCCTTCCGACGTCGCAAAGGCACGCAACAATTGCCCATCGGCATCCAGCACTTCGGCGGAGATGGCATTTGCCCTGGCGAGCGGCGGCGGAAAGGCCTTGTCGGCGGCATCGAGCGCAAAGAGAGCCGCGCCGGCAAGAAGGATGCCGGCAGCCGACCCGATCGCAAACTTGTGCCACCGCCTCATGGTTGCGCCGTCACGACCTCCATCTTGCCCGTTGCCGTGCGGGCCGAAAGCTCCGGCCGGTACATATCCTCGACGTTTGCGGCCGGATGGTCGTAGGTGCCGGGGGTGACGGCGCGCACGACATAGGCGACGTTGAATTCGCGGTTGTCGCCGCCTGCACGGTTGAAGGCAGCGACGAAGCGATCGTAGCGGAATTCGGTATGGGCAGCGGAAATCTCGCCGATCCAGTCGAAATTCGTCATCTGGGCGCTGTCGACGAGGTTAGGATTGTCGATCTCGAAGCCGGCGGGCAGAAGGTCGGTGATGACGATGCGCGACGGCCAGTCATTGGTTTCGCGCACATGGATGACGACGACGTAGCGTTCGTTCTGCTTTGCCTCGCTGACATTCGCCTGCTCGCCGTCGAGCGTGTAATAGGTTCGCTCGATGATGAAGCCGTCGCCGCCGGCCGGCAACGGCACGGTGGGCGCGGCAACGGTGGTGACGACGGCCGAAACCGTGTCGTTGGTCTGGTTGGTCAGCGTCAGCGGATGGTCAGCCAGGGCATCGCCGGTCATGCGTGCCATGTAGGCACCGGTGTGCGCGGCGCCATTGACATCGACCTTCAGGCCATCGTCACCGCCCTGGATGGCGCGCGCGGCAAGCAGCATCCAGGTTTCTTCCTGGGTGCTCTTGTATTTGCTGCGTTCCCATTCCTTGCCGACCGCCTTGGCGAGTTCCGGGACGACGGGTGGTACCGGCCGGCTTTCGGCGGCGAGCGCCAGGATCGCCGCGCCGTCGCGCAGGATCGTGCCGTAGTCGGTGCGCGACAGGTTCACGCGCGACACCATCGACTGCTCCGACATCTGCAGCGCATCGACGAAGATATTCTTCGAGCGCTGCGCATCGCCGTAAAGCGCCAGCGCGGCGGCGATATGCGCCTTGGCGAGCGGCGTCGGGAAGTCGTTGATCATCGTATCGGCATAGTAGCGCAGATCGCTGATCGCCGCCTTCTTGTTGCGGGCAAGCACGTAGATGGCATAGGCGATCTGGTCGCCCTGGCCCTTGATGTCGGTGGTGTAGGACAGCGTGTTCTGCAGGTTTTCGAGCGCCTGCACGAAAGCCCTTTCCGGCACGTCGTATTTCATTTCGCGGGCCCGCGTCAGGAAGTCGGTGACGTAGGAATCGAGCCAGACATCGCCCGAATCCGGTCCCCAGAGACCGAAGCTGCCGGCCGAGGCCTGATAGGAGAGCACGCGGTAGATCGCATCCTGCACGCGCTTCTTCACATCATCGTCACTTTCCATGCCCGCCTGCTTCGCCACTTCGGCGAGGTAGAGCAGCGGCAGCGCCCGGCTGGTGGTCTGCTCGGCGCAGCCGAAGGGATAGCGGTCGAGCGTCATCAGCAGGGCTGGGATGTCGAAGGCGGCCGAACGGGTGACGTTGACGCTGATCGAGGCGCCGGGCAGCACGCTGTCGGCGAGCAGGTTCCTGTCGACGGTGAGCTTTGCCCCCGGCTTCAGCGCCAGCACCCTGCGTTCGGTGATCGGCAAAGAGGCCGGGCGCACCGGCACGTCGAGCGTCTGGTCGAGCGAAAGGCCGGAAGCGTCGGAGAGGTTGATCGAGACGCTGCCGGCGCCCGGCTGTTTGCCGATGAGCGAAAGCGTCAGCTCGGATTTCGCGCCGGCCTCGAGGCGGATCGTCTGCGAGGCGGACGCTTCCTCGATGCCGACCGCGTCATTGCCGGTCAGTTGCAGCTTGTAATCGCCGGCCGGTGCATCGGTATTAGCGATGTCGAGGCGCAAATTGGCTTTGTCGCCAGGCGAGAGGAACTTCGGCAGGCTTGCGGTCACCACGACCGGATCGCGGATGATCACATCCTTGACGCCGTGGCCGACGCCTGATTTCGACCAGGCGACTGCCATGACGCGCGCCGTGCCGTTGAACTGCGGAATGTCGAAGGCGACATTGGCCTTGCCTTCGGCGTCGAGCTTCACCGGCCCGGAGAAGAAGGCGACGAGCTTCTGCGTCGGCGGGCTTGCCTGCAGCGCGATGGCGCCGCCATCGCCGCCGGTCCGGAGTTTGCCGGTCGCACCCAGCGAGCCGTCGATCAGGCGGCCATAGAGGTCACGGATTTCAAGGCCGAGCTGGCGCTGGCCGAAATACCAGTCCTCCGGGTTCGGCGGTTCGTAGCGCGTCAGGTTGAGAATGCCGACATCGACGGCGGCAACCGTCACATAGGCATCCTCGTTGGCGCCGGCGCCCGCCACCTGCAGGCCAATGTTCAGTGGCCCGCGCGGCAACATCTTTTCGGGCGTGTCGAGCGTTACCTGCAGCGCGCGCTGTTCGGGGTCGACTTTCAGCCACTTGATGCCGATCGAGCGCATCGGCATATGGCTGTCCTGGGCGTCGCCGGGGCGGAAGAGCGTGGCGGTCACATAAGCGCCGGCACCCCAATCAGCCGTGACGGGGATGTCGATCTCGCCGCCGGTCTCGCCGATCGTGGCGTTCTGCACGGCGACCAGCTTTTCGGTTCCGGATGCCACCATCAGCTCGCCGCCATAGCGCGAGGTGACTTTCAGCTTGGCGGTGTCGCCGATCTTGTAGCTGTCCTTGTCGAGGGCGATTTCCAGCCCGTCGGGCGTTTCGGTCGAGGTCGAGGTCACGAACCAGCCGGCGTCGAATTCGACGCTGGAGGTCGGGCCGTCGGCATCGGGGCTTTCCACTTCGAGGCGATAGCGGCCCCAGCTCACCGGTACGGAGACCTTGCCGCCGTCCATCGTCGCGTCGACGCTGCCGTTGGAGACCTGCTCGGCGGTGTAGACCGGCTCGTATTTCCATGCCGTTCCCTCGCGGTACCACTGGTATTGCCGGTTGAGGCTATAGAATTTCCAGCGCAGGCCCTTTGCCTCCTGCTTCTGTCCATCGGCATTGACGCCGATCACCGTGAAGTTGGCGATCGAGTTCTCCGGCAACTCGTCGGAAAATTCCGGCTTGATGCCGATCGAAGCGCGCTCGTTCTTCACCGGAATGATCAAGGACCGCTCGATGGCGCGACCGCCCGCCTCCTGCATGCGCATATAGACGGTGGCGTTCAGCAGTTGCGTCGTGGCCGGCAGTTCGCTGATGGTGAGATCCGTCGAGGCTTCGCCATTCTCGTCGAGTTCCGGCAGGCCGTCGATCGGCTGACGCGAATCCTCGCTCGCCTCTTCGTCGGCAAGTCCGAAGAAGAAGCCGTTATAGGCCGCACTCGCGCGCGTCGGCTTGACGACGACGTCGCCTTCGAGCGTCAGGCCGGCGGCCGGGGCGCCGTAGAGATATTTGCCTGAAACGGTGATCGTCGCCGGCGTGTCCGGACCGACTTCCTTGGCCTCGGTCTTGATCTCCATGTCGGTGCGATCGGGCACGAAATCGTCGACGAGGAAACTCTTGGTGGCGATCGCGCTGCCCTTGGGATCGGTATAGATGTTCATCGTCCAGGTGCCGCGCATGGCGTTTTCCTGGGTCGGGAAATCGATAGAGTAGCCGCCGAGATTGCTGGTCTGGCTGACGATCCGCCGGTCCTCGACACCATCGGGACGGCTGAAGATGAAGGTGAGCGGCAGGTTCTCGATGGCGTTGCCATCGGTGTCGCGGGCGAGTGCCTGCGCATGCACCGTCTCGCCGGCGCGGTAGATGCCACGCTCGGTGTAGGTCAGCACGTCGATCGCGCCGGGTGCTGCGCGGCCGGTCACGCCACGGTCGGAAAGGTCGAAGCCGGCGCGCGTCATGTCGAGGAAGACGTAGTCCGAGGTCCCGTTCCTGGCGGCAATGACGGCGGGCGTCAGCGCCGCCGTGCCGCGGATCAGGCCGGCGGTGAAGGTGGCGCGGCCGTTTTCGTCGGTGGTGGCGGTGCCGAGCACTTCATTGTTCTTGGCAATTAGCTGCAGTTCGACGCCTGATATCGGCTTGGCCGAGGCGAGCGAGCGGGTAAAGACGTTGAGCCCGTCCGTGCCGGCATAGGTGGTGACGCCGATATCGGAGACCAGGAACCATTGCGTCGCCTGCGAATCCCACTCTTGCGCCGGACCGTTTGCCGCCGTTGCGGTCATCACATAGATGCCGGGCTTGCGTTCGGGCAGCGCCTCGTCGACCGGGAAGCTGGTGACGATGTCCTTGTTGAGCTCGTTGGCGATGTCGATCGAGCCCTGCCAGACGAGTTCGCCGTTCTGATCCTGGATGTTCTGGGCGCTGTAGCCGTCGAGCTGGGACAGGAACTGCGAATTGGTCAGCAGCGGCGCGATGGCACGATCGCCGATGCGGTAGAGCTTCAGGTTGGCCGAGGTCATGTTGACGGAAACGATCGGGATGCCGCGGCGCGCCGTCGAGGGCAGCACGAAGCTGTCGCCGGTGAAACGCACCATCTGGCTGCGGTCTTTGATATAGACGTCGATGCTGACAGGTGCTTCGAGCACCTCGTCGACTGATGAAGGCAGGCCGGTACGGAAGCCGATCTTGTAGGTCTGGCCATGCGTCAGTCCTTCGACGCAGATCTGTTTGTTCTTGGTTTCCAGCGCCTTCGGCGCTTCGCCGTTCAGCGTCACGAAGGGCGTGTAGTCGGTGGTTTTGACCAGCGCCTCGGAGAAGGTGACGCAGGCACGCGGCGTGGCGCTGTCGGCATCGACCGTGTGTTCGGTGACGCGGAAGCCCTGCGTCGATTTCAGCTGCAGGTAGGCCGCCTGCACATCCTTGGCGCCGACTAGTGCCAGGCTCGCCTTGTAGGCGTCGAGCGCCGGGCGGTAGTTGGCATTCCGCTCCAGCGCAGTGGCGAGCACGGCCAGCGCCTCGGCGCGTTTGGCGGTGGTGCGCGTCAGCTCGTAACCGTTCAGCGCGTCGACCACCGCCTGTCCCGTCGTGCTGCTCTCGGCGTTGCCGAGCGAGGCTGCTGCGCGGGCGGCTTCGAGCCAGAGATCGGCGTCGTCAGGTGTGATCGACAGCGCACCATGGAAGGACTTCAGCGCGTCGGCCAGATTGTTGGCGGTGAGGTCGAGGCGGGCGTTGGCCGTCAGGCTGTCGACGCCCTGACCCTGCTGGTCGTCGGCAAGCGTGAGATTGTCCTTGAAGTCGTGGGCCTGCTGGATGAGATCGTTGCTCAGGAAGGTCAGGCGCGGCGCAGCACCTATATCCCGCTCCTGCTGGCCGGCCGTTTCGACGATCTTGCCGGCGATGGCGCCGGGGAAGGCGTTCATCGTCTTGAAATCGGATTTGAGGAAGCACCATTTCACCTTGGGATTGTAGGTGAAGGCCTTGCAGCTCTTGTCGCCGATGCAGGAGGTCTTGCACTGATCGAGCGAGACGTTCTGTTCGGTGCGAAGATCGAAGCCGAAGAAATCGGCGTCCTTGATCGTCTGGATGTCGCGCTTGGTATCCGCAGCGGCTGCGGGAAAACTGACGGCGATCATGGAAAATGCGATTGTCGCGAAAGCAAAGAACGAGCGCACGGACATAGGTTCCCCCCGGAATGCTGGCTCTGACCGGCCGGCACTGTCCTCACTCCTCGCGAGATTGTCAACTCAAGTTGAGCGCTGTTTCATCTTCACACAGGCGCTTTCGTCTGGCTGTCACATCGGCGTGAGTGACCACCTTGTGATTTGCGGCTTTTGCAAGGATGCGCAAGGATTTGGGCGATCGCAGGAGGTAGCGCCATGTCCCCGTCTTCCCACCGCAGGAGCCTTGCCGTGCTCCTTGCGTTCACTCTTCTCTCGCTCGGTACGGGTGCCGCAGGCGCGGCCGAAGATGCTGTCGTCATCCCGCCGCCAGCCGTCGATGAGGCGGCCGGCTCAGGCACCGAGACCGCCATTTTCGCCGGCGGCTGTTTCTGGGGTGTTCAGGGCGTCTTCCAGCACGTGAAGGGTGTCGAGAGCGCCGTCTCCGGTTATGCCGGCGGCGATGCCAAAACGGCTCAGTACGAAACCGTCAGCACCGGCTCGACAGGCCATGCCGAAGCCGTGCAGGTGAAGTTCGATCCGAAACAGATCACCTACGGCAAGTTGCTGCAGATCTTCTTCTCGGTGGCGCACAACCCGACACAGCTGAATTTCCAGGGTCCGGACCGGGGAACGCAGTACCGTTCGGCGCTGTTCGTTGCCGATCCCGAGCAGCGCAAGGTCGCCGAGAATTATATCAGCCAGCTCGACAAGGCGCATGTTTTCCCGCAGCCGATCGTCACCAAAGTGTCTGAAACCACGGGCTTCTATCCGGCCGAAGCCTATCATCAGGATTTCCTGACGCTCAATCCGACCTATCCCTATATCGTCTACAATGACCTGCCGAAAATCGAGAACCTGAAGTCGCTGTTTCCGGCCGACTACCGCGGCGAACCGGTCCTGGTGATGAAGGTCAAGGGCTGATCGATCTTGTCGGTCCTGGGATTATCGGCTCTGAACACAGGGATGCCATGCGTTCGCCGCAACAGTTCAGGGCATGATGTCTATGGGCGTATGATTGGGGACGCGGGCCCAAATATCGCGCATCTCCGAGTTGGTGACCGCAATACACCCATCCGTCCAATCCCACAGTTGATGGGCGTTTCCGAATAGGCCCCAGCCATTGGGAAGCCCGTGGATCATGATATTGCCGCCGGGAGGAAAGCCACCGGCGTCAGCGTTGCGCCGATCATCAGAGCCTGGATATGAAATGTGCAGGCTCAGATGCGCCATGGACTTGGGATTTCGCCAGTCTATTTCATAACGCCCTTCAGGTGTTTTCTCGTCCCCTTCTCGTTGCTTGGGACCCTCACCTGCAGCCTGCCCAAGAGAAATCCGGTATGTTGAGATGGGGGTATCCCCCTTGAGAAGGACCATGCGACGTTCGGCTTTATAAACACGAATGAGGTCAGCCTGTTGCTCCAACGGCGCATCTGGAGGTGGTGAGCCCGCGCCGATCCTGGCCATCAATTTCGTGTAAGCGAACAAGCTGACGACGACGGCGGTTAAAATGACAAATTTGCTTCTCAACCTGATCCTCATCTTCAAGCTCACAGAATGGCTAATACCGCCTTATCGCGTCCCCATCCAGAAGGCGCGCAGTTGAGACTGAGCACGATCGGGTGCCGCCTTTTTCTTCACGTTCTTTATTCTTAAGAATTTGTCAACGTTAACAATATCTTAAATACAAGAAACGGCGTTCCACCGCGGAACATATCGTCGACTTGCCCGTTACTGCCATGAGTTTCGCATCGGATAGACTGCCGGAGCGGATACCTCTTTCGAGTTATGCGTAACCAAGGGGACGTATCATGGCCACCAATGTCGTGCGGCGCTGGCAACGAGATGATCTCATGAAACAGAGAGTATTGATCGTCGAAGATGAATTCCTGATCGCCCTCGATCTCGAGGCGACGGTGGAAGGCATGGGGATGCAGGTTGCGGGCCTTGCGAATGATCGCGAACAGGCGCTGCGGCTGGCGCCGCTTGCCGATATTGCTTTTGTCGACGTCAATCTCGCCGACGGCCCGACCGGGCCTGAGATCGGCCGGCGGCTGGCGCAGGAACATGGCATTGCCGTCGTCTTCATGACCGGCAATCCCGAAGTGGTGGCTGACGGCGTCAAGGGCGCGGTCGGCGTGGTCCAGAAGCCGGTCATGCCTTCGGTTGTCGAACAGCTGGTGAAATATCTTGCCGCGCGCCGTGTCGGCATGTTCGCGATCGTACCTTCACAAATGACGGTCTTTGCCTGATCGGAAGGGCCAGCTCAGCCTGAGATGGCCGCGAGTTGCGGCGGATGGCCGGCCTGTTCCGCCTCCGGCCTGCCATAGGCCTTGAGAAAGGTACGGACCGCGTTGCGCGCCGCCTTTTCCAATTCTTCATCGGTGGGTGTGGCGCCGAGAAGGATCATCATCTGCAGGTCGGCATTGCCAAGCGCCACGAACTGCCGGGCCGCGACGTCGAAATCATCGATGACGAGCGCCCCCTTATGGGCAAGCCGCGCGAAAAGTGCTGACAGTGCGGTGATCAGCTTGCCCGGCCCCTGCTGGCGCCAGCTTTCGAAGAGGTGCGGATATCGCTCGCCCTCGGTCTGCACCAGCTTGCGCAGGAATTTTCCGTCGTGGTTGCAGATGCAGTTCTTGTTGAGGCGCACGGCGAAGGCCGTCAGCTCGTCCTCCAGATCGTCGGCGCGTTCAGGAAAGGTCGAAAGCACCGAGAACAGCATGGCGTTGGCGCGGTTCATGACGTCTTCGACGACGGCGACGAACAGCGTTTCCTTCTCGCGGTAGTGATTGTAGATCGTCTGGCGCGAGACGCAGGCGACGGCGGCGATCTCGTCGATACTGGCGCCGGCAAAACCCTGGCGGCAGAATACGTCGGCCGCGGCATCGAGGATCGACATGCGCTTGGCGCATTGTCCGCGCTGCGTATGCCCCGTCATCCGGGCTGCCGTTGTCATGCGATCTTTCATGAGAGCGAAGATAAGACGTCTTGACGTTTTAGACAATGGCGTCTAGTTTTACACCTGTGTCCAAATTTATTGACACTCTTGGTTTCGCCGCAGGAGAATGAGCTCCCAACTTCGTCTTCGCGCGAACGATCATCATTCAACCCTGAGAGCAATGTGGCGGAGCGACGATCCGGTACCCTCCGCCGCGCTTTTATGAAAGATCACCATTATGACGGCTCCCTTCTTTCGCATTGCCCTCATTCTCGGCCTTCTGTCGGCCATCGGGCCCTTTGCCATCGACATGTATCTGCCTGCGCTGCCGTCCATCGGCCAGGACCTGCATGCCGATAATAACGTCACCCAGCTTACCCTTCTGGCCTTCTTCATCTCCTTTGCGCTCGCCCAACTGGTCTACGGTCCGCTGTCGGATATGTGGGGCCGCAAGCTGCCGCTCTATCTCGGCATCGGCCTCTTTTCCGTCGCCTCGATCGGCTGTGCGCTGGCGACCGATATCGAAACGCTGATCGCCTTCCGTTTCGTTCAAGGTATCGGCGGTGCCGCCGGCATGGTCATTCCGCGCGCCATCGTCCGCGACATGCATACCGGCGTGCAGGCCGCCCGCCTGATGTCGCTGCTGATGCTGGTCTTCTCCATCTCCCCGATCCTGGCGCCGCTGACGGGCAGCGCCGTCATCGAGTTCTACGGCTGGCGCGGCGTATTCTGGGCCGTGACGATCGCCGCCTTCATCGGCCTCGTCCTGCTCGCCACCCAGCTTGACGAAACCCGTTCGGCGGCCGAACGCAGCGGCAGCGGTCTAAAGAGCGCCATGGCGGCCTACCGCCTGCTGCTTGCCGACCGCAACTTCCTGACGCTGACCTTCATCGGCGGCCTCGGCATTTCCAGCTTCCTGGTCTATCTCGCCAACTCACCCTTCGTACTGATCCAGCATTACGGGCTGACGCCGACGCAATATAGTTTTGCCTTCTCGATCAATGCCGTGTCCTTCTTCGCGGTATCGCAGGCGACGGGCTGGCTTGGCGAGCGTTTCGGCCTCGTGCGCGTCATGCGGATTGCGGTCAGCGCTTTTGCCCTTGCCATGGTCGTCATGGCGGTGGTGATGGCCTCTGGCTTCAACCAGCTGCCTGTCCTGGCGACCTTCCTGTTCATCGGCTACGGCTTCCTCGGCCTCGTCATCCCGACGAGCGCGGTGCTCGCGCTCGAGGATCACGGCGAGATCGCCGGCACCGCCTCGTCGTTGATGGGCACGCTGCATTTCGTAATCGCCGCCGTCGCCATGGTCATATCGAGCGTCTTCTTCGACGGCACCGCCGTTCCGATGGCCGCCGGCATCGCACTCTGCGCCTTCGCAGCCTTCGTGCTGACCCAGGCAACGATCGGCCGCCGCGCCGCCGTCGCCGCCGCTGAATGACTAAAGACCGTACCCGGCTTCGGGTACGGTCACATCATCAGGGTTGCGGCTGCGCGAAAATGCCGCGCCCGATTGAATATCGGCTGGCCGCGCTATTTACCCGATCCCCAAGCATGGTCATACCGGAGAATACTTATGGTCGACGAGAAGCGGCTGATCTCGAAAATCACCTGGAAGCTGATGCCGTTTCTCGGCATCCTCTATCTCATCGCCTATATCGACCGGCAGAACGTCAGTTTCGCCAAGCTGCAGATGGTCGATGCTCTCGGAATGAGCGAATATGCCTATGGTCTCGGCGCATCGCTCTTCTTCATCGGCTATTTTCTCTTCGAAGTGCCGAGCAACCTTTTCCTCGACAGGCTCGGCGCGCGTGTCTGGTTCGCCCGCATCCTGGTCTCCTGGGGCATCGTCACCATCGCGCTCGCCTTTACGCAGAACGCGACGATGTTCTACATCCTGCGCTTCCTGCTCGGTGTCTGCGAAGCCGGCTTCTTTCCCGGCGTCCTCTATTTGCTGACGCTGTGGTTTCCCTCGGCCTATCGCGGCAGGATGGTCGGGCTGTTCATGATCTTCAGTGCCATCGCCAATGCCGTCGGCGCGCCGCTCGGCGGCGTGCTGCTCGATCTCGACGGTCTCTACGGCTTTGCCGGCTGGGAGTGGGTGTTCCTGGCGACAGGCGTTCCGGCTGTGATCGCCGGCATCGTCACCTTCTTCTATCTTCCCGGCCGGCCTGAAAGTGCAAGCTTTCTGAATGGCGAGGAGAAGCAATGGCTCGAACGGAAGCTCGCCTCTGAAAATGCCGGCATGGGCGAGAATGCCGGAAACGGATTCAAGGCGCTCATCGACCCGCGCGTTCTGCTAATGGCGCTCTGCTATGTCGCCTTTCCGCTTTCGGCCTATGGGCTGAGCTATTGGCTGCCGACGATCGTCAAGGCTTTCGGCGTCAGCAACACGGTGAACGGGTTCCTCAACATCATTCCTTGGGTGCTGGTCGCGATCGCGCTTTATGCCGTTCCCGCCATGGCCGACAAGGCGCAATCGAAGACGCCCTATATCATCATTCCCGCTGTCATCGGCGCCGCCTGCCTGCTGCTCTCGGCGCTGATCCCGAACCACACTTTGCAATTCGCCTTCCTCTGCGTCGCAGCCGCCGGGATCTTTGCGCCCCAACCGGTATTCTGGAGCCTGCCCTCCCGTTTCCTCAAGGGCGCGGGGGCTGCGGCGGGCCTTGCCGCCATCAATTCCGTCGGAAATCTCGGCGGCTTCGTCGCCCAGAACGTCGTGCCCTGGATCAAGGATGAGAGCGGCAGCACGATCGCGCCGATGTTCTTTCTCTCGGCCTGCCTTGCGGTCGGCGCCCTGCTGGTCTTCGTCGTCACGCGTCAGCTGTCGCACAGGGAGCATCCGGCGGCTCCAAGCCGGGTTTAGGCCGACAATGTTCCGTCATGGATAAGGCTACGTTTAGGTCTTGGGACCTTTCGCTGCCAGCGACTTTAGCGCGGCCTCCGTCAACTCGAACACGCTGCTTTGGCGGAACAGACGCTTAGCCTCGCGGAAGATGTCTTCGAATTCGGGTGTCTCCGCCATTTGAGGGTCGAGCCTTGTTTTCCAGGTGCTGCGGAGCGCCTTCTCTTTCCGCTCAAATGCCTCCATGAGGTTCTCAGCGCCGCGACCTCTGAACTGGAGCTTCTGCGCAACGGCCGATGCGAGGTGTTCCGGCTCCAGGTCGAAGTCCTCGCTCAATTTCCATATGTCGAACAGATCGCGTGGCTGATTTCGGGCGGGGTCCGTGAGGGCAAGTATCTTCTCAGTGGCCACCTCGTCGAGCGCGTAGGTTTGTACCGTCCTTCCATCCGGAAAATCGAAAGCATCGTAAGTCCGGATGATTGGCTTCGCCTCAAGGTCGAATACAAGCTTTTCGGTGCGTGTCATGTCGACCTTGAAGTTCCGTTCACGGCGCATAGGTCCAGTGTATGACATATAGAACGTGTGGCTGTTGACGTGCTGGTGATTGTCCTTGCCCCCAAACACGATCGGCATTCCGGTTTGTTCCTCAACCGCTGAGCCAATTTCCTCGAAAGCCGCCTGCACGGTGTCGAATTCGGCATCCTCAAGGAGCGTGAAGTCCAAGTCTTCAGAGAACCGATACTCGCCGAAATGGCACCTTCTAAGCGCGGTCCCGCCTTTGAACGCGATATTCTTCCCAAAGTCATGGATCGCCAGTTCGGATAGGAACCAAGATAGGGCATAATCAAGCTCAATGGTTTGGTCCGGTATCCGCCTTCCGCCGTTTTGTTTGAGAAGTTTGTTAGAAATCATAGAAAGATCGCGTTGTGCAATCACGTTAGCTAGCCCTCGCCATGCGTGTTTCTTCCTCGCTCACATTGACTCGAAGCCGCCACCTGGAGTTGAAGCGACCGTCATCCGGCATCGTGGGATCGAGAAGATGATAGGTATCCGTTAATGCCGACCTAAGGCGCTGCATGTCTTCTTCATCGCCCAGGTCGCACGACGCCATCAGGAACCCAGTTCTGTTGACGACGGCCTTGGTCTTGATCTGAAGGGCGTAGTCAACGAGCTTCTTGGTCTTCACCTTTTCCTTCACCATCCATGTTCCGGCGGCGATCTCGGAGAACCCGCCGCACAGGTCTGGCCGCCTTAGACAATCGACGATCGTTCTCTCGACATCGCTGACCATGACGTATCCGTGTTCAAGCCATTTTCGTCCAATTCCGAAAAACTGCGATATCGGAAGCCCGGTCACCCGAATCTCCGTTCCCTGAGCGAAAATGGTTTCGGGATACCGATCGGCCACGGTGATCGTGACCAGAATTTGCGGTTGCTGGGTCATTCCATGTATCGCCATTGCCGTGCCGTGGGACAGGTAGCGTTGTTTGTCCTCGAAGAGCCTGTCGGCCACGAGCCAAGGATCGCCCGCGTAGACGCTCTCCGAACCCAGCTCGAACGGCACGAGTATGTATGTGCCGCGCCTAAGTCTGGTTACGACGCCGCGCTGCTGCGCTTTTGACAGCAAGTTAGACACGGCTTTTTTCGTGCCGCCCAAAATCCGGACGGCGTCGTCCAAAGAGAAGATCGTTCTTCTCTCATCATGGAGCGCAGTAAGAAGCGAGGCAGTCGACCGGCCCAGAGTCTTCATATTTTGCATCATCTAATCCTCCTGTTGGGGGGATATGGCTGGCAAAAATATAATCGCTCTTCGCCTGGCATGCAATAGAGGGTTATAAGATGCCGAGAGAAATCCTCCTGCCGGGAGGATTCTGGTAGGCATTTTATCCTCCTGGTTGCGATTCTTGTGTGAAAGAATTATAATATTCTCGTTGCAATCCTCTTGCCGGGAGGATTTTCCGGCAAAAATTATCACGAAGATCGGCGGTGGCTGGAGTGAAGGGCGTACCAAACCCATTCAATCCGTCCTCGAAAGCCCGCTCCGGCGGGCTTTTGTGTGTACCGCTCGGAAAGATGCCCAAATCAAATGCCGCGGATGCCCAAGTTTGGTTTGGAAGGCCTGAAAATTGCGTAATGATTTCGATGAATCAATCTGCAAAATGGACAAACCAAGATCGCGTAATTATCTGATAGCTCCAATACGAACAGCATTCTGAGCTTCGATGGGCGGTGTCCCCGCAGGTTCTATCCGCCTGTGTTGCCTTTTTGGCAATTCATATAGCGAATAATTGTTCTTTATTAGAACGCCAAAATTCCCCATCCTCCCCAGGCACTCGGCAAATGAGCTTCGGTACACGACGATAAAGTCGGACCGGGGGGAACAAATAGGGGAACTATTATGTCTCATTTCATGATGAACCGCCGTCGCTTCATATCCAATGTCGCAACGGTGGGCGGCCTGGCCGCAGCACAGACGCTCATCGGCGTGCGCGCGGGCCTTGCCCAGGACGTCGCCCAGGTGAAAATGCAACTGGGCTGGCTGGTCTCCAACGGCGTGATCGGTGAAGTCGTTGCGCAGAGGAAGGGTTTCTTCAAGGAGCAGGGCGTCGAGCTGGAAATCGTTCCCGGCGGCCCGAATGTCGATGGCGTCGCCGGTGTCGCGGCGGGGCAATCGACGCTTGGCCAAATCTCTTCCAGCCCGTCGGTGATGCTGGCGCGCTCCGCCGGCATCCCCGTCAAAGCCTTCCTGGCCGGCTATCAGAAACATCCCTTCACCTATTTTTCGCTGAAGAAAGCGCCTATCCGCGAGCCGAACGACATGATCGGCAAGACGATCGCTACGCAGCCGACGGCTTTTATCCTGCTTCGCGCCTTGCTCGCCAAGAACGGCATCGCCGAGGATCAGGTGACGATGGTCAATATGGGGTCGGACATGAACCAGCTTTTGACCGGTCAGGCCGACGCCGTCACCGGCTGGATCACCAACACCAATGCCCTTTCGGTCCTGGGTGACGACCGCGTCGACATGATGCTCTGGGACGCTGGGCTGCAGCTCTATGCCAATGTCTACTACACCACCGACGAACAGCTCGACAAACATGCCGACGTGCTGGTGCGCTTCACCACGGCAGCCGCAAAGGGCTGGGGCTATGTCCGCGACCATCCGGAAGAGGCGGTCGACATGCTGATCGAGACCTATCCCAACCTTGATAAGGCAAGCGAACTCAAAGCCGTCGGTCCGATTGCGAAATTCTCCTTCGGCGACACCACCAAGCAATTCGGCTGGGGGGCGATGAACAGGGAAAACTGGGCTGCGCAGATCAAGGCCTATGCCGACCTCAAGCAGTTCACCGGGACGGTTCCGACCGTCGATGACGTTGCGAGCTTCGCCATACTCGATGCGACGGCCGATATCCGCAAGCAGGTGGGGTGAACGGCCATGACTGCCGCCGCCACCGTCAAACGGCCAGATCCGCTGCCAGCCGGATCGCCGCTCGCCGTATCCGTCGCCAATCTGGACATCCGTTTTGGCGATAAGGACAACGAGATCACCGCTCTTTCCAACGTGTCGGTGAATATTCCCGAGGGGGCGTTCGTGACGATGCTCGGCCCTTCAGGTTGTGGAAAATCGACCCTGCTGCGCTGTATCGCCGATCTCGTGCACATCAACGGCGGTTCGGTCTCGGTGCTCGGGCGCTCGCCGCGCGAGGCACGGGAGGGCCGCGATTTCGCCTTCGTGTTCCAGGACGCCACTCTGTTGCCCTGGCGCAGCGTCATCGACAATGTCCGCCTGCCGATCGAGGTCGGCAAGCATGCGGCAGGCTCCTTTGCCGACCCGGCGGAGCTGCTGGCGATGGTCGGGCTCAAGGGACGTGAGAACGCCCTGCCGCATGAGCTTTCCGGCGGTATGCGCCAGCGCGTCGCCATCGCGCGGGCGCTGGTCACGCGGCCGCGCATCCTGCTAATGGACGAGCCGTTCGGCGCGCTCGACGAAATCACCCGCGACAAGCTGAACGAGGAATTGCTGCGGCTCTGGCAGGAGACGGGCACGACGATCCTATTTGTCACTCACTCCATCCCCGAAGCAGCCTTCCTTGGCCAGCATGTGCTGATGCTTCAGGCGCATCCCGGCCGTGTGAAGGAGTTCATGAAGGTCGACCTTCCCTATCCGCGTTCGCTCGCCATGAGAGACACGGTGGAATTCATTCAGGTGACGGCGCATCTGCGCGCTCTGCTGGAGGAATGCCTATGAGCAACGTGGTCTCTTCCGAAGCGCGTTCCGCGCCCGCATCCACCCCGCGCAAGGTCGCGATCCTCGACGCCACCATGGGCACCCTGTCGAGAAATCTGCCGGCGATCCTGGCTGGACTCGGCCTCGTCGTGCTCTGGCAAGTGGTGATCTGGATCTTCAAGATCCCGACCTTCATGGCGCCGAGCCCGGCCGACGTCGTGCTCGCCTTTCGCGACAATGCCGCAACGCTGTGGCGGAATTTCCTGCCGACGCTGCTCGAAGCCACCCTCGGCTTTCTGTTCGGTAACCTCGTCGCCATCCTGCTGGCGGTCTGGTTCGTGCATAGCACGACGGCGGAAAAGGCATTTTACCCGATCGCCGTCTTCATCAAGGCGATCCCGATCATCGCACTTGCGCCGATCCTCGTGCTGATCTTCGGCAATGGACTGGCGCCAAAGATCATCATCGCCGGTCTGATCTGCTTCTTTCCGACGCTGGTCAACATGGTCCAGGGGCTGCGGGCGGCAAGTCCCGCCATGCTCGACCTGATGCGGGTTCTGTCCGCCACCAATTCGGAGATCCTCTGGAAAGTGCGGTTTCCGAGCTCGTTGCCCTTCCTGTTCGCCGCCTTGAAGATCGCCGCAACCAGCAGCGTCATGGGGGCGATCGTCGCAGAATGGATCGGTTCGAGTTTCGGTCTCGGCGCCCTGATCATCGAGGCCACCTATAATTTCCGCTCGCCGCTTCTCTACGCGACCGTTGTGATCGCAGCCCTTCTGGCGGTGGTCCTCTTCGCCCTGGTCTCGGTCGTCGAGACGAAGGTCGTGCGCTGGAAGCCGGCCGGATCGCATTGAGCACGCGCAACCAGGAGAAAACGACAATGATTGAGACAATCCATCAGCCTGCGCGCGACATCAAAGTGGTCGATCGCTCCGACGTCGTCGTGGTCGGTGGCGGCCCAGCCGGGATCTCGGCGGCAGTGTCGGCGGCCCGCAACGGTGCGAGCGTGACCTTGCTGGAGCGCTATCCCTATGTCGGCGGTCTCGCCGCCGGCGGCATGGTGCTGGTGCTCGACGATATGATCAACGAGCTCGAAATCACCGTGCGCGGCATCTGCATGGAAATGATCGAGCGCATGAAGCTCTGGGGTCTGTGCGTCACGCCGACCGACCGCGACCGTCTGATCGAATTCCGCGATACGCCGGAAGCCTGGCAGCGCTGGGCGCGCTGGGGACTGTTCGACTTTCACACGCCGTCCATGCCGCATCCGATATGCTTTTCCGCAGCCTTCGACCCCGACGCCTTCAAGCGTGCCTCCTACGACATTCTGGCTCTTGCTGGCGTCAAGCTCAGAACCCATAGCTGGTTCTCCTCCGCAATCGTCGAGGACAGGACGATCAAGGGTGTGATCTGCCAGACCAAGGCGGGCATGGAAGCAATCCTCGGTGATGTGGTCATCGATACCACGGGCGATCTTGATGTCGCCGCCAGTGCCGGTGCCTCGCATATCGAATCCAATTTTATCCTGACGACGGTTTCGCGTTGGGGCGGTATCGACACGGATGCGGCCGAGCGGTTCGAGCGTGAAGATCCGGAAGCCTTCAAGCTGGTGGATCACGAAGCCAAGCGTCTCATCGGCGGTTGCTGGTCTTTCTGGTGGCTGAAGACGCCACTGCCGGGCGTCGTCTGGCTCAACTGCCCGCATATGCCGAAGCTGAGCGGCCTCAAGGTCGAGGACTTGACGCGGGCAGAATTGGAAGGCCGCGCGCGTATCGCTCGACTGCTGGACTTCGCGCGAGAGAAAATGCCGGGCTTCGAAAGTGCCTATGTCGTCGATTTCGCGCCGCAGACCGGCGTGCGCCAGACACGGCAGTTGGAAGGCGACTATGTCGTGACGAAGGACGATGTCATGAGCCGGCGGCACTTCGCCGACACGGTCTGCCGTGGCCGCGACTACTACACGCCTTACCGGGCAATGCTGCCGAAGGAGATCGATCAGTTGATCGTCGCTGGCCGTCATTACTCGGCAACGCCGCAGGCGCAGAAATCCAGCCGCGAAATTCCGCCTTGCATGGCCATGGGTGAGGCAGCAGGCGTTGCCGCTGTCGTCGCACTCAATGCCGGCACGACCGTGCGCAAGGCCGACATCAAGGCAATTCAGAAACAGATGCGGGCGCAGGGGGCCGATCCCGGCGACGTACCATCCGAAAACGCTACCTATCTGGAGGCCGCAGAATGACCATTCTCCCCCTCGACGGCATTCGCGTCATCGATTTCACCCAGGTCATGCTCGGGCCCTCCTGCACGCAGGTGCTGGCCGATTATGGCGCCGAAGTCATCAAGATCGAAAAGGTCCGTATCGGTGATCTCTCCCGTTGGTCGCTCGGCTCCGATCCGGATGGCCTGAACAACCCGGTCTTCTGCTCGTTGAACCGCAACAAGAAGAGCCTGGCACTCGACCTGAAGCAGCCCGAGGCGCGCGAAACCGTGCTCACATTGCTCGAGACGGCCGACGTCGTCGTCAACAACTTCCGTCCCGGTGTCATGGAGCGCATGGGCTTCGGCTTCGAGGACCTGAAGAAGATCAACAAGAAACTGATTTATGCGGTTGGCACCGGCTTCGGCCTGACCGGCCCCTACCAGCACAAGGGTGGACAGGACGTGCTGGCGCAGGCTGTATCGGGCGTCATGCGCCGCAAGTCGGACAGCAGCCACCCGACTTCGATTTATGCCACGCCGCTTGCCGATTATTCCGCCGGCATGCATCTGGTTCAGGGCATCCTCCTGGCGCTCCTGCAGCGCGACAAGACCGGCGAAGGCCAGCAGGTCGCCGTCAGCCTTTATAACTCCATGCTCGCCATGCAGATGCAGGAAGGTACGACCCATCTGATGCGCCAGAAGGATCTCAATTGGGGCGCTTTCCCGCTGACAGGCGTGTTCGAAACCACTGACGGTGCCATCGTCATGGTCGGCGCGTTCAAGCAGAACCCGCTTCAGGACATCTGCAACGCGCTTGAGATCGAGGATCTGTCGCAGTACCCGCATTACAAGGATTTCGACGCGCAGATGGCGCGGCGGCCGGAGCTACAAACGATCTTCCACGACAATTTCGCGAAAAATACCACGGCCCATTGGCTGCAGCGCCTGGAGGACGTCGACATCCTCTGCGCGCCTGTCCGCTCCCTGCCGGAAGCGCTGAAGGACGAACAGACGATCATCAACAAGATGATCCTGGAGGCCGGCGAGACGTCAGCCGGCCCGATCCGCCTCATCGGCTCGCCGATCGACATGTCGGCGGCTGAGGTCGCGGTGCGCATTTCGCCGCCGCAGCTCGGCCAGCACAATGACGAGATCCTCGGTTCTCTCGGCAGGCTGCAGGGAAATGCGGCATGAGTGTCGGGTTTTCCGTCGCAGATCGTGTCGCCCGCGTCACCCTGGACCGTCCCGACCGCATGAATGCGGTGGATGCCGCGACGGAGCAGGAGCTGGAGACGATCTGGCGCGAGATCGAAGCGCGAGACGACATCAGCTGCGTCGTCCTGACCGGAGCCGGGGAAAGAGCCTTTTGCGCCGGCGCCGATCTGAAGGGGGGGAGCGGTAGCTCCGGCCTCGATTATTGGGCGGCGAGCCGGGTGAACGGCTTCGGCGGGCTGGCGTTTCGCCGGTCTCTCGATGTGCCTGTCATCGCCCGCGTCAACGGCTTTGCACTCGGTGGCGGCTTCGAGATGGTGCTCGGTTGCGACATCGTCATTGCCGCGCAAACGGCTCGTTTCGGCCTGCCGGAAGCCCGCGTCGGGCGCATGCCGCTGGATGGCGGCATGGTGCTCTTGCAACGAAAGATCGCCTTCAACCGGGCGATGGCCGTCATGCTGACCGGCCGGCAGTTTAGTGCCGCCGAGATGGCGGGGTTCGGGGTTGTCAACGAGGTGGTTCCGGCGATCGAGCTGGATGCGGCCGTTGATCGCTGGGTTGCCGATATCGTTGCCTGCGCGCCGCTGTCGCTGCGCGCGATCAAGCAGACGGTGAACCGGACCGGCCATCTGAGCCCCGCAGAGGCACAGGCCTTGCGGACGCCGGCGCTGGTCAAGGCGCTGCAAAGCGAGGATGCGCTGGAGGGCGTCGCCGCCTTCCAGCAGAAACGGGCGCCCGTTTGGCGGGGACGATGAGCATGGTATAGCTTCCGGCATATCGAGGGCCCCTCATGCACGCTAGTATCTTGAAATATTTCGCTGAAGTCGCGCGTTCAGGGTCGATCCGCAAGGCATCGGACGAACTGCATGTGGCGACCTCGGCCGTCAGCCGGCAGATCAAGAAGCTGGAGGACGAGCTTGGAGCACCGCTGTTTGAACGTTTCTCCGACGGCCTGCGATTGACGGCGGCCGGCGAGATCGTGCTGAAGCATGCCAAGGACACGCTGCTGAAATACGAGATCATGAAATCCGATCTCGGCGACCTTCAGGGCAAGTGCGCCGGCCGAGTCCATATTGCCTCCCTCGATAGTCTCGCCATCCAGTTCCTGCCGGAATTCGTCATGGGCTTCCACCGGCGGCATCCGGCGGTCGATTTTCGCATTCGCTACGACAATTACACCAGCATTTTCCATTTCCTGGCCGACGGTGACGCCGATATCGGCGTCACCTTCGATCTTGCCCGGCCGCATGACATCAAGCTGGTCTATGGCGTTCCGATGCCGCTGATGGCGATGGTATCGCGTAATCATCCACTGGCGCGGCAGAAATCCGTCACGCTGCAGGAATGCGCGCAGTTCAAGCTGCTGCTGCAGCTCGACAATGAGGTCATGAGCTCGATGATCGCCGTCGAGCTCGGTGCGCTCAACCGTGTCGGCCGTACGGTGGTGGCGACCAACAATCAGATGATGCTGAAGCCGCTGATCCTGTCTGGTGAGGGGGTCGCCTTCTTCACGCCGCTTGGCCTTCTGGAAGAGCTTGAGGCCGGAGAGGTCGTCGCTTTGCCGATTGCCGGTTCGCGATTGCACGATCTGCAGGTCGGCATCGTTGTGCCGCGTCATCGCCAGCTTACCCACGCGACCGAGGTGGTGATCGAGTCGATGAGCGTCGAGCTGAAGAAGTTCAGCGACAAAATCCAGACTGTGATCCAGAGGTAAGAAGATGACCCCATCAGCCCGGTTGCTGCTTCGCCCTGGCCATCAGCCTGCGGAACGTTTTGATGGCGCCGCACGGTTTCCCGTCGCGCGAAGCGTGCTTGCCGCGCTCGGCCCCGGCGATCTGGTGATGCCGTCGCCCGTCAACGCCCATGACCACGGATATGGTATCCGCACGCTCGATTTCGGCGCCGTCGACGATGCTCTTGAGGTCTGGATACCGGGCATGCGCCTGCGACCGCGAACCGATGCCTATCTGGAAGCGTTGGTGGCGTTCGCGCGCCTGGCGCAAACCGGTGTGGGCGCGACGATGCATTGCCACAATTCGCTGAATATCAACCGGCTCGGTGATGAAGCCGCCGCCGTCATCCGTGCCGCGGGGGAAGTCGGCATTCGCCTGGGATTGTCCTGCCCGCTGCTCGATTTCGACCCTTGGGCCTATGGCGGCGGGCCGGAGAAGTTGAAGCCATTGCTGAGCGAGGACGACTGGCAGGCTCTGTCGCCGAGCATCCCGGCCTATGCGCCGGTCGCGGAACAGATCGCCGCCGTCGACGCGGTGGCGGCGGCAAATTCCAATCCGATGGTCGATGTTCAATACGGGCCGGTCGGTCCACAATGGTGTTCCAACGCCCTGCTTGAGGCGATCGCCGAAGCATCAGCGGTCAACGGCCGGCGCATCCACATGCATCTTCTGGAAAGCCCCCGGCAGCGACAATGGCTGGATCGCCGTTTTCCGCAGGGTGTCGTCCACTACCTCGATGAGATCGGTTTCCTGTCGTCGCGGCTGGCGGTTGCCCATGGCGTGCAGTTGCAGCCGGCGGAATGCGAGCTTCTGGCGGAAAGGGGTGTGCAGCTCGTCAGCAATCCCTCGGCCAATCTGCGTCTGCGCTCCGGCGTTGCGCCGATTTCGCTCGTGGCAGAGAAAGGGCCGGCTCTTGCCATTGGCCTCGACGGGTCAGGCTTCGACGACGATCAGGATCTCTGGCGCGAAATGCGGCTTATCCACCTGCTGCACGGCGGACGCGAGCTCAATCGCCGGTTCACCGCCGACCGGATTTTCGATGCCGCCATTCACATCGGCGCCAAGGTACTCAACGCACCGGCCGGCCAGGATATCGTGGTGATCGATTATGATGCGTTGACGGCTGACAGCCTGTTTGACGATATCGATGGGGCCGAGGTGCTGTTGACCCGCATGACATCAGCCCAGGCCAAGGGGCTATTCGTCGGCGGGCGCGAAATCATGAGGGACGGTCGCTTGACCACCGTCGATTTTGATGGAGCGCGGCGGGAACTGCGCGAGCAGGCAAGGGCCGATTTGCCCCGCCTTCGGCGCGAACGGCAGCTTGCCGGGAGTCTGTCGGCTGCAATCCGCAGCTACTACTCGCGGTGGTGAGAAGGTCGGGTATCTAAAGGGCGTCGCGATCTTTCAGATTCGCTCCTCGCGCTTTAGGTCTTTGTTTTTACGCATATCGTTAGCGCAAAACCGCTGCACACTTTTGCGCGACATGCTTTAGCCTGCGCTCGTCAACTCGGCGGCGATCGTGTCCAGCGCGTCCAGGCTTGCCGCTTCAGCGATTTTCAGGTTCGGTGGCAATACATTGCCCCATACCGCATGGCCCGTCCGCTTGCCGACGAGATATTTGACCGCCGGAATGAGCGGGTGAGCGGCGATCGCCTGCCTGAGGTTTCCGACCCTATCGAGGGTCGCGTGATCGCTCTGGTTCTTCCATAGCCTTGCCGAGGATTGCGGGTCGATATTGACGGTTGCCGAAATACAGCCGGCGAAATTATCCTTTTCCGCCTCGGCAAGAGCTGCCTCGTTGCTCGGGAAGACGGCAAAGCCGGGAATTCGTGCGAGCCTACGGGCATAGTCCAGATTGCCTGAACTATCCTTTGCGCCGCGGATGCGCTCGGGAAACATTTGGATGAGTTTTGCTGCCAGGGCAGGTGAGAACTCGATGCCTGTCAACTGCGGGAAATTGTAGAGATACAGGCCGATAGGCGTTTCGGCCGTCTCTCGAATGAGGTGATCGAACCAGGCAAAAAGCCCATCATCCTGGACCGGCTTGTAGTAGTAAGGCGGCAGGAGGAGCGCGGCGGCATAACCCAGCTCGTAAGCCTGCCGTGTCAAGGCGATCGTCGTTTCAAGATCGGGCGTTCCGGTGCCCACCATCATCTTGCCGCCATCGAGGCCCTTTGCGGCGGCGGCCATGAGCGCGCTTCTTTGCACGGTAGAGAGTGCGTTAGCCTCGCCCGTCGTTCCCAGCACATTGAGAAGATCGCATCCTTCCGCCAGGCACCAGCGGCCGTGTTCAAGGAAAGCATCCAGATCGACGGTTCTGTTTTCGGTGAAGGGGGTAGGTATGGCTGCGACGACGCCACCGATCTTTGCTGCTGTCATGTCGATCTCCGTTCTCAATCGAGAGGCCTGTCTTCATCAGGCTCTTTCATAGGCGGCGACGAGCGGGTGATCGCGATTGGTCGTATGGTTTTTGTCCCATCCGCCGGGCGAGCCCCAGTTGGTGACGTCGGGGCCGAAGAAGTCCTGATTGACGGCTTTGAACTGCACTCGGCCCTGCGGAATTTCCTCGTCCCATGAAATGGCATCGACCGGACAGACCGACAGGCACAGGCCGCAATTGATGCATTCGCCTGGGTGTATATAGAACATCCGTCCGCCTTCGTAGATGCAGTCCACGGGACAGGCGACCGTGCAATCGCCATCCTTAACGTCGATACAGGGATCGGTAATGACATAGGCCATCCGGCGGCACCTCACTCTTCACTTGAGACGAATATGGCAAAGGACGGCGTTGCGAAAAAGCGCTGATTTTCGATGTTTTGATTGCCGAAAAGGCAACGCGACAGCCTTGGGACCAGAGGCACCGCACGCGCCGAAGCCGGAGTCGCCTTTGCAGCAAGCCGCAACTGGGGGTGACGGCTAAGTATCCGGCGTAGGTAGCAGGATGCGATACATCATTGAGATCTGATAAGTAGCGCCGGTCCTGATCATGCCTGACGGTTTTCCGACGATATCATGCTCTATTTTTTTGATTGAGGGTGAAAGCGTCGCTTTCGCCGGGAACGAGTTCCAGCGGCCAGATCCTGTTTCGGGCGCCCTGCGGATAATGATCGGCATAGGCCGGCATGGTGGCGAGCAGGGTTTCGCCGAGCTGCGCGCCGAGATCGCGCAGCGACATGCGGAAGGAGGTCAGAGTCGGCTGCAGGAAATGCGTGCGCGGCTCCTCGCGGAAACCGACGACGGCGAGGTCGCGGCCTGGCACGATGCCGGCCTCGGCAAGCCGGCGGTAAAGCCCGATCGCCATCAGCTCGTGGATCAGGATGATCGCCGTCGGCCGCTCTTCGATCATCAGCAATTCGTGGCCGGCCTGATAACCGCCCTGTTCGCTCGACTTGACCCGGATGACGAGGGCCGGGTCGAAGGCAATACCGTGCCGTTGCAGCGCCTGGCGGTAGGCGTCGACGAAGAGATAGCCAAGATTGATGTCGGAGGAGGGGGCAGCTACCGCGATCCGCCGGTGGCCTTTGGCGACCAGTCGGTCGACGCCGCGCGCCGCCACGCCCTCGAAATCGAGGTCCATCCAGGTGTAGCTGCCGCCCGACGCGCTGCGCCCGAGCGCCACGAAGGGGATGCGGGCCTTTTCCAGAAGCTCGATGCGCCTATCGGTTCGTCGTGTCGCCGAGAGGATCAGCGCGTCGACAAGCCGGCGCGCCACCATGCGCTTCAGATATTCATGCGGGTCCTCGTCATCGGGGCAGGGCAGCATGACGAGATCAAGCTTGTGACGGGAAAAGACGCTCTGCAGCCCGTCGGTGACGCCAAGGAAGAAGTCGTCGCTGTTTTCGATCGTCTCGCGGCTCACTTCGAGCATCAGCCCGATGACGTTGGTCATGCCCTGGCGAAGGCTGCGGCCGGATTGGTTGGCGACATAACCGAGCTCCTCGGCGGCGGCGAGCACGCGCCGGCGCGTCTCGTCGTTGACGTCGGGCTTGCCGTTCAGCGCACGGGACACCGTTCCGATCGAAATGTCGAGATGCTCGGCGAGCTGGCGGATTCCCCTCATCTGCGGCGATCTTCCTCCCCAATGCATGTCGCCCAAAACTGTGCAGCGGTTTTGGGATAACGACATGCGTCAAATAAAGCGTCAGCTCTTCTTGCCACAGGATGGCGCCTGCGAAAAGGCGGGGGAGAGGTCAGGGTCTGAAGCTCTGGCGGATGACGAGCTCGGGAATGACGCGTTCGTAACCTGGAGCCAAGCCCGGGTTTTCAAGCCGCCGCTCCATCAGCTCGACGGCGCGCTGCGCCATGGTCAGCGGATCCTGGCGGAAGGTGGTCAGCCGGTAGCTCAGCCAGGAGGACTCCGGCACGTCGTCGAAGCCGATGACGGCGACATCCTCGGGGATGCGCAGTCGCGCTTCCAGGCGCACGACATCCATCAGTCCGAAAGCGATCTGGTCGTTGGCGCAGAAGACCGCGTCGGGCTTTATTGTCTGCGAAAAGAGCGCGCGTGCGGCGGTGACGCCGCCGTCATAGTCGGAATCGCCGCCGCGTCCGACGACGACGGAGACATCGAGCGAACCGGCTGTCGACAGGAAGGCGCTTTCGCGCTCGATGATGGACGGCGTTCCGGTGTTGGAGCCGATGACCGCCAGCCGCCGTCTGCCGCTTTCGTAAAAGGCCGTCGCCGCCTTGCGGGAGGCCTCGGAGTTGCCGGCGCGCACATGGTCGGCGTCGGGTTCGGAACGGCCGATCACCACCAGCGGCTGGCCATTTCGCTGTGCCAGTTCGAAGAAACTCGCCGGTGGCGAGCCGGACAGGATGATGATCGCCTCGGCGCGGTGGCCGATCAGCATCTTCTGGGCGGCGAGCAGCTCGTCTTCCGTCTGGCCAGTGTTGATGAGAATCGGGATGCTGCCGCGTTTTATCAGGCATTTGGCAAGCGCTGCGGCCAGATGTGCGCGAAAACCCACTTCCGGCCGGGTCGCGACGATGCCGACCAGGCGGCTCTGATTGGCAAGCACGCCGCGCGCCAGGTCGTTGACATGGTAGCCGAGTTCTTGCGCCGCCTGCAGCACCTTTTCGCGCGTTGCAGGCGCCACGCTGGTGCCTGGCGTGAAGGTGCGCGAGACGGCGGAGCGCGAAACGCCCGCCAATCGCGCCACCTGCTCGGCGCTGACGAAGCGCATGCGTTCTTTCTTTGGCGTCTTGCTGCCGTTCACTGGACCATCATTCATCGGCTTTCAGCTATTGGTCGTCTCTAACAGCCGGATGACAGGCGGTCGAGGCAGCCGGAATTTTTTGCTTTTGGGAGGGACTGCGAACCAAACTGCATTGGCCCAGGCAAAGAAAAACCGAGGCTGCCGGATGCAGCCTCGGTTGATGGGCGAAAATCAGCGGCGACGACGAATGACCAGATCCGCGCCGCCAATGGCAGGCGAGGTCTTCCCGCTACTCGCAGACCCTTACGGTTTCGACATGATAGCCGCCGTCGTAGCGGTTGCGGACATCGCGGTCCTCATACCAGCATCGCGGCGCGGGTTCGACATAACGCGGACCATCGACGTAGCGAGGGCCGCTATTGGCGATCGCGCCACCGATCAGACCGCCGACGACGCCTGCGGCAACGCCGCCAGCGATGGCCCGGCCCGTGTCATCGTGGTGATGGCGATCACGCGCGGCAGCGGGCTGAATGGCCAATCCCACAATGGCCGTTGCGATCAACAGGCTGCTAATAACTCTCTTCATAACATTCTCCTCAGTGGCACTCGTCCCCCGATAGGAAATAAATGCGGCAGCAAGGCGTTTGTTCGTTCAAACTTTGCGACATGCATTAATGCATGTCACCTGAGATTAGAGCGCCGTGCGTCCTCACGGACGCACAAAGGTCGCTCTTACACTTTCAATCCTCGCACCGTACTTTCCGAAAATCGATTCCGAATTTCGGAAAGTACGATGCGCTAGGTCGCCGACTCCGCTGCCGTCGTCTCTTCCAGCACGTCTTCGGGAATGTCGTCGAAGGAGGAGTAATTCAGATTGTAGAGCTTTGAATAGAGCTTGCCGTTCTTCATTAGCTGACGGTGGTCGCCGCTTTCGATGATTTCGCCGTTCTGCAGCACGATGATGCGGTCCGCCTCGCGGATCGTTGCGAGGCGATGGGCGATGACGAGGCCGGTGCGGTTTTCGAGCAGCTTCACCAGCGCCTTCTGGATCAGCATCTCGGTATAGCTGTCGATGTTGGCCGTTGCCTCGTCGAGCACCAGGATCTTCGCGTCCGCCACCAATGCGCGGGCAAAGCTCAAAAGCTGGCGCTGGCCGAGCGAAAGGTTGCCGCCGCGCTCGCCGAGGACACTGTCGTAACCATCGGGCAGGCGCATCACGAAATCGTGCGCGCCGACGGCCTTCGCCGCCTCGATTACCTGTTCGCGCGTCGCCTCCAGCTTGTGGTAGCGGATGTTTTCGAAGACTGTGCCGGTAAAGAGGAAGGGTTCCTGCAACACCATGGCGATCTGCGCTCCGAGCGAATCCTGCGTCAGATCACGCACATCGTCGCCGCCGACCAGCACCTGACCCTGCTGCACGTCGTAGAAGCGGTGGATCAGCGACATGCAGCTCGATTTGCCGGACCCCGTCGGCCCGACCAGCGCCACCGTCTCGCCGGGATTGACCTTGAAGCTGACATGCTTCAGCACCGGATGTTTCGGATTGTAGCCGAACACCACATCCTTGAATTCCACCGATCCGTCCATGTCGCGCGACAAGGCCTTGGCGTCGGGTGCGTCCTTGATGTCGACAGGCACGTCGAGCACTTCGGTCAACCGCTGGCCCGACGCCATGGCGCGTTGCATCACCGAATATTGCAGGGTCAGCGAACGGATCGGGTCGAAGAAGCGCTGGATGTAGAACAGGAAGGCGACGAGCACGCCGACATCGAGCGCCTGATTGAGAACGCGGGCGCCGCCGACGACGATGACGAGCGCCATCGCCACGCCGGTCAGGCTGTCGACGATCGGCACCATCACCTGCGCGTAGCGCGCCGCCGTCAGATGCGTCTTGAGGTTGGCGCGCGCCTTGTCGTCGTAGAGCGTGAAGTTGACGCCCTGCCTGTCCATGCTCTGGACGGCGCGCACGCCGTGGATCGCTTCGGCGAGTGCGCCCGCGGCAACTGAATTGGTCTCGTGCGCGGCCATGAAGGATTTGCGCGCCAGCGGCAGCCAGAATAGCCGGACGATAAAGAGCACCGGCAGCACCGAGAGCGTCAGCAGCCCCAATTTGAAATCGAGATAAAGCATCACGAAGACGATGCCGAAGAGCAGCACGATGTCGCCGACCGACAGCACCGAGGTTTCGAGGAATTCCTGCATCGAGTTGACGTCGCCCTGCAGGCGCGACATCAGCCGTCCCACTTCGGTCTTGTCCATGAAGGACAGCGAGACGCGCTGGAGATGCGAAAACATCGCCTTGCGGATATCGAAGAGCACGTCCTCGGCCACGCCGCCGACCAGCGTCTCCTGTGCGTAGCTTGCCGCATAGTTGATTGATATGGCGACGGTGAAGGCGACGATCGACCAGACCAGGGCCGAATGGTTGCCGCCCGGCGACATGCCATGGTCGATGGCATAGCGGATGATCAGCGGGATGGTGAGCTGCATCATCGTGAAGGTCAGAACGGCGACGACGGACCACAGGACCTGGCGGCGATAGGGGTGAACGAAAACCCAGATGCGCTTGACGATATTGCCGTCGAAGGCCTTGCCGAACATCTCCTCCTCGACGCGGTGCGAACCGACCACCGCCCGCGGCGGGCGGCGTCCATCCTCGCGAACGTCGGGACGCTCGGTTTCCAGTTCCTCGGCCATGCCATTCCTCCCGCGGCCATCACGTCCGGTGGCCTGCATAGTATTGCTTGTCCGCTCTTCTCCCCGGGGGCAGAAGAAGGGAATTCATTGCTAGGCGCTCAAGACCTCGTCGCCCGGCCGCACTTGCAGGTCGTAGAGCGCCTTGTAGCGCCCACCGAGCGAAAGCAGCGCTTCATGCGTTCCGCGCTCGACGATCCGGCCGTCCTCGACGAACAGGATCTGGTCGGCATGCATCAGCGAGCTCAGGCGGTGGGCGACGACGATCGTCACGCGGTCGGCCGCATAGCGGCGCATGGCGCCGCGGATGCGCTGCTCGGTGGCGGCATCGATTGCCGCCGTCGAATCGTCGAACACCATCACCGCCGGTTTCAGCATCAGCACACGCGCGATCGAAAGACGCTGGCGCTGGCCGCCGGACAGCGAAACGCCGCGCTCGCCGACGACGGTACCGTAACCCGTGGGCAGGCCGAGCACGTAATTGTGCAGCTGAGCACTTTCACTGGCGCGTTCGATGCGGCCTTCCTTCGCCCACGGGTCGCCATAGGCGATGTTGTTCTCGATCGTCGTCGTGAACAGGAAGGAATCCTGCTGCACGACGGCGACCGCCCGGCGCAGCGATTGCAGCGTCGCCTTGCGGATGTCCTGGCCGTCGATCGTGATCTTGCCGCCGCTGACGTCGTAGAAGCGGGGAATGAGATGGGCGATCGTCGACTTGCCGCTGCCGGGAGGCCCGACAATGCCGATCGTCTGGCCGCGCCTGGCTTCGAAGGAGACATCGTCGAGCACGGTGCGTTTTTCGGAACCCGGATAGGCGAAGCTGACATTCTCGAAGCGCAGCACGCCGTCCGTCACCGCCAATTCCTTGGCATCCGGCGCATCCTTGATCGCGATGTCGAGGTCGAGCAGGGCGAAGAGGCGCGAGCCGCAGGTGGAGGCGCGGGCAAAGGCATTGACCATCAGGCCGAGCTGGCGCACCGGCATCTGCAGGATGGTCATGAAGGTCAGGAACGAGGCCAGCGTGCCGACGGTGATCTCGCCCGACATCACCTTGCCGCCGCCGACCCAGAGCACCAGGCCCATCGCCGCGAAGAAGGAGAAGGTCATGGCGCTGGTATTAGTGACGCGGATGCCGACGCGCTGATGGGCGAGCGCCAGCGCGCTCTTCGACGCCGCCTCGAATTTCGAAATCTCGTGTTCGTGGGCGGCAAAGGCGCGCACGACGCGAATGCCGCCGAGATTTTCCTCCATGATGCGGGTCAGCACCGAAAGCCGCTCCTGCAGGTCGAGCCAGGTGGCGCGCAGCTTGAGTTGCGTCACCGACGAGCGCCAGCCGACGAAGGGCACGAAGGAGAGCGCCAGGAGGCCGAGCACGATATCGGTCGACAGCAGCATATAGGCGCCGATGCCGATCAGGATCGACAGCAGGATCATCCGGACGAGTGCCGTGGAGAAATACATGCGCACGCCTTCGAGATCGAGCAGGCCGACGGTGATCAGGTCGCCGGAATGCACGGTGTCATGAAAGCTGAAGGAGAGCCGCTGGATCTTCTCGTAGCAGGCCAGCCGCAACTCGTAGCCGATGTGATGGCCGACGGCTTCGCTGTAATAGTTCTGCACCATGGTGAAGAGGCCGCGCAGCACGCTGGCGCCGAGCAGCAGCAGCGCCGTGGTCAAAAGCGCGTCCTGTGCCGCCTGGCCCGCCGCACCGCCGCTCATCGCCATCTGCGTGTGGTCGACGGCCTGGCCGAGAAGGCGCGGGATCATCAGCTGGAAGGTGGAGGCCACAAGCGTGGCGCCGATCGCAAAGCCGGATTGCCAGGGGTGGCGGAAGGCCATCATGGTGATACGCACCAAGGTGAAGAGGCCTCGGCCCCAGCCTGCCGCAGTTGCAAGCGCCATCGAAGCCGAAGGCTTCGTCGCGCGTATTAACGCATCGCTGCTCACGGTATTTTTTCCAATAGATGTGTGGTCGGACGCTGGCCCGAAAAGACGGCAAATCCATGAAGGGATTGATAGCACCTTCACTTTTGCCGATTCCATTTGGGGGTTCAAGTAAAGAATTCACCAGTTGGTTATTTTTACGTGAGGTCCCCTCGCATCCCCGGCTGGAACAATCTGCGCGCGAACGGGTTGCAGCAGGCGAATGACAACCGTCGACCGGTGCCGGAGAGACCCATGCCGCTCAAAGCCCTCGCCCTCAACGCCACGCTGAAGACCAGCGACGCCAAGGACGCGTCCTCGACCGACCGGATGATCGGACTGGTCGACAAGGCGATGTCCGCGCACGGCGTCGTGACCGAAGTGCTCCGGCTCGCCGATTTCAACGTCAAGCCGGGCGTCACCTCCGACGAAGGCACCGGCGATGACTGGCCCGATATTCGCGCCAAGGTGCTCTCCGCCGATATCCTGCTGATGGCGACGCCGATCTGGCTCGGTCAGCCATCCAGTGTCTGCAAGCGGGCGCTGGAGCGGATGGACGCCTTCCTCGAGGAGACCGACGATGAAGGCCGCATGGTCTCCTATGGCAGGGTCGCGGCCGTTGCCGTCGTCGGCAATGAGGACGGCGCCCATCATGTGTCGGCCGAGCTCTTCCAGGCGCTGAACGACGTCGGCTTCACCATTCCGGCCAATGCGGTCGCCTATTGGGTTGGCGAGGCAATGGGTTCCACCAATTTCGTCGATCTCGACAAGGTGCCGAAGGTCGTGACCAAAGCCGTCGACATGCTGGCGCGCAACACGGTGCATCTGGCCGGCCTGCTGAAGGCAAAACAATATCCGGGCGAGAGTAGCTGAGGCCGCTGCCCACCCGACATTTTCAAGATCAATTCCCGGTTCGGGGAGCGCAAGGTCGGCCAAGCTTTCGCGGAATACGTCTAAATTGTATTATATTTCAATAACTTGAATAGATGTGGCAACAAGCCTCTTGCCACCTGCGCCATTTAGCGCTTTCATACACTACCAGTTTGATAGACTATGGACGAGCGTGATTGCTTCCCTAGTTCTCTTGCGGGGCCGCTGGTTCGGCCCCCGATGTCGCGGCAGGTGTTGTGAATGGCCGCATGAACCTTATCAACGCGTGAACCGCTGTTTTATGCGTTGAAACCTCGATCGACCCAGGGTGCGGATGAAGCCGCAAAGGAGTTGCGATGACGGTTCAGGGACTTTTTTCCGCCAGAGCCAATGCGGCGGCGCAGATATCGGCGGTGCCGCGCATTGCGATCGTCGGGCGCGGCTTTTCCGGCATGATGACGGCCATCGCGTTGATGAAGACGGTGCGCGCCCCCTTCCACCTGCAGCTGTTCGATCCGAATTCGTCGGTCAGCGGTGGCCAGGCGCTGGCCTCGGCCCGCTCCTCGACGATCCTCAACACCCGCGTCCGCGATCTCTCGGTCTCGGTCGGCGACAATGACGATTTCAACGACTGGCTCTGCAGCAATGCCGCCTTCCGCGCCGCCGTGCCGGCCGCCATTCCCGGATTCCGGCAGATCTTCGTGCCGAAGGAAATCTTCAGCGATTATGTCTACCAGCGCTTTTCGGAAGCGCTCGCCGCGCGCAGGGACATCACCGTCCAGGTCTGCAATGATCCGGTCGTGGCGATCCGCAGAAGCCATGGCAACCGCTTCCTGCTTGAAAGCGCCAATCCCGCCAATCCGCTGTTCGATACCGTCATCCTCGCCACCGGTTACGGCCTGACCGCGCCGGATGCCGGCGGTGAGGACGTTTCGCCGATCAGGGCCCAGCGCCTCGTCGCGCGGCCGCATGCGGTTCTGCTCGGCAGCGGCATCCGCGTCGTCGACCAGCTGCTGCAGCTGCGCGATTCCGGTTATGCCGGCCAGGTGACGATCGTTTCAAGGCGCGGCTTCCTGCCCCAGAGCCATACGCCGAATTCCGCCGATCCGGTCTTCCCCGCCGAAACGCTGCCCCAGAGCCTGCCGGAGATCGTCCGCTTCATCCGTGAAGCCTGTCGCGAGGCCGAGGAATCCGGGCGAAGCTGGCAATCGGTGATGAACGGCCTCCGGAAACATGCCCGCTCGCTCTGGCGCTCGCTGCCGGCGCGTGACAAGCATCAGTTCAACCGCCATCTCAGGGCGATCTATGACAGCCATCGCAACCGCCTGCCAGAAGCCATGCACCTGCGCCTGAGACGCGAACTCGCCGAAGGCCGCACGGTGCTGCGCCGCGGCCGCGCCGGCCGCCGGGGCCTGAGCGGCCTGTTCTTCACGCCGGCCGGTTCCACTGCCGAAGAGGTCGTCCATGCCGAGCGCATCATCGATTGCCGCTGCCAGGCGCCGGATCTTTCCGCGCCCCTGATGCAGAGCCTGCTTTCCGCCGGCCTCGCCAGGCCGGACGAGCTGTCGCTCGGACTGGCGGTCAATGCGCGCGGCGAGCCCTTCCTTGAGGACGGTTCGACGGTGGCCGGGCTCTTTGCCGTCGGCCCGCTCGGCCTCGGCAGCCTGCCCGATATCGATCTCGTGCCGGAGATCGTCTCGCAGGCCTATGCCGCTGCCGAGCGGATCAGCGAGCGGTCCTATCCGCAGGTCAAGGCCGTCTGAAAATTTGACGCCATATCGGAACCATCCGCCCGCTGCCGCGTTATAATGCGCTGGTGACTCCGAGGGGCCGATGGAAGTGCTGAATCGACATGACACGTCTCTTGACGAGGAGGGACGCTTTCGGCTTCTGGTCGACGCCATCACCGACTACGCTATCTATATGCTCAACCCCGAAGGCATCGTCACCAGCTGGAATACCGGCGCCCAGCGCTTCAAAGGTTACAAGCCTCCAGAAATTCTCGGCGAGCATTTTTCCCGTTTCTACTTGGAAGAGGACCGCGCCGCGGGACTACCGGCGCGCGCGCTGGCCACGGCGGCGCAGCACGGTCGCTTCGAGGGAGAAGGCTGGCGCCAGCGCAAGGATGGCAGCCGCTTCTGGGCGCATGTGATCATCGATCCGATCCGTCGTCCTTCTGGCGAGCTCATCGGCTATGCCAAGATCACCCGCGACCTGACCGAACGCCGAGCCGCCGAACAGGCGATCCGCCAGAGCGAGGAACAGTTCCGCCGGCTGGTCCAGGGCGTGTCGGACTATGCGATCTACATGCTCGATCCCACGGGCAATGTCAGCAGTTGGAATTTCGGCGCTGAGCGGATCAAGGGCTATCGGCCGCAAGAAATCATCGGCACGCATTTCTCGACCTTCTATACAGCCGAAGACCGCGAAGCCGGCCTGCCGGAAACCGCGCTCGGCATCGCGCGCGCCGAGGGCCGGTTCGAGAGGGAAGGCTGGCGCGTCCGCAAGGACGGCACCCGTTTTTGGGCAAGCATCGTCATCGACGCCATCCGGGACGAGGAAGGCCATGTGCTCGGTTTTGCCAAGATCACCCGAGATATCACCGAGAAGATGGAGACCCAGCGGGCACTGGAGCAGGCGCGCGAAGAGCTCTTCCAGTCGCAGAAGATGGAGGCGATCGGTCAATTGACCGGCGGTATCGCCCATGATTTCAACAATCTGCTGATGGCTGTGCTCGGCAGTCTCGAAATTCTGAAGAAACGCATGCCGCAGGATCTCTCGCTGACATCGCTGGTCGACAACGCCATGCAGGGCGCCCAGCGGGGTGCCGCGCTGACGCAGCGCATGCTGGCCTTTTCCCGCCGGCAGGAACTGCACATGGAGCCGATCGATGTCTCCGGCCTGGTCCGCGGCATGATGGATATGCTGAGCCGTTCGCTCGGCCCGCTCACCGTGATCGAGACCTCTTTCCCCGTCAGGCTGCCGACGATCCTGACCGATCCGAACCAGCTGGAGATGGCGATCCTGAACCTCGTCGTCAATGCCCGCGACGCCATGCCGTCCGGCGGCCGGATCGTGCTTCGCGCGTCCGAAGAATCGCTGCCGTCAGGCAAAATTCCGCTGCCGCCCGGCCGCTATGTCCGCATCGCGGTGATCGACGAAGGCGAGGGCATGGATGCCAAGACGCTGGAGCAGGCCATCACGCCATTCTTCACCACCAAGGGTGTCGGCAAGGGCACCGGCCTCGGCCTGTCCATGGTGCAGGGCCTTGCGTCCCAGTCGGGCGGTCGCCTGATGATGAAGAGCAGCCTCGGCGAAGGCACGACAGTCGAATTGTGGTTCCCGGTCGCAAGTGTCGAACAGACGACCGAGGCCGCTGCCGACCGGCCGCGGCAGGAGGAAAATGCGACGCCTCGGCTGCGCATCGTCGCCGTCGATGACGATGGTCTGGTCCTGATGAACACGACGCTGATGCTGGAGGATCTCGGCCATACCGTGTTCGAGGCGATGGCGGGTCCCGAGGCGCTCGACATCCTGCGCAAAGAGCAGGTCGACCTGGTGATCTGCGACCATGCCATGCCGCGCATGACCGGCGCGCAGCTCGCCCAGGCGATCCGCAGCGAATGGCCCGACATGCCGATCATCCTCGCGACCGGTTACGCCGAGATCCCCGAAGGTGCCGGCATCGTCGACCTGCCGCGCCTGGGCAAGCCCTTTTCGCAGGCGCAGCTCGCCGAGGCGATCAGCCGGATCGCGTCATAGGGATGATCACCGCCGCATCATGCGAGTTACCCTCTCGCCGCGAAGAATGAAGACGAGCAATGCCAGCACCATCGCCGCCAGCCCGTACCAGGTGATCGCGTAGAGGAGATGGTTGTTGGGAAAGGCGATGATCGTCAGGCCGCCGACGGGCAGACCGCCCGGGTTGGCCGTGGCATCGGCATCGATGAAATAGGGCGCTGGCGCACCGACGCCGCGCTTTTCAGCGATCGCCGCGACATCGCGCGAATACCAGCGGTCGGCAGCGACGTCGTTCGATTGCAGCAGCGATCCCTTCGGCTCCGTCATCCGCATCAGCCCGGTGATCTTGACCGGGCCTGATGGTTGCCCCTCGCGCCGCGTGGCCGGGTCGCGCCTGTCGGTCGGCACGAAGCCACGATTGACGAGGATTGATGTCCCGTCGGCAAGCGTCAGCGGCGCCATCACCCAATAACCCGGACCGAGCGCGGTCGAGGCATAGACCAGCGTTTCCTTGTCGTTCGCCAGCGTTCCGACCGCGGTCACCCGCCGATATTCGTCATCGGTGGCATTGACCCTTTTCCAGTCGGCCTGTGCAGGCGCCGGCACGGGTGGCGCATGCACACGCCGGTCGACGCGGGCGACGAGATCGCGTTTCCAGTCAAGGCGCTCGACCTGCCAGGTGCCGAGTGCGGAAAGTGCCGCGGCAAGCAGCACCAGACAGACGGTGAAGATCGCGCGTTTTACCCGATAATGCCGTCCAGCCGATTTTTCCGAGGGAGCCTGCGGGTGACGCTGCCGCCGGCCCTTCGTGACGGTCACGGCATGTTCTTCATCATCTCGGGGCTCATCGGCATCATGTTGGTGTTGAGATGATGCATGACCCAGAGCGAACCGGAGAGCGCGATGGCGACGATGATGAGCGTGAAGATCAGCGCCATGATCGTCCAGCCACCCTCGCTCCTGGTATTCATGTGCAGGAAGAACACCATATGGACGACGATCTGGATCGCGCCTAGGCCCATCACCAGCACCGCCGTCAGCACGGGGCTCGCGAAGACGCCGGCCATGACCAGCCAGAAGGGAATGGCGGTCAGGATGACGGAGAGCACGAAGCCCGTCATGTAGCTGCGGAACGTGCCATGGCCGGCCTGATGGCCGTGGCTGTGGCCGTGGTGAGCCTCGTGGGCATCCTCATGTGCGGGTGCTTGCGAAATCATCCGAGAACTCCCAACAGATAGACGAAGGAAAAGACGCCGATCCAGACGACGTCGAGGAAGTGCCAGAACATCGACAGGCACATCAGGCGGCGGCGGTTGGCCTCGATCAGCCCGTGCATCGACACCTGCACCATCAGGGTGATCAGCCAGATGATGCCGAAGGTGACATGCAGCCCGTGAGTGCCGACGAGCGTGAAGAAGGAGGAGAGGAAGGCGCTGCGCGTCGGCCCGGCGCCTTCATGGATCAGGTGGACGAACTCGTAGAGTTCGAGCCCGATGAAGGCCGCGCCGAACAAGCCGGTCACGCCAAGCCAGAACAGCGTTTCCGCCTTTGCGTTGCGCTCCATCTGCAGCATGGCGAAGCCGTAGGTGATCGAGGAGAAGAGCAGCATCGAGGTGTTGAGGGCAACGATCGGCAGATCGAAGAGATCGGCGGGCGAGGGGCCTGCGGCATAATTGCGGCCGAGCACGCCGTGCGTTGCAAACAGCACGGCGAAGATCAGGCAGTCGCTCATCAGGTAGAGCCAAAAGCCGAGATTGGTGCTGTTTTCCGGATGATGGTCTTCCGTCAGGTAGAATTCAGGCTTTTCGGCCGTGTCGATAGTCTGATCGCTCATGGTCATCACACCTGCTCGGCAAGCAACGCGGTGCGCTTGCCTTCCGTTTCGGTCACCTCTTCGGCGGGGATGTGGAAATCGCGTCCGTAGTTGAAGGTATGGCCGATCGCGACCACCAGCATGGCGACGAAGGAGACGACGACCAGCCACCACATATACCAGATCAGGCCGAAGGCGAGGGCGACGCTGATGGCCGAGAGTATCGCGCCGGTGCCGGTATTCTTCGGCATATGGATCGGCCGGAAGCCTTCCAGCGGGCGTGCATAACCGCGGTTCTTCATGTCGTACCAGCTGTCATGATCGTGCACGACAGGCGTGAAGGCGAAGTTGTAATCCGGCGGCGGCGAGGATGTCGACCATTCCAGCGTGCGGCCGTCCCACGGGTCGCCGCTATCGTCGCGCAATTCCTCGCGTTTCATGAAGCTGACGACGATCTGGATCAGGAAGGCGGCGATGCCAAGCGCGATCAGGCCGACGCCGAAGGCGGCGATGATGAACCAGATCTGCAGCGACGGATCCTCGAATTGGCTGACGCGGCGGGTGACGCCCATCAGGCCGAGCACGTAGAGCGGCATGAAGGCGAACCAGAAGCCGATCTGCCAGAACCAGAAGCTCATCTTGCCCCAGAAGGGATCGAGCTTGAAGCCGAAGGCCTTCGGGAACCAGTAGTTGACGCCGGCGAACATGCCGAAGAGAACGCCGCCGATGATGACGTTGTGGAAGTGGGCGATGAGGAACAGCGAATTGTGCAGCACGAAGTCGGCCGGCGGGACCGCAAGCATGACGCCGGTCATGCCGCCGATGACGAAGGTCACCATGAAACCGACCGTCCACAGCATCGGCACCTCGAAACGGATGCGGCCGCGATACATGGTGAAGAGCCAGTTGAAAATCTTCGCCCCGGTCGGGATCGAGATGATCATCGTGGTGATGCCGAAGAAGGAATTGACGCTGGCGCCCGAGCCCATCGTGAAGAAGTGGTGCAGCCAGACGATGTAGGAGAGGATCATGATCACGCAGGTCGCGTAGACCATGGAGGCGTAGCCGAAGAGACGCTTGCCGGAGAAGGTGGCGACGACTTCCGAAAAGATGCCGAAGGCCGGCAGCACGAGGATATAGACCTCCGGATGACCCCAGATCCAGATGAGGTTGATGTACATCATCGGATTGCCGCCGAGGTCGTTGGTGAAGAAGTTCGTGCCGGCATAGCGGTCGAGCGACAGCAGCGCGAGTGTCGCCGTCAGGATCGGGAAGGAGGCGACGATCAGCACGTTGGTGCAAAGCGCCGTCCAGGTGAAGACCGGCATCTTCATGAAGGTCATGCCCGGCGCACGCATCTTGACGATGGTGGCGATCAGGTTGATGCCCGAAAGCGTCGTTCCCACACCGGCCACCTGCAGGCCCCAGATATAATAGTCGACACCGACGCCCGGACTGTAGGCTGCGCCAGACAGCGGCGGGTAGGCAAGCCAGCCGGTCTGGGCGAACTCGCCGATGAACAGCGACAGCATGATGATGATCGCGCCGGCGGTGGTCATCCAGAACGAGAAGTTGTTGAGGAAGGGGAAGGAGACGTCGCGCGCGCCGATCTGCAGCGGCACCACGAAGTTCATCAGACCGGTGACGAAGGGCATCGCCACGAAGAAGATCATGATGACGCCGTGGGCGGTGAAGACCTGGTCGTAATGGTGCGGCGGCAGATAGCCCTCCGAACCGTTGAAGGCGATCGCCTGCTGGATGCGCATCAGGATCGCGTCGGAGAAGCCGCGCAACAGCATGATGACGGCCAGGATCACATACATGATGCCGATCTTCTTGTGATCGACGCTGCAGATCCAGTCGCGCCAGAGCGGGCCCCAGAACTTGAAATAGGTGATGATGCCGAGCACCGCGACGGCGCCGATGACGACGCCGATGAAGGTCACGACCAGGATCGGCTCGTGATAGGGGATGGCATCGAGGGTCAACCGGCCGAAGACGAACTTCAGGAGGTCAGGATTGGAAAACATGGAACAACCCGTTCATTATGTCTTGCGACGCAAAGCGCCAGGTTAATTGTTGTTGTTGAGCTGCGCCGGCGCCGGATCGGCGCCATTGCTCATGCCGGGCATGGAATGACCCTCATGCTGCATGTCCATTCCGGGCGTGCTAGGCATGCCGGGCATGTCGTCCTGCATGCTGTTGCCGTCGGTCCGCTCGGCGGGCTCGCTGCGGGCCGGAGCCCCGGTCGCCGGCACGGTGGCGGCGGGCGCCACGATGCCTTCGTCGGCATGACGGTCGTCGTATCGCAGCTTCTCGCGGTTCTCGGCACTTTCCTTGCCGCCGCCGCCCATCATGTCGATATGCATCATCTCGTTCATGCACATCTTGCCCGGAGCGGCGCACATGTTGAGGATGGCGTTGTAAAGGTCGGCATCGGCGCCGGCATAATAACGCACCGGTTCCTTCTCGCTCGGCTTCTCGAGCTTGAGATAGGCGTCGCGGTTGAGCATCGTGCCCTGCTGCTTGACCTGCGCCACCCAGGCGTCAAAGCCCGCCTGGTCGAGGCCGTGGAACTTGAAGCGCATGTGTGAGAAGCCGCTTCCGCTGTAATTGGCGGAGAAGCCCTCATATTCGCCTTGCTTGTTGATGACGGCGTGCAGCTTCGTCTCCATGCCGGGCATCGCATAGATCTGGCCGGCTAGCGCCGGGATATAGAAGGAGTTCATCACCGAGGAGGCGGTGATCTTGAAATTGATCGGCACGTCGACTGGGGCAGCGAGTTCGTTGACGGTGGCGATGCCGAGTTCGGGATAGAAGAACAGCCACTTCCAGTCGAGCGCCACGACCTCGACGATCAGCGGCTTGGTATTGGCCGGAATGGCGCGCTCCGCGTCGAGGCGGTCGAGCGGGCGGTAGGGATCGAGCTTATGGGTGGAAATCCAGGTCACGGCGCCGAGCGCGATGATGATCGCAAGCGGCGCTGCCCAGATCACGATTTCGAGGCGGGTCGAATGGTGCCATTCCGGCGCGTAGGTGGCGGCCGTATTGGAGCGGCGGTAGCGCCAGGCGAAGAACAGCGTCAGGAAGATCACCGGGATGATGATCAAAAGCATCAGCACCGTCGAGATGACGATGAGATCGCGCTGTTGCGCGGCGATGTCGCCGGAGGGCGCCATGACCACCATGTTGCATCCTGCCAGGAAAAGCAGCGGCAAGACGGATAGAAGGCGGGAAAACTTCACCAGTTTTAGCACGTCTCTAAGCTCTTGTTGTTTCGTTCGTTCCGCGACTAACGCACTGAACCCGATAGCGACATGAGGTGTTTGGTCGCAGCGCAGCAATCATGCCGCACTGCGGCACAAATCATCGTGCACTACAGCTTTGGAATCCTGATGAAATCAAGAAGGATTCTTTCGCCAGCGCATGTTTTGTTCCAATATATCCGCAAGAGCCGGCCAAGCCAGCGTCCCCGGGAAAAATCGCGCTCCGGATCACGCTATTTTTTCCGCCTGCGCCTCATTTTGAGCCGTGATGATGAACTATTTACGTCTTACGGACTTGATAAGCCTGCGGGTTTGATCAAGATCAGGTTGAGGCGCCTTGGCGAAAGCGCTTCATCGAGGGAGGCGTTTCATGGCTACAACATCCAATTACGGACCGTCATCGTCGTCGCTGGAACGCGACGCGCGGCGCATTCACGACGACAAGCCGGTCTCGCCGGGCAGTATCGCCATCGGCGTGGTGATCGGCCGCATGTCGGAATTCTTCGATTTCTTCGTCTATGGCCTTGCCTCGGTTCTGGTCTTTCCACAGCTGGTCTTCCCCTTCGCGCCCGACAGGCTGACGGGCACGCTCTATTCCTTCGCCATCTTCTCGCTTGCCTTCCTGGCCCGCCCCGTCGGCTCCGTCGTCTTCATGACGATCGATAGGCTGTACGGCCGCGGCACCAAGCTGACGATCGCGCTTTTCCTGCTTGGCGGCTCCACCGCCTCGATCGCCTTCCTGCCGGGTTACAACGAGATTGGCGTCTGGTCGATCGCCTTGCTGGCGCTTTTCCGTCTCGGCCAGGGCTTCGCGCTCGGCGGCGCCTGGGACGGCCTTGCCTCGCTGCTCGCGCTCAACGCGCCGGCCAAGCACCGCGGCTGGTATGCGATGATCCCGCAGCTCGGCGCGCCGATCGGCTTTGCGCTGGCCAGTACCCTGTTCGGTTATTTCGTCGCCAATCTTTCCAGTGAGGATTTCCTCTCCTGGGGCTGGCGTTATCCCTTCTTCGTCGCCTTCGCGATCAACGTCGTGGCGCTGTTTGCGCGTTTGCGCCTCGTCATGACCAAGGAGTTCGGCACGCTGCTGGAACAGCACGAGCTGGAAGCGGCCCCCATCCTCGACGTGCTGCGCGTGCACGGCCGCGACATCCTGATCGGCGCCTTCGTGCCGCTCGCGAGTTTTGCCATGTTCCACCTCGTCACCATTTTCCCGCTCGGCTGGATGAGCCTTTACGGCAACCAGCCGATCGGCGCCTTCATGGTGGTGCAGGTGATCGGCGCCGCGGTCGGTATCCTCACGATCATCGCCTCGGGCCTGATCGCCGACCGTATCGGACGGCGCGCCCAGCTTGCCATCTGCGCCGTCATCATCGCCGTCTTCAGCTTTATCGGGCCGAGCCTGATCGCATCCGGCAACAGCGGCCATGACGCTTTCGTCATCATCGGCTTCGGCGTGCTTGGCCTTTCCTTCGGCCAGGCGACGGGCTCGATCTCATCCCGCTTCGGCCGCGGCTACCGCTATACGGGCGCCGCCTTCACCTCGGATCTGGCGTGGCTGATCGGCGCGGGTTTTGCGCCGCTGGTGGCGCTCAGCCTCTCCAGCCGCTTCGGCCTGACTTTCGTCGGCTACTACCTGCTGTCCGGCGCGATCTGCACGCTGGCAGCACTCGCCTTCAGCAGGGCGCTGGAGCAGCGCGAATAGACGGACCCGAACACACACACACACACACACAAACGGGCCTGCATGGGAAACCATGCAGGCTTTCGTTTTCGGGCTGCGCAATTCCAATTATTGAATGCATTGCAATCTATAATTAAATGCATATCCTTGTCGGCCTGAACGAGGATATGCCATGACTGCGGAAACCATCGATCATTCGACCCTTTCCCGCCTTGTCGAGGCGGGGGCGGTCGAGGCGGCCCATGTCGTCGGCAAGACCGGTGGCTGGTCCGTCGTCATCCGCTACGGCAAGGCCGAGCGCCCGCTCGCCGCCCAACGCAGCCGGCAGGTGCGCGTGTTCAAGCGCATGGAGACCTTGGTTTCTTACCTCAAGGATGTCGGCATCTCGCAGTTCGATGTCGATGCGGCCGATTACGTTTCCGAGACGGCACCGCGGCCGGATCGGGCCGCAGCTCTGCGTCGTACCCATGAGGCGGCGGAATACGACAAATGGTTCCGCGAACAGGTCGAGGAAGCGATCCAGGAGGCCGATGGTCCGAACGCGGTCTGGATAAGTGCGCAGGATGCCGAAGAGCGAATGGACAAGCTTCGGGCTGAATTGCTCGCGCAGCTGGAATCCGGAGAAAAGGCTTCTTGATCGTCAAATGGCTGCAGCAGGCTCTTCTGGATCGGGAAGGTCAGATCCGGCACATCTTTGCCCAAAACCCAAAAGCTGCAATCGCATTGGACGATGTTATCCGACATCAGGCCAAGATGCTCGCCGATCACCCCGAAGCAGGACGCGGCGGCCGTCTTGGCGGGACGCGGGAATTGGTCATTCCGCGCACTGCATTCCTGCTGATCTATCGCATCGACAGAAAAGCACAGAGGGTGGAGATTTTGCGCCTTCTTCATGGTGCCCAACAATGGCCGCCAAAACGCTGAATGCAGTTTTACTGCGCCATCTGCGGCTGTTTCGGCGCACGCGCCGCTATCAGCTCGGCAGTGGTGTGGTTCAGGCGGTCGGCTAGCACCCGCATGATTTCCACGGCCATCTCCGGGAAATCGCTGAGCAGCTTCAGGAAGTGCTCCTTGCTGATGCGCAGCACCTCGAGCGGCGAGGTGGCGCGTACCGTTGCTGTGCGCGAGACATCGCAAAGGATGGCGATTTCGCCGACGATGGAATTGGGTTCGACGTCGGCGACCTTGATCTCGCCAGCCGCCGAGGCGACGATGATGTCGGCGGTACCCGAGAGAATGACGTAGGCGGCATCACCGACATCGCCTTGATGGAAGAGATTTTGCCCGACTTTGTAGGTCATGCGATCTGAGGTAAAGGCCAAAAGCTTGAGCTTTGCTGGTGCGATCCTCGAAAAGATCGGCACCCTTCGCAGCATTTCGACTTCGTCTCTCAACAGCATGAGCGTTCCAATCCCCTGATGCAGGGTCCGCAGGACCAGGCATCTTCAAATTCCGAGGCGTTCCCTATCCGGAACACCCACCATCGCCGCCCCTATAGAATATTACGATAACAGTTCCTTGAACATCCCGTTTTTCTCGGAAAGTTCGGGATAGTTTCCGGCTTCCGCCAACCCGCCGCGGTCAAAGAGCAGGATTCGGTCGAACATCTCGGCCTGCCGGGCATTGGAGAGCACCCAGATGATCGCCGGCCGATGGCCTTCTTCGTGCAGGCCTTCGATGATGTTGCGGGTGATCTGATCCTGAACGCGCTGGTCGAGCGCCGACAGTGGCCGGTTGAAGATGAAATAGTCCGAGCGCTTCAACAGCGCGCGGGCCAGGTTCAGCTTCTGCCGTTGCACCATGGTCAGCCGCTTGCCGCCGGAGCCGACGTCGAATTCGAGGCCGATCGACAGCACGTCGTCATAAAGGTCGAGCGCATCGAAGAGTTCGCCCATGATGCCTCGGATGCGGTCGGAGGCATCGGCTTGCTGATAGGCGATACGGCCGAAGAGCACATTGTCCATCAGGCTTGCCGACGGCGTGAAACGCTCGGCGTCGTAGCGCTCGATCAGTTCGGCGAGATCGGCCGGAATTCGCTCGTGGAACTGCTTGCGGGCGCTGACGATCTTGTCCGTGAGCTCGTTCGTCAGCAAGCCGAAGCGGTGGCGCGGCTCGATATAGGCAAAACTCAGCCGGATGATGGCCGAACGCTCCTCGGGTGTCGCGTCCTCGAAGCGGCGGCTTTGCAGCTTCTGCAGCAGCGCCTGGTAGGTCGGGATGTCGTCCGCCGTCATGAAGGTCAGTTGCTGGAAGAAAGGATGGTCCGGCGGCAGGTCGTGGAAGAGTTCCACAGCGTTCTCGGCGATCTCGAGGCCCATGGCGTAGAGATCGGTGCTGAGGCCGGTCTCACGGAAGAGCTGCTGGAAATAGGGATGCGCAGCAAGCCTGCGGTTGGTCATCAAAGGCCGCTTCATCGTGCCGAAGAGCAGGTTCTCGCCAACCGTCGCCTGGGCATTGTAGGCGTCGAAATCGAAAGGCACGACGATCGTGTCGAGCCCCTCGTCGCGCAGCCGGTCGCGCAGCGAGGCGCGTAGCGCGACGACATGGTCGCCGAGCGCCACATGCACGTCGGTGTTGACAGTCGAGCGCAGCGCCAGATCGAGGATGTCCTGCGAGATCAGGACGGCGTCGAGCACCGGGCGGATCGCTTTGAGAATGTCCTCGGGGCCGCTTGCGCCGGCGGCC
This sequence comes from Rhizobium acaciae, assembly GCF_025941625.1. Taxonomy (NCBI): domain Bacteria; kingdom Pseudomonadati; phylum Pseudomonadota; class Alphaproteobacteria; order Hyphomicrobiales; family Rhizobiaceae; genus Rhizobium; species Rhizobium acaciae. The sequence continues at coordinate 358,365 of NZ_JAPCZO010000002.1, forward strand.
TTGTAGTCCACCCAGTCGCTGTTGAGGTCGAGCGTCGGATTGCCGGCCTTCTCCGCCTCGGCGGAATGCCATTTATACTCCAGCGCTTCCCGCTCGTCGTAGACGGGATCGGTCATCGGCGCATGTTTCAGGCCGTAGAGCAGATTGCTGGCGAGCGTGCCGTGGAAGAAGAAGGTGTCGGACGAGGCATAGGAGATCCGCCGGCCGGTGATCGATTCCGGCATGTCGAGGAGATCGCGGCCGTCGATGGTGATGCGGCCGGAGTCCGGCCAGACCATGCGGCCGAGCGCTTCGGCGAAAGCTTCCGCGCCGCTGCCGTTCGGCCCGACGATCGCCACTGTCTCGTTCGGCTTGATCTCGACGGACACGTGGTCGACGAGGCGGGCGCCGCTGTCGTCGGAGAGCGACAGGTTGGTGACGACGAACGCGCCCGTCAGCGCGCCGACCGGGGCGGTGGCCAGTTCCTGGATGCGGCTGTCGATCAGCGGCTCGATATTGAACTGCTCATAGACCTGCTGGTACTTCACCTGCACGTCCTGGCGCATCTGGTCCCAGTCGATCAGTTCCTTCAGCGGACCGGGCAGATCTTTATAGGCTGATATGACGGCGACGAGCTGGCCGATGTCGAGCCGGCCCTGCAGCGCCAGGTAGCCGCCGATCGCGTAAAACAGGAAAGGCGTGACCTGGGCGAGGAAGTTGTTGATGAACTTCACCAGGAACTTCCACTGGTAAAGGTCGTAGCGGATCGAGAAGATCCGGCCGAGCCGCGAGGCGATGTCGGCGCGTTCGAGGTTCGACGTGTCGTTGCCGTGGATCGTGCCGATGCCGTCGACGATTTCGCCGACGCGGCCGGAGAGTTCGCGCGCCGTCAGCTGCCGCTGGCGGCCGAGATCCAGCAGCCGCTTGCGCATGCGGGGAATCACGATTGCCTGCACGCCGACGATGCCGGCGGCGATCATGCCGAGCCAGAAATTCTGCACGATGATGAAGGCGAGCGCCGTGATCGCCTGGCCGCCGAGAAGGGCTGGCGAGACGAAGGCATCACCGGTGAAGCCGCCCATCGGCTCCACCTCGTCCTTGATCATCGTGGCGATTTCGGCCGATTTCACCCGCTTGAAATGGATGGGCGGAAACCGCAGCACCCGGTCGATGAGCTCGAAGCGGATACGGCGCAGCATGCGTTCGCCGAGCCGGCCCTTATAGGTGTTGATATAGAACTTGAAGAGGCCGTTCAGCACCACAAGCGCCAGAAAAACCAGGCTGAGCGCCATCAACATCTGGAAGCGGTTGAGCTGCAACCCTTGAAAGAATTCGACATGGCCGATCAGCGGAATGTCGTAGGCAATATGCATGAAGGTCTGCCTTGCGCCCGGACCTTCGAACCCGTCACCCTGGATCGGTCCGTTGACGATCTGCTTCGGCAGGTCGAAGGACAGGAAATAGGGCACCATAGAGGCGGCGACGACAGCCAGAATCCACAGCTGCTGCAGCCGCGTGTTCTTCCAGATGTAGCGGGCGAGGCTTTTTTCCATGGCTAACCGTCAGCTTGCTGGGACATTCCGGGGGCGCGAGCCGGGCGCCGGGACGGGGAGGAATTTTGAGATTAGGATCATGCAGCCGGACCGCCGATATCGCAATGAAAACAAGGCGAAGCGACCGGCTGCAAAAGTGCCGATTCTCGCCGGAACATTGCTTATACCACAGGAATTTTGGATTAGGCGAGGGATTCGGCAATCATGGAGCGAATGATGCCGGCGGTTTTCTCCGCCCCGTCGAGGTCGAGCAAGATCGGCCCCCGTGGCTGTGCGGCGAGCGCCTTTTCGACCGCCTCTTTCACATGGCCCGACGTCAGTCCGTTTTCCGGTAGAATATCGGCGAGGCCGAGCGCCCGCAGCCGTTCGGCGCGCACCGTCTGTTCGGTCTCGCCGCCGGCGACGAAGGGGATAAGGATCGCCCGACACTCGGTGCGCAGGAGATCGCCGACCGTGTTGTAGCCTGCCTGCGAGATCGATACCCTGGCGCCACGCAGGAGCGAGGGAAAGTCCTTTCGGAAGCGCACCAGCGTCACGTTCGGGGCCGCATCCTCTGATAGTGCTGCGAAATCGGCCTCCGGCAGGTTCGGGCCGGCGACCAGCAGCCAGCGAAGATCGTCCGGCAGCAGCGCTGCCGCCTCTTTCGCCGCGCCGATCAGCGCAGCACCGACCGCGCCGCCGCCCGCCGATGCGATGATGTCGAATGTCTCGGTCGGTTCCGGCGCCGGCGGTGGTGCGACGAGGCCGGTATAAACCAGCCTGTCGGCGATCTCTGATGTCAGTGGGAAGGTATCCTCAAGCCTGACGAAACCGGGATCGCCGTGGACGAGCACGGCATCGAAATGCTCCTTGACCAGCGTGACCGTCTCCGCGTCGCGGCCGGCCTTGCGGTTTTCCTGCAGGATGTCGCGCACCGAGCTCAAGAGTTTCGGCCGCGGTTCGGCCTTTTCGATCGCCTCAAGCAAGGGCAGGAGTTCGAAGCGCATCTGTCGCCGACCGAAGGGGAAGGCTTCGATGATGACGACATCAGGTCTTGCGGCATGGAAGGCATCGAGCAGCAGCTGGCGGCGGGCATTGAGGAAATCCTCGCCGGCCGGCCGGCCATCGGCATCGGCAAGGCCGGAGAAACCGGCATTGCTGGCGACAACCGCGGGCAAGGCCACGGTCTTTATGCCTTCGCCCGGAAAGCCCGGCACCGGCAGGCCGCCGGTCACGACAGTCACGTCAAACCCGTCCTTGACCAGCGCATTGGCGATGCGGCTGGCGCGGGCTATGTGGCCGATGCCGAGCAGATGCTGGACATAGAAGAAGATACGCGGTGCCGTCATGACGCCTTCTGCCATTCGGCCTCGAACAGGCCGGTGAGCTGTCTGATGCTGGAGTGATAGTCGAAATATTCGCGCACCTGGCGTTCGGCGGCGTCGCCGAGGCGCTTGCGCAGCGCCGGGTCGCGGATCGCCGCCTCCAGCGCGCTGGCCAGCAGCGCCGGATCCTCCGGCGGTACGACGAGGCCGTTTTCACCGTTCTTCAGGAGCTCCGGCACGCCGGATACGTCGGTCGAGAGGCAGACGAGCCGCTGGCTGGAGGCTTCGACCAGCACGTTCGGCAAGCCGTCGCGGTCGCCGTTGGCGGCGATGCGGCAGGCAAGCGCGAAGAGGTCGGCGCGGCGGTAATGGTCGAGCACGTCTTCCTGCGCCATGGCGCCCTTCCAGACGATGCGGGCGGAGATGCCGAGTTCGGTGGCGAGCGCCTTCAGTTTCGCAAGCTCCTCGCCACCGCCGATATGGTCCATGCGCCAGTGAAGGTCGGCGGGCAGAAGTGCCAGCGCCCGCAGCAGCACGTCGTAACCCTTCTTCTCGACGGCGCGGCCGACGCTGAGGATGAAGGCCGGATCGTCGGGATCGCTGCCGGTCCGGTTCGAACGCTCCCCGGCAAAATGGCCGAAGCGGGCGAGATCGAGACCGTGGTAACTCAAGTGCACGGCCTCCTTGCGTGATGTCAGCGTGCGCATGTGGTCGTAGCCCGTCCTGGTGCAGGTGACGGTCCAGCGGGCGCTGGCGAGTTTCTCCTTCAGCTCCCAGTCGGGCGACGTCCAGATATCCTTGGCATGCGCCGAACAGGTCCAGGGCGTGCCCGTGAGGATGCTCGCATATTCCGTCACCGAGGCCGGCGTGTGGATGAAATGGGCATGCAGCCATTCGCCCTCGTCCGGCCATTCGCGCCCCAGCACCAGCGCCTGGCCGAGACGGCGGAAGCGATTGCGGGAGATGTCGCGCTTGAGGTCGGCGAGGAAGCGTTTCATCAGCGCCTTGAAGCCGGGTTTGGAGAGGCCGGCGATGAGGCCCTTCAGCACGCGGATCGGCTCCTCGTGCAGATATTCCGGCAGATAGACGACGCGCGCCCGGATCTCGTCGTGCACCGGATGGCGCTTCTTGTCGGTCGGTCGGCGCATCGAAATCAGCGTCAGGTCGAAGCCGGCCTTTTCGAGGCCGAGCAGCTCCTGGGCGATGAAGGTTTCCGAAAGGCGGGGATAGCCTTTCAGCACGACGAGGATCTTGCGGCGTGGCGGCAAGGCTTTGCCTATTCCGCGCCGACGAGGGAAAGGTGGCTGCCGCGGCCGTCGATCCACCGGCCGACGGTCTGCGAGATATGGTCGAGGCCTTCGAGACGCATATTGCCGCCGCTCTTCGACGGCGGCTGGCGCAAGGGCAGGCGCTTCAGCGCCTCGGCCATGATGGTCGGATCGACCGACTGTTCCGGCAGCAGCATGTCGACGAGGCCGAGTTCGCTCGCGCGCTTTGCGCGTAGCAGCTGCTCCTCGCGCGGCTTGACGCGCGGCACGATGAGCGCCGGCTTGTCGAAAGAGAGGATCTCGCAATAGGTGTTGTAGCCGCCCATGGCGACGACGCCGGTGGCGCTGTCGATCAGCTCTTCCATGTGATTGTCGAACTCGATCACCTCGATATAGGGAATGGCTTCCCCCTTCTGCACCAGCTTGGCGCGCTCGGCGGCCGGCATATAGGGCCCGAGCACCACGAGCGCCTTCTGCGTCAGCGTCGGATCGGCTTCATAGGCATTCATGACGTCGTGGACGAGATCGGAGCCGTCGCCGCCGCCGCCTGTGGTGACGAGGACGTAATTGTCCTTGCGGGCGTTGATCGAGGTCTTGCCCCTGGAGACGCTGCGCTGCAGGAAGCCGACGAAATCCATCTTCCGGCGCAGGCTGGCCGGCACGTCGAGGCCGATCAGCGGATCGTAGAAATCCGGCGGCCCATAGACCCAGACGCTGTCGTAATACTGGTCGATCTTCTGCATGATGCTGTTTTTCTTCCACTCGGCCTCGAGCAGATGCGGCGCGTCCATGATCTCGCGCAGGCCGAGCACCAGCACGGTGCCGCGGGCCTTGAGATAGGCGAGCGTATCCTCGACCTCGCCCTTCAGTCCCATCGGTTCCTTGTCGACGATGAAGATATCGGGCTGGAAGGTCTCGGCCGTGTGGCGAATGCTCGATTCGCGCATCTTCAGCGTCTCGTGCAGGTCGATATGGCTGGCGAGCGACGTATATTCGCCGTTGCGCAGCTTGATGACGCTCGGGATCTTCACGAAGTCGACGCGGGCGCGGTAGTCGAAGGCGCCGGCGATCGTGGCACCCGAAATGATCAGGATGTTGAGGCCGCGATAATCCTCGACCAGCGCATGGGCAATCGCGCGACAGCGGCGCAGATGGCCGAGACCGAAAGTGTCGTGGCTGTACATGAGGATGCGCGCATCTTCGAGACGTCTGGACATGGGCATCCCTTCTGGGGTGAGCAACATAGTTAGTACCCCCACCGTCCGGAGGCCACGAGGTGGGGGCGGTGCCGTGATGCGCCGCCGCGTTTCCTGCTATTTGTAGGGATCTGCCGCATCACGCAAGCCGTCTCCCAGAAAGTTGAACGCCAAAATGACGAGAACAACAGGAATGATCGGATAGAGCAGCCATGGATAGAAGGCGATGACGCTGACGCTTTTTGCCTCGGTCAGCAGAATGCCCCAGCTGGTGATCGGCGGACGAAGGCCGAGGCCGAGGAAGGAGAGCGCAGTCTCTCCAAGGATCATGCCGGGGATTGAAATCGTCGCCGAAGCAATGAGATGCGACATGAAGCCCGGCACCAGATGCCGGCCGATGATGCGCGGCGTGCTGGCGCCCATCAGCTGTGCGGCCTGGACATAATCCTCCTCGCGCAGCGCCAGGAGCTTGGAGCGCACGGCACGCGCCAGCCCCGTCCAGTCGATGATGCCGAGGATGACGGTGATGCCGAAATAGATGACGATCGGGCTCCACGTCACCGGCATGATGGCGGCCAGCGCCATCCACAGCGGCAGGCTCGGCAGCGATTGCAGCACTTCGATCAGGCGCTGGACGATGAGATCGAAAATGCCGCCGCGATAACCGGCAAGGCCGCCGATGACGATGCCGAGCACGAAGCTGATCGAAATGCCGATCAGACCGATCGTCAGCGATATCCGCGCGCCGTAGAGGATGCGCGACAGCACGTCGCGGCCGAGCCGGTCGGTGCCGAGCAGGAACATCTGCCCGCCGATCGCCGGGCAGACGAGATGGTAGTTCGAGGCGACAACGCCCCAGAATTTATAGGCGTCGCCGCGGCAGAAGAAGCGGATCGGCTGCACGTCGTTCGGCCTGTCGGTATAGACACGGTGCAGCGTGTCGAGATCGAGCGTCATGCCGCGGCCGTAGACGAAGGGACCGACGAAGCTGCCCTTGTCGAAGAAGTGGATGGGCTGCGGCGGCGCATGGATGAAATCGACATTGCGCGTGTGCAGCCCGTAGGGCGCCAGGAACTCGACGATCAGGATCATCAGGTAGACGGCGGCGAGAAAGACGCCGGAGATCAAGGCCAGCTTGTGCTGCTTGAACTTCCACCACATCAGCTTTTTCTGCGAGGCGAGATGGATGCGCGATTGCGCCGCCGTCATCGATTCGGTCGCCTGCGGATCGAAAGGGGCGGTCGAGACGTAGTGCGGCAGCGGCGCGCCGGGTGCGGGAAGGGGCGACATTATTTGGTGCTCCTGCCTTGCAGACGGATGCGGGGATCGAGGAAGCCGAGCGCGATGTCGGAGATCAGCACGCCGATGACGTTGAGGAAGGCCAGGAACATCAGGAAGGAGCCGGCGAGATACATGTCCTGGCTCTGCAGCGCCTTGATGAGCATCGGCCCCGTCGTCTCCAGCGACAGCACGATCGCGACGATCTCGGCGCCCGAAATGATCGACGGCAGGATCGAGCCGATGTCGGCGACGAAGAAGTTGAGCGCCATGCGCAGCGGGTATTTGACCAGCGCCCTGAGCGGCGGCAGGCCCTTGGCGCGGGCGGTGACGACATACTGCTTCTGCATCTCGTCTAGCAGATTGGCGCGCAGTCGCCGGATCATGCCGGCCGTGCCGGCCGTGCCGACGATGATGACCGGGATCCACAGGTGAGAGAGGATCGACCGCGCCTTCTCCCAGCTCATCGGCGCCGAGATATATTGCTGGTCCATCAGGTGGCCGATCGAGATGCCGAACCAGATATTGGCGAAATACATCAGGATCAACGCCAGCATGAAGTTCGGAATGGCGATGCCGAGCAGGCCGAGGAACGTCAGCCCGTAATCACCCCAGCTGTACTGGTGGGTGGCCGAATAGATGCCGATCGGAAAGGCGATCAGCCAGGTGAGCAGGATCGTCGTGAAGGAGACGAGCATCGTCAGCCACAGACGATCGCCGACCACGTCGGAGACCGGCAGCTGGTATTCGAAGGAATAGCCGAAATCGCCGTGCAGCATGCCGCCGACCCAGTAGAAATAGCGCACGATCTCCGGCTTGTCGAAGCCGTATTGCTGGCGCATCTCCTCGATTTCCTGGAGATTGGCGGTCTCGCCGGAGGCACGCAGCTCGGCGATCTGGCTCTCGAAGAAGTCGCCCGGCGGCAGCTCGATGATGGTGAAGACCAGCGCCGAAATGACGAAGAGCGTCGGCACCATGGCGGCGATGCGCCAGAGAATGTATCTGAGCACGCCTCAGGCCTCCTTGTACCAGAATGCATCCGGCATGTAGACGCCGAGATAGGAGGTGGGATCGAAGCCGTAGAGGGCTTTCTCCGGCAGGTTCTGCATCTTGGCGGCGCGAAGGATCGGCTGCAGCGTGCTGTTGATGAGGCCGATGGAGAACACCTGCTGCGTATAGAGCGACAGCATCTTGTGCCAGATCACCTGGCGCTCCTCGAATTTCGCGGTCGAGCCCCATTGGCTGAGCAGTTCGACCAGTTGGGCTGCCTCAGGCAGGTCGGGTGCGACGCCCTCCTGGCCAGCGGAGAGGTAATGCATGCCCCAGAGCGGCCATTGCAGTTGATCGTCGAGCGTCGGCGCCAGGCCTGAGGGCGACATGTCGGCGGTCGGCACGCCATTGTCGAGGCCGTACCAAATCGACATCATGATCGAACCGCTCATGGCGCGGTTGCGGAAGACGTCGCGCTGCGAGGTGCGGGTATAGAGCGCCAAGCCGATATTGGCCCAGTGATCGTGCACCAGCTCCAGCACGTCGGTGTCGAGATTGCTTTCGCCGGCCGTCTCGACGGTGATCTCGGCGCGCCGCCCGTCCGGCAGCAGCCGGATGCCGTCGTCGCCGCGTTTGCTCAAGCCGAGCTCGTCGAGCAGCCGGTTGGCCTCGTCGGGATCGAATTTCACGAAGGCGTCGGCATATTCCTGCTTGAAGAGCGGGCTGTCAGGCAGGACCGTATCGGCGCTTGGCGTGCCAAGACCGTAGAAGGCGACCATATTGATCTCGTGCCGGTCGATCGCCAGCGACAAAGCGCGGCGCAGGCGCACGTCGCGGAAAAGGCCGCGCCACACCTCGTCGGCGCAGTTGAGGTTCGGCAGCAGCGTGATGCGCGAGCCGCGCGCGAGCTTCCAGAGATTGACCTTCACCGGGAAGCGCTTCTCGGCTTCCTTCAGGAAGGTATAGTCGTTGAAATCGATGCCGGTCACCTGCAGGTCGGCCTCGCCTGCACCCGCCTTGGCGGCGATGATCGACGAGGAGGAGACGTTGAGGATGAAACGGTCGAGATAGGGAAGCTGCCTGCCGTTCTCGTCGATGCGGTGGAAGAACGGGTTGCGCTCGAAGACGAACTGCTCGGACGGCAGCGCCGTCGTATTGCGCCAGGGATCGAGCGTCGGCAGGTTCGGATTTTCCGGACGGTAGGAGCGCGCCATCTTGATGTGCAGATCCTGCCATTTCTTGACGCGGTAGGTCTTCATCAGCTCGTCCATCTTCGCCTGGTCGGGCTGGAATTTCTTGTGGAACTGCTTGAGATAATGACCGGGACCGAAGATGACGAGCGGCTGCGGGCCTGCCAGCGTCGGCAGGAACATCGGGTTGGGTTTTTCCCAGGTGTAGCGCACGGTCAGCGGATCGAGCATTTCGAAGCGCGGCAGGCTGCCGTGCGGACGAAGCTCCAGCGCGCCGCCGCCCGGCGTCAGTTTGTCGTTCAGGATGACGTCTTCCCACCAGTAGCGGAAATCGTCGGCCGTGAACGGCTGGCCGTCGGACCACTTATGGCCCTCGCGCAGCGTGAAGGTGAAGACCGTGTCGTCCTCTGACTGGAAACCGGCCAGGATATCCGGCTGGAACTGCAGATGCTTGTTGTAGCCGACCAGACGGGAATAGCCGTAGATCGTCATGAAGCGGATGTCGCGCTGGCTGCCGATGATGGTGCGCACCGTGCCGCCGTAGGCACCCGGTTCGAGCCCCATCTCCTTCAGATTGACGATACGCGGGCGCAGCGGAATGCGCTCGGCCATCGGCGGCAGGCTGCCCGATGTCAGGCGCTCCTTGAGGAATTCCGGCTCGCCGACCTGTCCGGCCCGAAGCACCGCGGGTGCGATCGCAGCACCGACCAGGCCGCCGAGAAACGTGCGACGCGTCACCATCAGCGCAACTCCCTGGCATCGGCGCCTTTGCGGGCGCGCACCAGATGGCCGTCGCCGAGGTCGGCATAAGCAAGCTCGGAAGCGTCGTCGTGCTCGGCGGTGAAGGTCGCGCCCCAGTTCTGCTTGTCGGCGGCGCCGTTTTCCCTGAGCGCCTTGAAATCGAGCGGCCGGTCGAGATCGGGGAAGGGGACGGCGGCGAGCAGCGATTTCGTATAGGGGTGCACCGGATCGCGCAGGATGATCTCGCGCGGCGCGATCTCGACGATGCGGCCCTTGCACATCACCGCGATGCGGTCGGCCATGTAATCGACGACGGCGAGATTGTGCGAAATGAACAGATAGGTCAGCCCCAGTTCTTTCTGCAGGTCCTTCAACAGGTTGAGGATTTGCGCCTGCACGGAGACGTCAAGCGCCGACACCGGCTCGTCGAGGATGACGAGCTTCGGGCCGAGCGCGAGTGCGCGCGCGATTCCGATGCGCTGGCGCTGGCCGCCTGAAAAACTGTGCGGGTAACGGCTGAGATAACGCTTGTCGAGGCCGATTGCCGCCATTAATCCTTCGACCTTGCGCTTGCGCTCGTCACTGTCGCCGCGGTCATGGATTTCGAGCGGTTCACTTAAGATGTTGCGCACCGTCATGCGCGGCGAAAGCGAGGAGACCGGATCCTGGAACACCATCTGGATCTTGGTCCGCATGTCCTGCAGTTCGGCGCCCTTGACGGAGAGGACGTCGATGACCTCCTTGCCATCGTTGAACACCACCGCGCCGCTGTCCGGCGTGATTGCGCGCATCAGGATCTTGCTGAGCGTCGTCTTGCCGCAGCCGGACTCGCCCACCAGGCCCAGACATTCGCCGCGGCGGATGTCGAAGCTGACGTCGTCGACGGCGCGCAGGACGGTGGCTTCATGCTTGCCGAAAAAACTGCGCTTGCGCGTCTTGTAGGTCTTCGAGAGATTGGCGACGGAAAGCAGGATGCCCGGGGCGTCCGCCTGGAGCGGCTTCTTCTTGCCGACCAGGGACTCGAGATTGACCGTCACATCGCGCAGCGCTTTCAGCCGCTCGCCGGGTTTCATGTCGAAATGCGGAACGGCGGCCATCAGGCCCTTGAGGTAGGGATGCTGCGGATTGCGGAAGATATCCTCGACGGGTCCTGCTTCCATGATCTCGCCGTGATAGATGACGACCACCTCGTCGGCCATGTTGGCGACGATGCCGAGATCGTGGGTGATGAGCAGCATCGCCATGCCGAGCTTGGCCTGCAGCTCGCGCAGCAGTTCGAGGATCTGCGCCTGGATCGTCACGTCGAGCGCCGTCGTCGGCTCGTCGGCGATCAACAGCGCCGGCTTGCAGATCAGCGCCATGGCGATCATCGCGCGCTGGCGCATGCCGCCGGACAGTTCGAACGGATACATGTCGTAGGTGCGATGTGGATTGGAGAAGCCGACAAGGCCAAGCATCTCCTCGGTCTTTTCACGGGCTTCCTGCTTGTCGGCTTTAGTATGGATCAGCAGCACTTCGCTGATCTGATTGCCGATCGTGTGCAGCGGCGAGAGCGAGGTCATCGGCTCCTGGAAGATGGTCGCCATGCGGCGGCCGCGCAGGTCGCGCATTTCCTCGCTGTCGCGCGGAAAGGACAGGACATCGGTCGTGCTGCCGTCGAGCGGATCGGTGAAGAGGATGCTGCCCGAGGCCTTGGCCGGATTGGGCAGGATGCCCATGATCGACTGGCTGATCACCGATTTTCCCGAGCCGGATTCACCGACGAGAGCGGTGACCTTGCCCGGAAGAATGCGAAGATTGGCTTGTTTTACGACGCGTAGCCGGTCACCGAAAACCGAGAAGGAGACGTCGAGATTTTCAATACGCAACAGATCCGCTGCAGACGCCATACCAATGAAATTCCCCAGTCTTCTATGTTCCCGTTAAGGCACACTAGCGTACCGCAAACGGGGTGTCCAGTTGATGACAATCATAGAAAAACCTCCACGTCCCGCCGAAGTTCCCCGGGCGAGACGCGCGAATTATCACAGGGGTTGCAGGCTGTTATTGGATGAACTTCTCCATGCTGGTGCGCTCGACATGTTTCTTGGCGTCGCGATGCAGGAGAATGACCTGCTCGGCTTCCGACAGTCCGTTCTGCACGGCCTCGCGGAAGCTCTCGTCGACGTTGATCGCAGGCGCCGGCGCGCGCGGCTGCAGCACGGTCACCTTCTGGCGGACGCCGCGCAGCTTCTCTTCGCCGAGCGTCGTCCATTCGCCGCCGCAATAGCCGGCGAAGGCCTGGCTGGCGACGACCTCGCGGCCGTATTTCTTGGTCAGGATCTGCAGGCGTTGCACCTCGTTGACCGCCGAGCCGAAGGCGGAGAAGGTCAGGCGGTCCTTGAGTCCGACATTGCCGAACATGACGTTGCCGACATGCAGGCCGATGCCGTAGCCGACCCTGGTCATGCCCTTCTGCTCGCGGTCCCTGTTGAGTTCGGCGACCCGTGCCTGCGCCTGATGGACGGCCGAAAGAGCCGCCTCGCAGGCAATTTTCGATGGGTCCTTATGGCGCCCGCAAGGATAGACGGCGAGAAAGCCGTCGCCGAGGAAACTCAGGATCTCGCCGCCATTGCGGTTGAACGGGGCGGCGATCGCGTCGAAGAACTGGTTCAGCGTGTCGATATAGGCCTGCCGGCCTTCCTTTTCGGCATAGACGGTGGATTCGCGCATGTCGCCCATGACCAGCGCCGCCCGGATCGTCTCGCCGTCGCCGCGGCGGATCTGGCCGTTCAGCACCCGCTTGCCGGCGTCGCCGCCGAGATAGGTGGTCAGCATGTTGTTGGCGAGCTTGCCGAGCACCGCCATCTTGGCGGCGACCGCCAGATGGTTCTGCATCCTGAGCAGCGCGTCGATCATGTCGTCGGAAAAGCCGGTGTGATGGTCGGTCGACCAGGAACCCATCATGCCCTGCACCGAGCCGTCGCCGAAGGGCTGCACGAAGGCGAGATAGTCGGTGATGCTGTCCTTGCGCAGGTCCTCGAAAATCGGGAATTCGTTCGGCCCATCCTGCATCAGCCGGCGGCGGATGTGCTGCAGATTGTTGTCGAGCAGGTAATAATAAGGGCTCTGCAGGAAGCGGTCCGGCTTCTGCCCGGCGGGCATGCGGAAGCCCTCGATGGTGACGCCGCTGGCGCGCCGCCAGGTGAAGCTCAGCGCATCGTAGAGCGGGTGCAGCATCGAAAAGGAAAGATGCACGCGCGCAAGTGGCAGGCCCGCGGCAGTCAACCTTTCGCAGAAACCACGCACGATGTTTTCAAGCTCGTCTCCGGCCAGCGAAGAGTTCGTCAGCCATTCAGCGACCCGGTCCAACAGGATGGAGGACACGCTGGATTCGATCGTGCTCATTCTCCGTATGATCCTCATAAGGCACGCCATCCCCAAGAGCCAAAAGTCCCTCGGCCGGCACATTTTCATGCGCAGGTCACAAGGAAATCAGGATGTACGAGCGGTATTATTGTGTCAACGATCTGCCGAAAGCCCGGCAGCGGCGCCCCTCAGCTCCCCCATGGCGGGATCGGACGGGTAGTCCTTTCGCGGTGGTTCATTATCAAAAGTCAAAATAGGGATGCTGCAAGTGCGAAACAATGGGATTGGCATTTTTTTGTGCGCTCAAGTTGCAGCAAGGGGAGCGGCCTGAGTCATTTCGGCCACACCGGTCGGCCCCACCCGATGAGCATCGCAAAGGGTCGCGGCCCTGTTTTCTGCTCCTCTCGTCAGCGGAGAGACGGAGCCCGGGTTTAATTTGCCCGGATCATGCATTAGATCAGCCTTCTCTTCCCCGTTTGAAAGATCCCGCCTTGGCTCTCTCCTCCTTCGATACGCTTTTGCAGAAGATCGAAACCCGCGCGGCGCGCGCCGGCATCATCGGCCTCGGTTATGTCGGCCTGCCGCTGGCTATGGCGGTGGCGCGCAGCGGCTTTGCGGTCACCGGCTTCGATATCGATCCGGGCAAAATGGTGGCGCTCGATGCCCGCCGCTCCTATATCGACGCGGTGAGCGACGAGGCGCTGTCGGCCGAGATCGATGTGGGCCGCTTCAAGGCGACAACCGATTTCGCCGGCCTTGCCGAGTGCGACGTCGTCATCATCTGCGTGCCGACGCCGCTCACCAAGCATCGCGATCCCGACCTTTCCTTCGTCGAGGCGACGTCGCACTCGATCGCCGCGCATTTGCGCCCCGGTCAGCTCGTCGTGCTGGAATCGACCACCTATCCCGGTACGACCGACGACGTGGTGAAGGTCATTCTCGAGGGCACCGGGCTGAAATCCCGCTCGGACTTTTTCGTCGGCTTCTCGCCGGAGCGCGAGGATCCCGGCAACCAGCATTATCATACCGCCACGATTCCCAAGGTCGTCGCCGGCGACGGGCCCGAGGCGCTGGCGCTGATGAAGGCTTTCTATGGCGCGGCGGTATCATCGGTCGTTCCGGTCTCGTCGAATGCCACGGCCGAGGCCGTGAAGCTCACCGAAAACATCTTCCGCTCGGTCAACATCGCCCTCGTCAACGAACTGAAGACCGTCTACGCGGCGATGGGCATCGACGTCTGGGAAGTGATCGACGCGGCCAAGACCAAGCCCTTCGGCTACATGCCCTTCTATCCCGGCCCCGGCCTTGGCGGCCATTGCATCCCGATCGATCCTTTCTACCTCACCTGGAAATCGCGCGAATACGAGCTCCCGACCCGTTTCATCGAGCTCGCCGGCGAGATCAATTCGGCAATGCCGCGTTATGTCGTCGGCAAGCTCGCCGAAGCGCTCGACATTCGCGCCGGCAAGGCATTGAGCCGCAGCAGGGTGCTGGTGCTCGGGCTTGCCTATAAGAAGAACGTCGCCGATATCCGCGAGAGCCCGTCGCTGCGGCTGATCGAGATCATCGAGGAGCGTGGCGGACACGCAGATTACCATGATCCCTTCGTCGCCGAGATTCCGCCGACGCGCGAATACCAGGCGCTGAAAGGCCGCAAGTCGGTGACGCTGACGCCTGACACCATTGCCGGCTACGATGCTGTGCTGGTCGCGACGGATCACGACAGGGTGGATTATGCGGCGCTCGCAAAAAGTGCCACGCTGATCGTCGACACACGCAACGTCTTCAACCGGCTCGGCCTTTCGGCCGATCACGTCATCAAGGCATGATGGAAACGCAGAATCGATTCAAGGGCGAAAGATCTGAGCCAAACAAGCGAGCAGAGCGGAAGGGCGAACCGGAAGTCTTCCCGTTGTCGATGGTTTTGCGGGCCTGCCCCCGATAACCGCATACGGGCCAGGCGGCCCGATCAGTAGCGGGCGGGAAATGATGGCGGCTGCCGTGACCATCCGGCAAATGTTGGGCGTCAGCCCATCGGCCTACTGTGAAGCCCTCGGGCAGGTCGGGGCGGCGATTGCAATCGCCTGCATTCACGAACGGGCGGGCCAGATCAATTCGGCTGGCGGCTACCTTCGGGATTTGACAGCGAAGGCGCGGCGAGGGGAGTTTTCGCTAGGGCCGATGCTTTTTACGCAGCTGAGGGCAAAGGGTGGAGCCGCCAGCACCGGTGCTTGATACAAATATAGGCCTGAAAGAAAAGGATAATTTGAGGGAATCTAAGAAAGTTTCCGGCTGGCGACTTCCGTTTATGAGCGCTGATGGAACAGTGCGGTTTTGGGCAAGACCTCATCTCGCATGAAGTTGATGAAGCCATTCTGGTCTCGACCGACACTGTGCACGTAGACCTCGTCAAATCCGCAGCCCGCGCATTCATTGATGAGGTCGAGGAGGTGGCGACCTTGGGTTACCAAGGGGATTACGTCGTCAATGTCACCTGGTTTTACGTTCCGGGTCGCCTCGTCGAACTCCTTAGGCGTCCTGAGTTCAGCAAGCAGGTCCGGTTGCACCGTGGCGTTCCGCCACTGATCCCAAGCGGCGTGTCGAGCTTCGTCCACCGTCCGCGCCCATGATACCTGGAGCTGAAGTGCCAGAGGCTTGTCCTTGCCGCCCCCAGCGCGAAATGCTTCCACCAGCGGCTTCAGTTCCTCCCGCGGCTTTCGGACAGTCAGCAGCCCGTCAGCCCATGTGCCGAGCCAGCGAGCGGTCTCTGAGGTCAAAGCTGCTCCAAACAGCGCTGGAGGTTTTTCGGGGAGGGTCCAAAGCCTCGCGTCCTGCGCTCTTAAATCCGGTTGATCGCAGTTCAAAACGTCTCCCGTTAGCAGGCGTCTGATCATCTCGGCGCCAGCCTCTGTCCTGAGGTTTCGTTCCGCCTTCTCTGGCCATCCGCGGCCGACGGCCGTCTCATTCAACGCTTCGCCACTGCCCATGGCGATCCACCGCAAGCGATCCGGGAACATTTCGGACAGAGTTGCGATCAGGTGAGCCAGCACCACCGGATGATAGCGCCAGCTTCCCGGTATGGCGAGGCTCCCGAACGGGGCTGTTTGTTTTCGCCATGACTGCGCCGAGCCAAGCCCAGTTATTCCCGGAATTTCCCTGCCTCGCGCTCCACGGCGCAAGGTGGTCCGAGGTCATCACAGCCTGAAATCCGGCCCCCTCCGCTGCCTGAACGTACTCCAGGAGCTGGCTAGGAGAGAATTGCTCGTGCGAAGCGTGGTAGCCGATCAGCATAGCTTGACCAAGAAAAAGCCCCGCCATACCAGCGGGGGCAGGCACACGATTACTTGTTCAGGTCCGTTGCCATCTGAAGATGATGCTCCAAAGCGGGCCGGGTTTTTGCCGCCCAAGCCTTCAGCTCGGCATTTTCACCCTCGTCGCCGTAACGCTTGAACAGATCGACCGCGTCCTCATGCACGTCTTCCTGGTCAGAATGATACTGCTTGGTGAAGTCATCGCCCTGAAGTTTCTTCAGATCGTCCAGCATTCCCTGATGAGAAGAGGACATGGCGGCGGGGATCGTCCCCTTCACCTTTCCGGATGTGACCATAGCCTTCAACTCGTCCGACGTCTTCTGGTGATCGGTCAGCATCTGCTGTGCAAATGCCTTGGTCTTGTCGTCCGACCGTTCCAGGGCGAGCTTGCTGGATTCAATCTCGAACATGTCGCTGCTGGCTGCCTCGAGGACGAAATCTTCGGTCTTCGGTGCGACACCCATCACGGAGTTGACGCCGGTTTTCTCGGCTGTGGACTGGGCGAAAGTAGCGGATCCGGCGGTTGCCATAAGGATAGATGCCAGAATGAGGGTTTTTTTCATGCAGGATACTCCTGTTGTCGATCGCCCCATAAACTTCCGCAACGCAATCGAGTTCCGAGGGAAGGAACAATTTCATATCCTTATGGTTTTCAGCGCAAGCAGGGAGAGCAGTAATGGTAGCCAATGACATTTTGAACGAGGACGTTTCGGATTTCGCGACGCGGCTTGAGGCGATGACGAGCGATGAGGTTTTTGCTGCCATGAGCTCGCTGGAAAAGCATAGCGAGGACGACATCAGGGATCGGGAGGAAACCCTTTCACGGATTACGCTCGTGGAAGAAGAGATCGAAAGGCGCTTTCCTGGGCAAATGCTGACCCCTTACCGGGACTGGAAGAAAGAGCAGCCTCTACTGTCCTGAGTTACCTCGGCAGATAACGATAAGCCAAACAGGCTACGGATCGCAAATGGACCAAGACCAGCTGTCAATATCTCGGACACTCGGGGTCACCACCGATTTCGATGCGGCGCTTGAGGTTCGGCGTCGCATCGATTTCCTGGGGCGTTATCTGCGCCAGGCTTCCTGCCGAACTTTCGTTCTTGGGATAAGCGGTGGCGTCGACTCGCTTGTCGCCGGTCTTCTCGCGCAGACCGCAGTCTCGGAAGTTCGAGCGGATGGATACGATGCACAGTTCATTGCAGTTCGACTGCCGTATGGTGTCCAGGCCGACGAGACAGACGCGCAAAAGTCGCTAGACGTCATTGGCCCGGATCGTGTCGTCACGGTCGATATACAGCCAGCAGCAGACGCCATGCTCACGCGGTCATGGCCGAGGGAGAGGATCTGGTGGAGCCGGCTCGCAAACATTTCCATCTCGGCAACATCAAAGCGCGCCAGCGAATGGTCGCGCAGTACGCGCTGGCTGGGTCAACCAGAGGATTGGTAATCGGGACTGATCAAGCGGCCGAAGCTCTCATGGGGTTCTTCACAAAGTTCGGCGATGGAGCAGCTGACATATTGCCGCTTGCCGGCCTGACCAAACGACGGGTGAGGGCCATAGCCGAGCATATAGGCGCTCCGCGGGAACTGGTATTCAAGGTGCCGACTGCGGACCTTGAATCTGATGCGCCTCTTCGTCCCGATGAAGATGTCTATGGCGTCACCTACGACGACATTGATGATTTTCTTGAGGGGAAGGCGATCGCCGAGCCAGCAAGGCAGCGTATTCTGAAAACTTACTGGGCAAGTGCGCACAAACGCGCGCTGCCCGTGGCGCCGATCGACGAAATAGCGGGGTGAAAAGCGTCGGCCGCCATAGGAACCGCAGTCTGTGATGTTGGTTCGTGTTGGAGGGAGGAGACGATGAACAACAGCCACTGGATTCACTTGTGCATCGATATGCAGCGGATGTTCGCGGAAAACACGCCCTGGCATGTGCCGTGGATGAAGGAGGTCTCGCCTCAGATCCAGGAAATTTCGCAGCGCTATCCGCAGCGCACGGTGTTCACGCGCTTCGTGCCGCCCAAGCGGGCAGAGGACATGCATGGCATGTGGCGGAGCTACTACGAGAAATGGGACACCATGACACTCGAACGACTGGGACCAGACATGGTCGATCTCGTCCCGTCACTCAAGGCGTTGGTTCCACCCGCCCGGATCTTCGACAAGATGACCTATTCGCCGTGGACCACCGGCGAGCTTCACCGCGTCCTGGCAGGGGAAGGGGTTCAGACCCTCGCGATCTCGGGCGGGGAGACGGACGTATGTGTGCTGGCTGCAGCCCTTGGAGCTATTGACCTTGGCTATCGTGTCATCCTTCTGAAGGACGCCGTTTGTAGCGGTGCCGATGATACTCATGACGCCTCGCTGGAATTGTTGGGGGATCGGTTCTCGGTGCAGTTGGAAATCTCGTCGACGGAGGACGTTCTCCGTCAGGTATGTGAATGATCTCAATCAAATCACGCAGCTTTCTGGTCGAGCCTATAGCTACGACGACAACGGCAATCTTCTCCGATGGTGAGCGGACTTACTCCCTTTCTGTTGTTAAGGCAGACTTCATCACTGCGCTTTAAGCTGCTGATCTTGCCACAACCATTTTGGGGGCGGATTGGATGAGTTCTAAGGGAGGACTATCTTGAAGAGTTCTGTTGCTGCGGCTATCGCAATCGGTGTCATGTGCTCCTGCGCTTCTGTCGCATCCGCGCAGACCAAAGGCGACTGGGTTCTCGGAAACTACAAGGGGGCCGGTTATTGGTTCCCTGGCGTTATCGACAGTGCCTCGGGCGAGAAGGTCACGATCCGATATGACGACGGCGATAAGGAAACTGTTTCCTTGAGCGAGGTGCGTCCTTACAACTGGGTCATCGGCATGAAGGTCGAGTGCAATTACAAGGGTGCTGGCGATTGGTATGCAGGCAAGATCACCTCGCTTGGCGGCGAGAAGATTGGTATTGCCTACGATGACGGCGACAAGGAAACCACAAGAACCGGTCGCTGCCGTTCCCGATAAAGTCTTTGCATGAACCCATGCGAAATCAGCCCGTCGCCGTCAAAGCGACGGGTTTATTTTTCCTCCGACGATCACGTTTGATGCGGCGCCGGCGCCAGCATCTTGCCGGTCATCCGGCTTGCGGCCACCGCATAACCGCCGGCCGCACCGTCGATGAAATGCATGTGGTCGCGCGAGATCGGCGTCGGCACGAAGCAGGTCATCAGCGCCGAGGCCTGCCGATGCAGGCCGTAGCGGACAATGCCCTTGGCCCGTGCCGCTTCCAGTAGCGTCTCGATCCGTTTCAGATGTTCGGCGTCGACGTCGATCGTCATCTTCAGCCCGTCATCGAACTTGCGGAAATCGGAATTGCCGGCGACGTCGCGCTTGTAGCGGCGGGCGTCGAAGCGGCCGAGCGGAATGCCGAGCTTGTGGCACACGACCGTGATGGCGAGCTGCATGAAGATGATGAGCTTCTGCCGCAATCGCCGGCCAGCCGGCGCGGTGGCCTTGGCTTCGCGGTTGATGCCGTGCAGCGAGAAGGCAAGGTTCGGACCATCGGCCGGTACCGGATGGCTGTCCCGGTTCTGCTCGGTGGTGATGGCGACGATGCCGTTGACGAGGTCGCGGAATTCCTGTCCCGGCCGGCCTTCGCCCGGAACCGCGATGATCGAGACGATCTCGCCGTGCCTGGCGTCGATCGGGCTCCAGCGGCAGGAAAGGCCGGTGAGATCGGGGCGCGTTCCCGGGGCCGCGCGATCGATGCCGTAGCGGCCGAGCTTCATCTGTCTTTCTGCCCAGCTGGTGCCGCCGCCCCAGAACATCGCATAGGTGACATAAGGGCTTGCGGAGTAACGCGCGACGCGGACGTCGAGGCCCTCGGCGCGGGTGTCGGCGACCGGCACGATGGCGATGCGCAGCGTCAGGCCCAGATCCTCCTCGACCCAGACCTGCACGGCGGCAAGGGCGTCGCGCGCTGCCTTTTCCAGCGAGCCCGGAAGCGCGATCAGCGCGCCGTCGCCGCCGAAGACGAAGGGATAATCGCCCTTGTCGACGGAATTCAGCACCGCCGAAATGACGCTGGCGCCCGCCATGTTGACGTCCTTGTAGCGGCCGGCAGCGATCGCCGGCGTCGAGCCGACGATGTCGGCCAGCGCCAGCACCCATCCGTCCGGCAACGGTCGGTAATTGGCGGCGTCGGTCACGCCCTCGAATTCGCTGAACAGCGGCACTTCGGCAAAGAAGGTTTCGTCGGTCACGGTTTTCATGTCATCGAGCTTAGCACAGACCCATGTTGCCACTGCAACGCCAATTCCCATTTACGGCAATCGACTTGGCAAGGTTTCATGTGTTAGAGCATTTCGTGCTTTTTCGGACGTACGGAAATGCGCTATCTTTTTGTTTTTACGCAATTCCGGACGCAAAACCGCTCTCGCACTTTTGCTGGAATTCCTCCAGGACCGCCGACGATTTCATGACGGATTTAGATTAGATGAGCCGCCTCGACAGCTTCATTCGCCGGTTGACGGCTCAACGCGACATCTTGAACTCGATCATCGATCTGGTGGGGGAAACGCCAGGCCCGGTGCTGGAGTTCGGCCTCGGCAACGGCCGCACCTATGATCACCTGCGCGAGAATTTTCCGGGCCGGCGCATCGTCGCTTTCGACTGGGAAGTCCGTTCCTATTCGGCCTCGACACCAGCGGCGGAAGACATGGTGACCGGCAATATCCGCGAGTCCGGCCAGGCCTTCGTCGGCATCGGCGCGGCCCTTGCCCATGCCGATATCGGCACCGGCCATGACGAGATCGACGCGGTGACGCTGACCTGGCTGCCGCAGCTGATGGCCGGCGTGCTCGCCCATGACGGCATCGCCGTCAGCGGGCTGCCGCTGGAGCATCCCGAGCTGACGGCGCTGCCGCTGCCAGACGGCATCAAGGAAGGCCGCTATTTCCTGTATCGCAGGACGTAGCATCAGCAATTGAAAGTGTAAGAGCGCCGCGGCTCTCGAAAAGACGCGCGGCGCTGTCGTGTGTCGGTTACGCCACCAGACCCTTGGTCAGTTCCAGCGCCTGCCGTTCGAACAGCCGGCGATAGATACCGTTATTGAGCCTGATCAGCGCCTGGTGGTCGCCTTCTTCGACAATCTTTCCCTTGTCGAAGACCAGCAGCCGGTCGAGCGCCCGCACCGTGGACAGCCGGTGGGCGATCACCAGCGTCGTGCGGCCGTTCATCAGGCGTTCCATGGCCTGCTGGATCTGCACTTCGCTCTCGCTGTCGAGGCTCGACGTCGCCTCGTCGAGGATCAGCACCGGCGCATCGGCCAGGAAGGCCCGGGCAATGGCGACACGCTGCCGCTCGCCGCCCGACAGCTTGACCCCGCGTTCCCCCACCATCGTCTCATAGCCCTTGGGAAGGTCCATGATGAAGTCGTGGGCACTCGCCTGTTTCGCCGCCTGCTCGATCTGGCGCCGCGAGGCGTTCGGCCGGCTATAGGCGATGTTTTCCGCCAGCGTGCGGTGGAACAGGATGGGCTCCTGCTGCACGATGGCGATCTGGCCGCGCAGGCTGGATTGCTTGACCGCTGCGATATCCTGCCCGTCGATGCGGATTTCGCCCGCGTTGACGTCATAGAGGCGCTGGATGAGCTTGACGAAGGTCGTCTTGCCCGAGCCCGAATGTCCGACCAGGCCGACGCGCTCACCCGGTTTGATGGTGACCGAAAAGTCCTCATAAAGCGGGGTGGGATGCGCGCCATACTGGAAGGTGATGCGATCGAAGACGATCTCGCCCTCGCCAATCTCGATCGGGGTGGCGTTCGGCTTGTCCTCGATGCCGAGCGGCATCTTGTCGAGCAGCACCAGCTCTTCCATGTCGTTGACGGCCCGCTGCAGATTGCGGATGTCCTGGCCGACATTGCGCAGATAGCCTTGCAGGACGAAGAACATGGCCAGCACGAAGGTGATGTCGCCAGGCGTCGCCAGCCCCTGCCGCCACATGATCAAGCCCGTTCCCAAGATACCTGCCTGCATCGAAACCATCAGGAAGCCCTGGATCGTGCCGCTCAACGTGCCGCGCTTCCATGTCCGCCGCGTGCGGCTGTCCCATTTGGCCATCACGTGGCGCAGGCGCACCTCTTCGCGGCCTTCGGCGCCGAAGGCCTTGACCACCGAATTGCAGCTGATGGCATCCGCCAGTGCGCCACCAAGCTTGGTGTCCCAGGCATTGGCAAGCCTTGCCGCCGGCGACACGAAGCCCATGGAAAGCGCCACGGTCACACCGATATAGATCAGCGAGCCCGCAGCCACGATCAGGCCCATGATCGGCCAGTAGCTGCCGAGCA
Source organism: Rhizobium acaciae (assembly GCF_025941625.1). NCBI lineage: Bacteria > Pseudomonadati > Pseudomonadota > Alphaproteobacteria > Hyphomicrobiales > Rhizobiaceae > Rhizobium > Rhizobium acaciae. Next base: position 380,856 of record NZ_JAPCZO010000002.1, read on the forward strand.
CGATACTGGCGCCAACCAGCATGACGATGGACGGCAGCAGGGCGACCAGCAGCAGGTCATTGAGCTGGTCGAGTGCCCACATGCCGCGGGTGATCTTGCGCACCGTCGAACCGGCAAAGCTGTTGGCGTGCCAGTCGGTCGAGAACCGCTGCACCTTGTGGAAACCGTTATTCGTCACATCCGCCATGGTGCGCAGCGTCAGCCGGATGATGCCGTTGAAGATGAACCAGCGCAGCGCCACGCTGGTCAGGCCCAGTGCCACGACGATGACGAAGGCGCGCAGCGCCCGGTCAGCCGCATTGCTGCCGGCAATGGCATCGACGATCTGGCCGGAAAAAACCGGCACCATGACTTCGGCCAGCGTGCTGGCAATGACCAACACGATGATAACGCCCACCAATGCTGGCCGATGGCGCCAATGATGGAAAACAAAGCCGAGCACATGGCGATAGGCATCGGCGCGGAAATCGAGCTTCTTGCGAGTCATTTTAATCGCTCGGCGCCGTGTCGGCGACCGGTCCTCAAAATAGAGAGTTGGATGGCACAGCCCAAGCGGGAGACGAAATGATCCCGCCGGATCAATCGGGCTATGAATTAAGGGAAAACCGCATGTCGGGCGCGCTTGAGGCGGGCCGCGAATGGAAATGACCTAGTGTCGGGACATTCCGCACGGGAAGGCTTCGATGATTGCTGGTGTCATGCAACGCCTCCCTTATGTTCGAACTAAAGCGGTCAGCGTTTTGTACCGAAGCAATTCGATATTGCCAAGCGGATATTTGCAACCTTACGGAAAGTGATGCGGAAACGACACACCTTGGTGAGCTTGCCGGTGGACGGCTCGGTCGGCGTGCTCGCCCCACGGGCGGCGCCGGCCCGTTCAGGAGGCGCAGGAATAGGATGTGGCCGGGCGCGCGGTCAGTTTTGCCTCGAAGTCGGCGGCGATCTTGTCCAGCGTCACGCTGTCCAGCCGCTGAAGCAGCAGGGCCTGGGCTTCCTTCATCGCGTCGCCGAGGGCGACATTCACCGCCTGTTCCACCAGGCATTGCGGCTGGTCGTCGGCCGGGCCGATGGCGAAGAGATGCGGTTCGCCGATGGCACGGTAGACGTCGAGCAGGGTGATGTCGGACAAGGGACGCACCAGCGTCCAGCCGCCGCCATGGCCCTTTTCGGAGCGGACGTAGCCTTGTTCACGAAGGCCGGCCATGGTGCGGCGGACGACGACCGGATTGGTATTCAGCATTTTCGCAATCATGTCGGAGGTCGCCGAATGCTGGTGCTTATCCATGTGGATCAGCACGTGCAGCATGCGTGAAAGGCGGCTGTCATTGCGCATGGGTCTCTTCCTGTCGATCAGACGGGTCATTATCGCAAAGGGATCGTAACAAGACAAGTAACATGATGCTTGACGCCGTTGGTTCATGTAACTTATGTTGAGTCATGAGTTCAATATCAAGGAAGAGTTCCATGTCGTTCGAAGCCATCGTCATCGGCGGAAATTTTGCCGGCCTGTCGGCAGCCATGCAGCTGGCCCGGGCGCGGCGGCGGGTTCTGCTTGTTGACGCCGGCGCGCCGCGCAATCGGTTTTCTAAAGCTTCGCACGGGTTCCTCGGCCAAGACGGCCAAACGCCGGCGGCGATCATGCAGGAGGGAAAACGGCAGCTTTCGCTTTATCCGACCATCACCATCCGCGAGGGGAAAGTCGTCCGGGCCCACAGCGATGGTGACGCCTTCACTATCGGCACCGAAGACGGCGGTGAAGAACGAGCCGCGCGCATCGTGCTCGCAACCGGCGTCAGCGACACGCTGCCCGAAATCCCCGGCCTCAAGGAGCGATGGGGCCGCTCCGCGCTGCACTGCCCCTATTGCCACGGTTTTGAGGTCGGCGGCGGCAAGCTCGGCGTTCTCGCAAACCATCCGCATTCGGCCCATTCGGCCATGATGATCCCGGACTGGGGCACAACGACCTTTTTCACCCAGGCGCTGTTCGAGCCCGACGAAGAGCAATTGGTGAAGTTGACGGCTCGTGACGTCCGGATCGAACGCAGCCCTATCGTCGAATTGTTGGGCGACGATCCGAAGCTTGAGGCCGTTCGCCTCGCCGATGGCCGCATCGTGCCGCTCGATGCCGTCTTCGTCGCGCCGAAAACGGCGATAGCGAGCCCGATTGCCGAACAGCTCGGCTGCGCCTTCGACGAGGGCCCGTTCGGGCCAATCATCCGGATCGCCGATAACAAGGAAACCACCGTCAAGGGTGTCTTCGCCGCCGGCGATGCGGCAAGCGCCATGCACAATGCCACGCTTGCCTCCGCCTCAGGCGTGCTCGCCGGCGTGCACTGCCATCAATCGCTTGTCATGCAGTCTGCCGCATAAGGCGGAAGCAGCACGTCAAGCGGGTAAAATTGCCCCAGCAGGTCAGGTCCCATTGCTTCGTGTGGCGCGGAACCGCCTGATTACCGCTCAAACATACAAATCCGGCAATATGGGAGCAGAATTGCCACGGCCACCGGTTAACTTACCGCCAGTACCGCCCCGGTGTCGTACTGACGCACGAAATCCACCCGCATGCCGTTCCAGTGATAGCAGTAATGCCGCCCTTGGGTAGGAATGGTTATGGCGTCCGGCCAGAAGATGCCGATACAACGTCCACCGGGCATTCGAACGCTGTTCCACAAGAGACCATCGCTTCCCCCTGCACGAAGTTCGCGTCCCGCAATCTGGGAAGCGGTGTAATCGTCCGTATGCAGGGCGCCAGGCACCGCGTTCACGTCGTCCAGTCCTCGGTCCACGCTGCCCACCAGGACACAAAAGTCCGATGTCCACCCCGGACGCTGGGGCGTTGAGCTCATGAACTTCTGATGATGATGTATTGTTTCGGCGACAGCGACTTCTTCACTGTCACCTGCATAGTAGATACCGTAGCTTCCGTCCGTGAAGCGTCCCGGCCGCCCCGTTGAGCAATGGACGAAGGGGGCCATTACATAGCTAGCGCCGGTGCCCGAAACGCGACAATTCGCGGGCACCTTTCCAAGATCGCCCACCTCAAATCGAATGCGCGGATTGGTTTTCGCCTCGACGGCCACAAGGGCCTCCCAGTCGCGGGGGTCGGCGATGTCCTCGAACAAATCGATGGGCGGATGGATCGATCTAATGATGCGATAGGTTTTCGGCCACTGTACGTGGGAGTGGACAGCAAGGCCACTTACCATGCGCTCCGTTCCGCATCGAGCCATTCACGCATCACGGCAAGATCAGAAAGCTCGCCCTGAAGCATCACGTCCAGCGCCGACTTGCCGCCGAAGGCCATATTGGGTGCTTTGATCCACTCATATCCTCTTGAGGTGTCCTTAAACAGATGTCGCACCCCCTTGTGGATACCCATCAGGTGAGCCATCCGCATTTTCAGGTCTCGATCGACACGTCCCACCTTGCCTTCTTTCCACCGTGCCCATGTGCGGGCCGACAAACCTCCGAGCAAGGTGCAGGCCTGGGCCTCCGTGAGCTTCCAGGCGTTGAAAAGGTTTACCGTCGTGCGGGCGAGCGCCCCTGCTTCCGCATCGGTGATTTCAGCCGATGTTCTGTTAAAGGGAGTCGAAGCAATAGGTTGAAGCTGCATGGCATCCTCTATTTCTGGCAGAAAGATAGCATATTGTTGCCAATTGGCAAATCCATCTCCTTAAACGACCGCATCACGAGAAGGCTCAAGCGTTCGCTTCAACTCATCGCCTCACGAGGCTGGTCGTGAATGCGGCGCGTGATGAGGGGTGTAACTGGCGCGCGGATGGATCATTATTGACGCTGAGGCGGCCCAAACTCCAAAACTGCTCCTTGAAAGGGGGGCTCTGATGGAGAGGCAGGCAGAAAGAGAAAAGGCGGGCCAGGTAGCCGCCTCCAAGGCGGGTTTTCATCAGAGCGATGTCAATCACTCGCCACAGGAAATAGCAGCGGATCGAGAGTAACAGGTTCCTCATCGATCCACCAAAATGCTGAGCTGCGATTGCAGCGATCCAAAGCGGAGCGATAGGCGTCCTTCCTTCGCCTGCAGAACTGGGAGGTTGACCGAAAGTCCAAAACACAGGGGCAGTAGGTTCCGTTCCACTGTCTTTGCGTTCAGCCGTTGCTTCCAGAGTAATCGGCCGCCTTTTATCGAGTGGAGATCAGACTCCGCCCGCCGTCCTTGTCGAAGCTTTGAGCAGGCCGATGTCATCAACGCCTTTTCCGTCCTCTATACGGTCACGACGTCGCGGAACACATGATGCGGGAGGGGCTGACCGTTCCGGCGGAATGGCCAAACAGCAGGTCCGAATTGATCCGCTATAAGGCAGAGCGCCGGAAATTTAACATTTTGTTCCTGACGATCGCTTACGCGAACAGGACCCGGCACGACCAGGTTTCGGAAATTGGGAGTTCGCCGGCTATTTGAAACGGCTGGCAGGCGAACCTAACTTCTATAAGGCGTCAATGATCCCGTTACCGTATGGAAAATGGGAACATTGAACTGGCCGTTGAATTGATGTAAACAATTTTGAGATAGGAAGAATGGTATGAGCTACAGGGTCGCCCATCTTGATTCACGCAAACGCGCTCTCGAAAAGCAGGAGAGCCGCGACCGTGATCAGGTGCGCCTGAACAACGGCTCCGTTCGGCCTTCGGAACTGCGTCGCGAGAATTCTGTATTCGCCGCGCTGCCGCTCCACCGTTATAAGATGGTCGCCATTGGCGGTAAAGCTCTAGCCCACTCGTAAGAGGGGTAGACATGGCTGCCGATACAGACGAACCCGTCGCCGCCTTCATCATCGAAGACGAACCGGAACCTCATCTCACCCCTGAGGAAGTCCACACTCTCTTAGGCTTCGTTCAGGAGTTCCAGCCGATCATCGTCGGCGGTCAGGCCATCAACATATGGGCCGAGCTGTATCACGGTACCGATGCCGAGCTCGACGCGCTCGGTGAACTGACCAGCAAGGACCTCGACTTCTACCACAACCGGGATGCCGAACACGCCTTGGCCAAAAGCCTCGAGGACGGCCTTTTGCTGATTCCCAAGGGAGATGATCACACCCCGAATGCCGCCGTGGTAACGGGAAAGCTCGGCGACAGGGACATCGTGGTCGATTTCCTCGCGCAGATCAAAGGTGTGGAAGACAGCTCGCTCCTGAAAAACTCCATTACATTCGCCGACGCTGAAAAACCTGAAAGCATTTCGATCACCCTGATGCACCCACTGGACTGCGTCCGGAGCCGTCTCAGCAACATCAACATGCTTGGACGACGGAACGAACATTCCGTGCGGCAAGCCATTGCGAGCATCATGATCCTAGATTGCTTTATCAATCATCAATTGGGTGACGGTGGCGACCAAGACGGATCGCGCCGGGCGTTCGACGCGATATGTGATCTCGAGGCGATCATCCAGAGCAAGCATATCGGCAAGGTAACCGAGCTTGAATTCGGAGATCAGCTGGACCCTACAGCGATCCTACGGAAATACCGATATGACGAACGGTTGGACCAGCGTATAAGGGACCATCAAATCCAGGGGATTATCGATCGGCTGGATCGGAAGCGAGAGATTTCTGAAAAGCGCCGCGCGGACGCTGCGGAGCGCGCCGCTTGCACGACCGATGTAGATCGCCGTGCGTTTAGACCCGAGTTCTCATGAGTTCCGGTCTTCCTGGCCGACGTGAAGGCGTTCAGTCCCCAGGAGTGCTCCAACTACCTCAGACATGCAGGGTATGGTTCAAAATAACCCTGACAGACTCTAAGGCAAAAACAGCACGTTGTACTGATCGACATCGCCCGGCAGGTCGCGAACCTTCATCTCCACCTCGCGGTCCTCGAAGAGAACGAGGCAGTCCTCGTAGAACCCCGACAGCATGGATATGAAGGCTTTCGTTCCCTCACGCCCGTAAAAGAGCGGCGTGAATTCCATGTAGAGTGGCACGCTGCGGGCAAGCAGCGGCTGCATCGAGCGGCAGGCGACCGGCTCGTAACCCTCGATATCCATCCAGACGAGGCCGATTGCGGCCGGGTCGACCGAAAGTCCGGCAAGGATCTCGGAGACCGGCTTCACCGGCACGCTGATCTTCTTGTCTGTCGGGCTTTGGCGGATGGCGCTGCTCTTGCCGTGATTGTTGAGGTTGAGAAAAAAGTCGATCTCGCCTTCGTGCTCGCCGGCGGCGCAGTTGACGAGGCGGACCTTCTCCTCCAGCCGATTCTGGCGGATGTTGAGGGCAAGCAGCGGGAAATTGCGTGGATCGGGCTCGATGCTGACGATCTTGATGTAGGTGTCGCTGAGGGCGAAATAGACGGTCTGGGTGCCGATATTGCCGCCGATCTCCAGCAGCGTCGCATCCTTTCGCAAGAGGCCGCGCTCGCGCAGGATGACGATCAGCCGGTCGACGGCCTCGCGCTCGAAATGGCCCTTCCTAAACACTTTGCGGCCGATATAGTCGGCGGGCGAGAAGGTCATCAGGTGGTCGCCGGCATCGACCGTCATCGAGACGACGCGCGAGCCGATATTCTCGATCAGCAGGCGGCGGCCGAAGCGGGTGTCGAAGAAGCGCGAAGCGGCCGCATTGCGCGCCTTGCGCAGCCGGCGGCTCCAGTATTTGGCGGTCAGCCAGGGCTTGCCGGGCATCAGGTTTTTCCTTCGAGCGGTTCTGCCGCTTTCTCTCTCGGAATGACGTAGACTTTCAAGGGCAGGGCCCGGCCGCGCACACTGATTTCACGGCTTTCGATGCCGGAAAGATCAGCACCCGAAAGGCTCGCCACCGGTTCGGAGATGACGATCGCCGCCTCGAACTCCTTGGCAGCACTTTCCAACCGGCTCGCGACATTCACGGTATCGCCGATCGCCGTCATGCTGCGCACGCGGCCGTATCCCATCGTGCCGACGACGGCCGGGCCGGTGTGAATGCCGATCGCGATGCGAAGCGGCAGCGCCAGTTCGTCGGCCAGCTCGGCGGCGAGTTTCTCGATCTCGGCGACGATCGCTGCTGCCGCGGCGAGCGCCTGGCGGCAGGCTTCCTCCGGCGCGGTGTTGAGCCCGAAGAGCGCCATGGCGCCGTCGCCGATGAACTTGTCGAGCCGCCCGCCCGACTGCTCCACCGCCTTGCCGATGATGGCGAAATAGCGGTTCAGCAGGAAGACGACATCGAAGGGCAGGCGGGTTTCCGTCAGCGTAGTGAAGTGGCGGATATCGACGAAGAGTACGGCGATCTCGCGCTCGCGGCCGGGGCTCGTCTCCTGGCTGTTGGCGGGAAGGGCTGCCTCGATCGCCGGCACGAGAAGCGGCGCGACGGCAACGTTGCCGTTCGGGCGAAGCTGGCAGGCGAGCCGGACATCCGGGCCGGCATTGATGCGCCTCAGTGTCGTCTGCTCCATCTTGTCGGGGGCAGGCAGGCTTTGGTAATCGCCAAGGATCTGCACGCGGCAGGTGGAGCACTGGCCCTTGCCGCCGCAGACGGCATAATGTGGCAGGCCGCCGAGCCGGCTCGCCTCCAGCACCGAGAAGCCGCGCGGCACACGGATGACCTCGCCGCCCGGATAATTCACGGCGACCTGGTCAAGCCGCTCCTTCAGCTTGCGCCGGGCGCGGGCGACGACGACGATGAGCAGCGAAGCGGAGAAGGCGCCGTAGAGCCCGGCGCGGATCATGGCGACCTGCCGGTGAACTTCCGGGTTCGAGGCGTAACGGGTGTTGACGCCCTCCCTGTAAGCGCTGACCGTCATTGACTGCTGGTAGGAAGGGTCGGCGAGCGTCCGGCCCATTTCGACGAAACCGAGCAGCGAGAGCACCGGCACGAGGATGGCGAGCGCCAGCATCAGCGGTGCGAAGTCCGGGTACCAGGAGCGGTAGCGAAGCCAGAAATGGATGCCGATGCAGCCATGGATCCAGACCGCGACGACGGCGAGCGCCTGCCGCGCGCCGTTCGCCGGAGACCTGATCCACAGCGAACCGACGACCGTTTCGTAATCGTCGATATAGCCGTAGAACTCGTGGGCGATGCGCGTGCCGATGACATGATCGAGGAGAAGCAGCGGGATCATCAGGCCGAGCACGATCTGCGCCATTTCTCCCTTTGGCATGACGAGGCTGCGGCGCATATAGATGGCGCGCAGCACCAGCGCGATATGGATGAGCACCGACGAATAGAAGATGGTGGTCCCCAGGGGATTACGCCAGATCGCCAGGAAGAGGTGGGCGGCTTTATCGGCAGCTGCGACGGAAATCAGGCCAATCGCATGGTTCGACAAATGCAGCACGACGAAGATGAAAATGACGAGGCCCGAACCGAGCCTCGCCCTTCTGATCGTCCGTTCCGAAAAAATCCCTGTGGCCGAGACCGTCGTCATTCATTCCCGTTCTTGTCGATGTAACCGCAGGCTCATAGAGATTGGGAAAGAGGCGGAATTGCTTCGATCGCGATCACATTCCATATGCTTATGCGCAAGTTTTCGGCAAAGGGACAATAGCGGAATTTTCCCGATAGGCGCGAAACTTGTAAACAGTGTGTCTTACCTGAGGTGTGCCAATGCGGGTGGCTTTCTACGCGCCGATGAAATCGCCGAACCATCCGGTGCCGTCCGGCGACCGGCTGATGGCGCGGCTGCTGATCCGGGCGCTGGAGCTTGGCGGGCATCAGGTCGACGTCGCTTCCGAACTCCGCACCCATGCCTCGACACCGCAAGCCGCAGCCGCGCTCGAACCCGTAATCGGCGCCGAGCTTGAGCGGCTGCGGCTGAGATGGAAATCTGGGCCGCGACCGGAACTCTGGTTCTGCTACCACCCCTATTACAAATCGCCCGACCCCTTCGGGCCCGCGATTTCTGCCGAATTCGCCATTCCCTATGTCACTGCCGAAGCCTCCTATGCGGCAAAACGCGACCGAACTGGCTGGGCAACATCACAGAAGCTGGTGGGCGAGGCGATCATGCGGGCGGCGGTCAATATCAGCTTCACCGAACGTGACCAGGCCGGGCTTTCAGCCACCTTTCCGCAGGCACGGCTTGCCGGGCTGAAACCCTTCATCGACACGGCGCTCTTCGAGAAGGTGTCGCCGGCGCCCGATCCGCGCCGGCTGATGACGGTCGCGATGATGCGGGCCGGCGACAAGATGGACAGTTATGCGATGCTTGCGAAAGCATTGCGGCTGCTCGAAGACCGGCCCTGGAGGCTTGCCGTCATCGGCGATGGGCCGATGCGGCAAGAGGTGCAGGCGCTGTTTGCCGGTCTTGCCGGCCGGATCGAATGGCTGGGCGAGCGCAATGCCGTCGAGATCGCCGAACTGCTCGGGCGCGGCGGCGTCTATGTCTGGCCCGGATGCGGTGAGGCCTATGGCCTTGCCTATCTGGAGGCCCAGGCCGCCGGCCTGCCTGTCGTCGCGCAGGAAACGGCGGGCGTGTCAGCGGTGGTCGAGGCTGGCGTGACCGGCCTGCTGACGCCGGATGGCGATGTCGCCGCCTATGCCGAGGCCGTGGCTGCCCTGCTTGACGACAGGCAGAGGCGTGACGCCATGGGGCAGGCGGCGCGGCGCTTGGTGCTCGGCGAACGCTCGCTTGCGACGGCGGCTGAGGTGTTGAACGGAATTTTGCGCGACAGCGCAGCAACAGGAGTGACGTGATGGCCGACGGAATAGCCTGGGACCCCCTGCACCGTGAGCTTGACCGCTGGCAGGCCGCCGGCCGGGTGGCGCGGTTCTGGCTGCGGGACGACGACACCATCGAGCCGACGCAGGCGCTGGAGACGCTGATGACGCTCGCCTGTCAAAGCGAGGTTCCGCTGACGCTCGCCGTCATTCCCGGCCTGACCGGCGAGGCATTGGCCGCGCGCCTGGTGGAAGACGCAGCTGTCGCTGTCGCGGTGCATGGCTGGTCTCATACGAACCATGCGGGGCCGGAGAGAAAGAAGCAGGAACTCGGCGGCGAGCGGCCGGCAGATGTCGTGCTCGGCGAGTTGCGTGAAGGGTTCCGGCTGCTGCAGCGGCTGCATCCGGCCCGCTTCCTGCCGGTGCTGGTGCCGCCGTGGAACCGGATCGACGCGGCCCTCATCCCGGCGCTGCCCGGTCTCGGATTTGCAGCACTGTCGGTCCATGGGCGGGCAAAGCAGGGTGGCCCGGTGCCGCTCCTCAACACCCATGTCGACATCATCGACTGGCATGGCACGCGCGGCGGACGAAGCGAGGAGGAATTGGTGACCGAGCTGGTGGCCGAGCTTCGCGACCGGTTTGCCGGCAGCGACGAGCCTGTCGGCGTGCTCACCCACCATCTGGTGCATGACGCGGCTGCATGGGACTTCCTATCGGCCCTGTTTGCGGTGACGGGCCGGCATCCGGCCGTCCGCTGGTCATCCGCGTCGGAACTGCTGGGCCCCTAGACATTTGCCTGATCAGGCGACGTGAACGCGTCCGAGGAACTCGCGTATGAGCGCGACGACGTCATCGAGATGCGTCTCGAGCAGCCAGTGGCCGCCGCCGAGCAGATGGAGTTCGGCATCCGGCAGATCGCGCAGATAGGCCCGAGCCGACTTTTCCGGCATGTAGTGGTCGTTCGGACCCCAGACGATCAAGGTCGGCGGCCGGTATTCGCTGAGGTATTTGCGGTGTTCCGGAAACCAGGCCCGGTTCTCCTTCAGCCCGGCGATGAGGTCTATGGCGATTTCCTTGCGCCGCGGCGTGATCAGCGACCAATGCAGCTTCCAGAGATCGGGCGGGATCGTATCGGCCAAAGCAGGCGGCAGATCATTGAGGAACTCCTCCTTGAAATTCTCCTCGCTGATTGCCTCCGCCAGCACCTTCTTCATCTCCGATCTCGGAAGTGTCCATGTCGCCTCGATATCCGCATATTTCGGTCCGAGGGCATCCTCATAGGGGATATCGCCGTTCTGGATGATCAGCCCCGCGATGCGCTGTGGGGTCCTGATTGCCAACCGCGCACCGATAGGCGACCCGAAGTCGTGGAGGTAGAGGTAAAACCGGTCGACATGCATCGCATCGACGAAGGCCTCCAGCCAGGCGGCATATCCATCGAAGCTGTAGTCGAAATCATCAGGCGTGCCGCTGTAGCCCGCACCCGGGAAATCCGGCGCAATGAGGCGCCAACGGTCGGCAAGGCGCGGCATGAGATTGCGAAATTCCTAAGATGAGCAGGGATATCCGTGCGGCAGCAACAAGACCGGCGCATCTTCCCGGCCGGCCTCGCGGTAAAAAGTCTCGACGCCTGCAACCGTCATCCAGCGATGTCGGACGAGAGTGACCATCGGGAAGCTCCTCAGAACCGTTCTTCACTTTCGGTCTTCGTCATACTGCTCGGCGCCTTCCACCGGTCGCAGCCACGGCTCGCGGCGTTTGATCCAGAGTTCGTAGCTCGGCACAAGAGGCGTCGGGGCCTCGGAGAGGATGCCAAGCTTGATTTCCGCCTCCTGGTCATCGGCGGAAAACAGCCGCGAACCGCACCCGGTACAGAAATGCCGACCTTGGAACGCGGCGGTTTCGCCTGAATGTTCGAATTGGCCGGCGGGCCAGATCCCGTAGAAGGTAAAGGCCGAACCGCTTTCCCGCCTGCAGTCCGTGCAATGACAGATTCCAACGCGTAAGGGTTCGCCCCGAACGGAAATATGCACCTGTCCGCAAAGACAGTTTCCGGAAAGCACGGTCATAAGCGATACCAGTTTCGTTGATTTTGACTGACTGGAAAACGGTCTTGCCCGGCATCTGTTCCGTCGAGACGTCGCGGGCATGCCCGTTCGACGGATCTGTCGATGAGCTTCGGACTGGACAAGATGAAGGCGGCTTCAGCGGACTTGCTAGATCACCACGATCTGATTGTCGCGGGCGGCAAAGGATTCGGGGAAGGCGGCCTGCGCCTGCGCTTCCATCTCCGCCAGCTGTTCGTCCGTGCGGGAAGGGGCGTGGTGGAACAGCGCAAAGCGCTTGGTGCCCGCCATTTTCGCAAGCTCGGTGCCGTGCTGCCAGGTCGAATGGCCGAAGCCCTTGAAACGCTGCATCTCGTCTTCGTTGTAGGTGCAGTCGTAGACGACGAGATCGGCGCCCCGCATCATCTCCAGCGAGACCGGATCATAGCTGCCGGGATTATGCTCGATGTCATAGACGAGAGCGACCGAACGGCCCTGCCATTCGATGCGGTAGCCGATGGCGCCGCCCGGATGGTTCAGCATGAAGGTCTTGATCTCGATGCCCGCGTGCGGGGTCAGCACCTGACCGGCATGGAAATCGCGGAAGTTCATCGTCGCCTGACAGATGTCGGTCTTGACGGGAAACCAGGGCGGGCTGATGAACTGCTCGACCATTTCCCGGGTGCTCATCTTGCCATCGAGATGACCGGACCAGATGTTGACGTTGATCGATGGATAATAGATCGCCTTGAAGAAGGGCAGGCCGATGATGTGGTCGTAATGGCAGTGGCTGAAGAACAAGTCGACATCGCTGACGCCGTCGGCGAGCATAGACAGCCCGGCCTCGCGCAGGCCCGAACCTGCGTCGAAGATCATCCGATGTTTTCCGCAGCGAATCTCGATGCAGGAAGTGTTGCCGCCGTAGCGATCGAACTCGGGGCCCGACACGGGAATACTGCCGCGGACGCCCCAAAATTTTATTTGAAACAGTTCTGTCGTCATCGTTCTTCAAACCGGCCTTCCCGCATCGCCATCGTAGTCATAGTTCGTCTCTATGCGAAGCAGCAGAATTCCACGGGTTTGTCTGTTCCCCTTTGTATTCTCCTAACCGCTAGCGGAAGAAGAAGTAGATTTTCCTAAGCAATCGGCTTTCGGCTCGGAAAGCAACCCGGTATGGTTGGTTTTCGGTAAACAGGCTGCTGAGGGCGGGGACATTTTTCCCGTAAGTCATGCCTATTAGATGGTTGCGCGCGATTGAAAAAACAATTGTTGCCACGTTGAGCCGAAAATCCAGTTCCGAAGGTTGGGGGACCGGCTATATCTGACGACAGCTGACTGGGCTCTGACAATCAGCCTTCTTTCATTGCATGTCGCTCGCGGCTTTGTCTGGAACGTCTGGTCCAAGTCCATCTGTAGGCCGGGGCCGCTCTGCGCTATCGTGGGTCCTTCGGGCGGTCGTTTAGGCCGGTGGTGACCTTCGACATCGCCGTCACTTGCGGTTTGCCGTCTGCGGCGCGGGGATGCGCGTCTTCGCATCCGACCGACCTGTCTTCGGAGCCGCGTCGGCAACGCCGTCACCGGCTTCCCTGCTGTTGCCCATGTTCACGGGCGGGGCGCGCTGTTCGTCGACGGAGGTCTCTGGAAGCTCGTCGTCCTGTGTGTCCTCGTTCAGCGACTTTGGAGGAAGCTTGGCGGAACTGGGGATTGAGTTCGTTGTCATGTTGGTTCTCCTTCTGGAGAAGGAACTCACAGACGCCGACGCAGTTCCACCCGCCGCCGTCGTGATCCCGCCATCCTTTTTCGCGATCAACACCCGCCACGCCGAGGCGTGATTCTGAATGAAATGAGGAGTTTGATATGCTGAAGACCACATTGGTCGCGACGACAACGTTGCTTGCCCTTACCCAGTTCGCCAGCGCTTCCAGCGACAGCGCATGGAACGCACTGTTCGCGAAGGCGAACGGGACCTGCATCGGTCAGTCGCGAATGGTGTCACCGGAAGCGACCGCGCCGGTGGTCTTCGACGATGCGATTGGCAAGGTAGCAATTCTTCTCCGCGAGAAGAGCTCGAAGTCGAAGAAGCTCGTGAACCTCATCTGTCTGTACGACAAGAAGTCGGGCAAGGCGTCCATTGCCGAGTATCAGTGGCTCGGACAGTAGGGACCGGCGGCCAGGGCGATGTCAAAGCGGCGGTCGAACGCTCAGGTGGACTGTCGAGTATAGCGGGGGGCCGGCTCACCTGCCGTGCTGTTCTGTTTAACGATTGCGGGGACTATCATGGGCGGCAATATTCGCGCATGCTTTTCTACCTTACGATCGGCAAACGAGGCCGATTCACGATGGTTATGGTTCCGAAGAAAATCAAAGGCGTTCGATTTCAATCACGCGAATGACGATCTCCTCCTGACGGAACCGCGCCTCCAGTTTCTTGCGGTAGGACGACCACCAGGCGCGGTCGAGCTCGGGGGTCATTAACTCGGCGACAACGATGCGATCCCGCTCGATTTCGCCGTCGTCGCACCACAGTCCTTCGGCGGGTGAGTTGACGTGAAGGGTGACCCCGCCGAACTTCGCCGTGAGTTCGTCGCGGACAAGGTCGACGTTCGGCCGGCTCCCACGAGGGTGTGAAACTGGAAGGAGGATTTCGACGAGATACGGCATCCCGGTTAACCGGCGTCGCGACGGGAAAGTTCCTCGGTGCCAGCGCCGTCGGCGACCCATCCTGAATGTGTGGATCGCGCGCCGCCATCGTCGCACAGGCGGTAGAATGACAGTGGACGATATTAACTCGGATGCTGTCTGATCAGATTGATCAAGGCGTCAGCCGGTCCAACCTCAATGCCTTGGTGCCTGGTTCTCTCTCGCCGCAGCGTCCAGCTTTTTCAGTAAGTCGCCGAAAACATCTTCGCAGTCGGCGGGCAATGAGAACTCTGGCAGCCCACGCAAACGTGGTCCCAAGCGCTTCTGTTTCGCGCTGGATGATTCCTGCCGTAGTTGTTTCAGACGTTTCGGACATGATGGCACAACGAGGGCGCCAGTGTTAGGTTCCGCAATATTGTATTACTATTTAATGACTGGCGGGGCAGAGACCGTCTCCATGCACGCTTCCACCGCCAATTCCCGGTAATTCGCAGATATTCCCGGTTAGTGCCATGTGATCTTGCGGGTTACGCGAAGAGCCTAGCCGAAACGACTTATGGCGCCGTGTATTGCGTTTACCCCGTTCGTCTGGTTCTCCGGGGAAACAGCCATCATATGAGAAAATTGTGCTTCCTATTCCGCGAATGTTTCCTTGATTGGGAATGGCAAAAAGCGATATATCCGACGATACAGGAAATATAAGAGACTCGCGATGTTGCAGCCGGTTATCAACGAGACCATTGCCGAAAGCAGCTACAGGCGCATTCGGGCCGACATCATTTTTGGCCGGCTGGCTCCCGGACAAAAGTTGAAGCTGGAAAATCTGAGGGAGAGCTACGAGACCAGCATCAGCACACTTCGGGAAGTGCTGAACCGGCTCTCCTCCGAGGGGCTTGTCCTCGCCGAGGGGCAGAAAGGTTTCGAAGTGTCTCCGGTGTCCGTTTCAGACCTCAAGGAGACGGCGGCGCTGAGGCTTCTCCTGGAAACACATGCGCTGGAGCAGTCGTTCGTGCATGGCGACGTGGAGTGGGAGGCTCCGCTGGTATCGGCGCATTACAAATTGGCGCGGATGGAGCAGGTGATGGCATCCGGTGATACCAGCCGAGCCGAGGACTGGAAGCGCTACGACTGGGAGTTCCACCAAGCCCTGATATCCGCCTGCGGGTCGAAACTGCTGATGGAGACGCATTCGGTGATCTTCGACAGATATCTCAGATATCAGATGGTTGCCTTGTCCTATCGAGGCGATGTCGCAGCCAATGAACATCAACAGCTTTTGGATGCGGCATTGCGACGGGACGCGGAGACGGCCAAGCGGGTGCTTGTCCTGCATATTCAAGGCGGGGTCGAACATGCGCTGGCGAGAGGGACGCTGAGATAGAAATGGTCCGGACGTTCCTCTTCGAGCTTTAGGTCCACCACGTAAATTGCATTTCGGCGAAACCAGGAAAAGCCATGCTCAAGCAAGTCCACGACCCGGCGGAAACAGTAAGCGATGTCGTCTTCCGGCAGATCCGCGAGGATATCATATCGGGGACATTGCCGCCGGGGGCCAAGATCAAGCTGGAGCAGGCAAAAGAGCGCTACTCCATCGGCATTTCATCGCTGCGCGAAATCCTGAGCCGCCTGACCACGGAAAACCTCGTCGTCGCCGAGGGGCAGCGTGGTTTTGAAGTCAGCCCCGCTTCGCGCCGCGAACTCCTCGAGCTCGCCGACCTCAGAATTGTTCTGGAAACACATGCGATCGGCCTTGCCTTCGCTGCTGGAAATCTTGAATGGGAGGGGCGCATCGTCGCCGCCCATCACCGGCTGGCTGCCGCGGAACGCAAGCTCCTTGCCGGCGACGTCTCGCGGACCGTTGACTGGGTCCGATACGACTGGGAGTTCCATCAGGCGATCGTCTCGGCCTGCAATTCGGCGACGCTGATGGCGACATTGTCGTCCGTCTTCGACCGCTTTCTCCGCTACCATATGCTGGCCGAAAGTTTTCGCGGCAAGCCGGTCGTCGATGACCATAAGCTTTTGTTTGAGCTGTCCATTCAGCGCGACGTCGCCGGCGCGACCGACGTCGTCAGACGGCACGTTCAAAGCGGCGTGGACCATGTGCTGAAGAGCGGCCGGATTAGTTAGGGCAATTCCGGGAAAAGTGCGACGCGGTTTTCCGTCCGGGATGCGCCAAACAAAAGGCTAGAGCGGCTCTGCGCTCTCATGAAAAGCTGAGCCGCTCCCAAACCATAGCTCAAGAGGCATCTTTCGGAATTCCTTCCGGACGCATCTGTTTCTTCAGGGCGGCGATCCGGAAAATTGCGTTCGGCGCGCCATAGCCGCGGTAGCCGCGGCGCTCGACGATCTCGAAGAAGAAACCCTCGCCATAGGTTCCGCTATAGAGCTGGAAATATTCGCCGTGCTCGTCGCGGTCATAGAGGATGTTTTCCGCCTTCAGCCGCTCGGTCAATGCAGGGTCGAGGCCGAAGCGTGCTTCGACGTCGTCATAGTAGTTCGGCGAAATGTGCAGCGATCTGAAACCGCAGACACGAAGGCTTTCGGCGGTTGCAAAGATGTCGTCGGTCAAAAACGCCAGGTGCTGGATGCCGGCCCCGAATTTCTCGGCCATGAAATGTCCCGCCAGAGTGCGGCGGTTCTCGGCGCCGTTCATGGTAATGCGCAGCGCCCCGGTGTCGTTCTCGACGACTTGACTGCGCACCACCCCGGCCGGATCGATGATATCGACCATCGGGGTCTTCCGCGTCTCGAAAATGGACGTGTAGAACAGAAGCCAGGTGAGCATTTCATCATAGCCGACCGTCTGGGCGACGTGATCAATGCGCAAAAGACCTGCAGACGGCGCGTCGCTGTCGTCGGTGACCGGCTGAAAGTCGATTTCGGAAAAGCGCCCCAATGCGCTCTTGTCGTCGATGAGATAGACGATCCCGCCCCCGACACCGCGAATGGCGGGCAGCTCAAGCTCACCGTCTGCGACAGGCTGGGTGAACGGCTCGGCATCCAAGGCGAGCGCGCGCTCATATGCCTTGGCGGCATCGTCGACGATCAGGGCCATGGCATAGGCAAAAGTACCGTGAACGGCGTAGGCGGCGTTGGCGAAGCCTGCCTGATCGACATTGACGAGGATGCGGATCTCGCCCTGCTCGAAGAGGGAGACCTTTTTCGTGCGGTGGACCGCCGTCTTTTTGAATCCGAGGGTGCGCAGCAATGCAACCAGCGCGACTTCGTCTTCCTCGTCCGTGGCAAACTCGACGAAGCCGACGCCCTTGACGGAAGGCCTTTCCGGCATCGCCGCTCCGGTCATGCTGCCGGTGCCGAGATTGCGTCGGACCTGATCGCCAAGATAGATCAGCGAGCGGTGGCCATCGGCCGCAATGGCACGCGACAAACCGCCTCGAAACTGGTCGTTGAAGATCTCCAGGGAGAAATAGCCGTCATAACCTGTCGCCGCGACGGCTTCGGTGAACGCCGTCACGGGAAGGTCGCCTTCACCCGGCATGTTTCGGAAGTGGCGGCTCCAATAGAGCAGGTCCATGTCGATATCAGGGGCATCGGCAAGCTGGACGATGAAGATCTTCTCTTTGGGAATCGAGCGGATCGAATTGACGTCGATCTTGCGCGACAAGGTGTGGAAGCTGTCGAGGATAAGACCGACATTCGGATGATCGGCGCGACGGACGATCTCCCAGGCGTCGCGGTGGTCGCTGATATGGCGACCCCAGGCAAGCGCCTCGTAGCCAACCCTCAGTCCACGCCGGGCGGCACGCTCGCCAAGTTCGTGAAAGTCCGCCGCCGCCCGGTCGATGCCGCCGATGGCCGCCGGCGAGACGTTGGAGCAGACGAGCACCAGATCCGTTCCGAGCTGCTGCATCACGTCGAACTTCCGTTCCGCGCGGTCAAACGTACGGCGTCGCAGGGGCTCCGGCATGCCCTCGAAATCACGGAATGGCTGAAACAGGGTGATCTCCAGGCCATGGTCGCGGACGAGTTTTCCGACATCGGCCGGGCTTCCGTCGAAGGCGAGGAAGTCATTTTCGAAGATCTCGACGCCGTCGAAGCCCGCCCGGGCGATCGCCTCGAGCTTCTCAGGGAGTTCGCCGCTGATCGTTACAGTCGCAATCGAGGTCCTCATGTCAAAGCCCTTCCGATATCCGTGCGCGATTAAGCGAGCACCGAACGCCACGATGCGTCCCGGAAAATCGCTCGCTACTATTATGGCAAATGTCGTGAGGAATTCAAATAGCGTGCGTTATTATAAATTCTCATATGATTTTGAAAAACTCTGTTGATTTGAGCGCTCGTCTCTGGCAATCATTCCTCTCACAGTCAAAAGGTGAGGTGGCTGTCCGGTCGAGTGACCGCCAAAGGAGGAGGAATCACATGTTCAAATCTATGCTGACGCGCCGAAACGCGATGCTCGGAGCCGCGGCCCTGGTGGCTGCCGTCACCCTGGCGCAACCGGCTGCCGCCATCACGCCTGATGAAATCAAGGCTCGCGGCAAGATCGTCGTCGGAATTCAGGGTGACAACCCGCCTTGGGGCTTTGTAACCAGCAGCGGCAAACAGGACGGCCTCGACGCCGACATCGCGACGCTGTTTGCCAAGGAACTGGGTGTTTCGGTCGAGTTCGTGCCGCTTGAAGTCAACAACCGCATTCCCGCACTGACGGCCGGCCGTGTCGACGTTCTGTTCGCAACGATGGCGATGCTGCCGGATCGTGCAAAGGCCGTGCAGTTCAGCAAGCCCTATGTTGCCAATGCCATTGTTCTGATTGGTCCGAAATCGGCTGAAATCAAGACGAATGCCGACATGGCCAAGTTCACGGTCGGCGTCGCCAAGGGGGCTGCCCAGGACACGCAGGTCACCAAGAACGCGCCGGCGGGCACGACCATCCGGCGCTATGATGGAGATGCCCCGAGCGTCCAGGCGCTGGTGTCCGGCCAGGTCGAGACGCTGGGCGGCAACATCTTCTACATGGACCGGGTGGAAAAGGCCCGTCCGGGCGAATTCGAAAACAAGCTTGAGTTCCAGAAGCTCTACAACGGTGCTTGCACCCGTCTTGGCGAAAAGGAAATCAATGCGGCGCTCAACACCTTCATCGACAAGATCAAGGCCAACGGCGAACTCAAGGCAGTCTACGACAAGTGGATGAAGGTTCCGGTCCCGGAATTCCCGGAAACGCTGGAAGGCATCCCGTTCGCGGCGAACTGAGCGAACGGCAAAGCCGGACGAGGCCCGGTTTTCCGGCTGAGATAGGGCCCGCCAACCGCTCGTCCGTCATGCTCGGGCTCGTCCCGGGCATCCACGGGGGCGGATCCCCGGCAGAAAGCCGAGGATGATGTCCTCAAAGAGGCAATCCCTCACCAAGCAAGGCCGGGCATGCAATGCCCGGCAACGCAACCGCCATGCTTAAGGCTCTGCCCGCATCCAGGAGCGCGATCATGAACAAACCAATCTTTGTGCTCAACGGGCCGAACCTCAATCTTCTCGGTCAGCGCGAACCGGCGATCTATGGAACCACGACGCTGGCCGACATTAGGAAACGGTGCGTGACCAAGGCAAAGTCCTTGGGATTCGACGTCGAGTTCCGCCAGACCAATTTCGAGGGCGAACTGGTCGAGAGCGTGCACCAGGCCAGGACCGACGCCTGTGGCATCATCATCAATCCTGCCGGCTATACCTTCACATCTATCGCTCTTCTCGATGCGTTGAAAATGTTCGACCCGCCGAAGATCGAACTGCACATCTCCAATGTCCATGCCCGCGAAAGCATCTACCACAATTCGCTGATCTCGCGCGTTGCCACGGCCATCATGATCGGTTTCGGAGCCGACGGCTACGAACTGGCTGTCCAGGCGATGGCTGGAATGGTCAAGCGGGACTGAACTTTCAGGAAGACGGACCGGAAGGATCGCCATGAATTATAAGTTGGATTTCACCCCGGTCATAGATGGCCTGCCGAGCCTTCTGCTCGGTTGCCTCGGGACATTCTTGCTTGCCATTTGTGGGATGCTGCTGGCGATCGTCATCGGAATTGGCGGCGTTGCGCTCCGCGACTCCGCGCTCAAGCCGGCGCGATGGCTGGTCATCGCCTTCGTCGAATTGATCCGCAACACGCCGTTTCTGGTGCAGATCTTCTTCATCTACTTCGCGCTTCCGCTGACAGGCATCAGGCTGGATCCGACACCGACGGCGATTATCGCGCTCGGCATCAACGGCGGCGCCTACGCAATCGAGATCATTCGCGGCGGCGTCCAGTCGATCCCGAAGGGACAGATGGAAGCGGGTCTGGCGCTTGGTCTGCACAAGGCTCAGGTTTTCCGGCTGATCATCCTCAAGCCGGCATTGCGGGCGATCTATCCGTCCTTGACCAGCCAGTTCGTCCTGCTGACGCTGACCACCAGCATTGCCTCGGCGATTTCGGCCTACGAGCTGACGTCCGTTTCGCAGCGCATCGAGTCGGAGAGCTTCCGGAGCTTCGAGGTCTACTTCACCGTCACGGTTTTCTATTTCGTGATCTCCTGGCTGATGATGCGCATCTTCGCGCTGTTTTCGGCGCGCTACTTCAAATATCCGGTCAAGTAGGAGGAATTCCATGGGTCACGAAGAATTCGTCTTCCTCCTGATCGGCCTGAAATGGACCGTGCTCCTGTCCGCCGTCGGCTTTGTCTGCGGCGGCATTGCAGGGCTCGGCGTCGCTCTGCGCGCGCCTCGGGCATACCGCTGCTGGAACGCGTCACGGCCGGCTATATCGCCGTCTTCCAGGGAACGCCGCTGCTGATGCAGCTTTTCGTCGTCTATTACGGCTTGGCGCTGGTAGGGCTGATGCTCGATTCCTGGGTGGCCGTCGCCATCGGCCTGACGCTGCATGCGAGCGCCTATCTCGGCGAGATCTGGCGCGGATCGATCGAAGCGGTTCCGCGCGGCCAGACGGAAGCGGCAAAGGCTCTCAGCCTCAGATACATCTCGCGCATGAAGGATGTCATCCTGCCGCAGGCGCTGCGCATTTCGCTGCCCGCCACGATCGGCTTCCTCGTGCAGTTGATCAAGGGCACCTCGCTTGCATCGATCGTCGGCTTCACCGAGCTGACGCGGGCCGGCAACATCATCTCCAACCAGATTTTCCAACCGCTGACGGTCTTCGGCATCGTCGGCATTCTCTATTTCCTGATGTGCTGCCCACTGACGATTCTTGGCGCTCGCCTCGAACGAAAGTTCGCCGCCTCCGCGCGCTGATCCGCATCCCTCGTCCTCGACGCGGTCCAGCCCGCCAATACGGAGTTCTACCGATGACCAGTCCCAGTCCCGCTCAAGGCGCGGAAACCATGATCACCATGGAGCGGGTGGAGAAGTGGTATGGCGCTTTTCAAGCCCTGCGCGACATCAACATATCGGTTCGCAGCGGCGAGAGGATCGTCTTGTGCGGGCCCTCCGGCAGCGGCAAGTCGACGCTCATTCGCTGCATCAACCATCTCGAGACCTACGAGAAGGGGGAAATCCGCGTCGGCGGGATTCTTCTCGGCAATCAGGCCAAGACCATCGATGCGATCCGTCGCGAGGTCGGCATGGTCTTCCAGCAGTTCAATCTGTTTCCGCATCTGACCGTGCTGCAGAACTGCATGCTGGCACCGATGAAGGCAGTTGGTGTCGGCAGGGCGGAGGCCGAGGAACGGGCACGCGGGCTCCTCGAGCGGGTCAAGATCCTGGAGCAGGCCGACAAATATCCGGTGCAGCTTTCGGGCGGCCAGCAGCAACGTGTCGCCATCGCCCGCGCGCTTTGCATGCGGCCGAAAGTCATGCTGTTCGATGAGCCGACGTCGGCGCTTGACCCGGAGATGGTCAAGGAGGTGCTGGATACGATGATCGCGCTGGCCGACGAGGGCATGACGATGATCTGCGTCACGCACGAAATGGGCTTTGCCCGCCAGGTCGCCGATCGCGTGATCTTCATGGCCAGCGGCGCGATCGTCGAGGAAGCCCCGCCGGCCGAGTTCTTCACGAACCCACAGCATGAGCGAACCAGGAAATTCCTCGGAGAAATCCTGCGGAAGTAAGGGGTCAAGTCGATGCGTCTGGCAAATATACCTCTGGAAGATTCCGGGAGCCGGCAATGAAGCCGCTGGAGATTGCAGTCATGGGAGCCGGCCTCATCGGCAGGCGCCACGTCGAGCGTGTCATGTCCGAGCCCGGAACCGTTCTCTCGGCGGTGATCGATCCTTCCGCCGCCGGTCGCGACTTTGCCGAGACTGTCGGCGCCCGATGGTACCGGAGCTTCTTAGACATCCGCGTCGAGGACAGGCCTCACGGCCTCATCGTGGCAACGCCGAACCAGTTCCACGTCGAGAACGGATTGGAGATCGTCGCCGCCGGCATCCCCGTTCTGATCGAGAAACCGATCGCCGACGATGTCGATGCTGCAGCAGCGCTGGTTGCCGCCGGCGAGAAGGCAGGCATACCGCTGCTGGTCGGTCATCACAGGCGCCACAATCCGATGATCCAGGCGGTCAAGCAGATCGTCGACGGCGGAAGACTTGGCCGGATCATCGCGGTGCACGGCACGTTCTGGGTCGCCAAGCCCGACGACTATTTCGATATACCCTGGCGGCGCGAAGCGGGCGCCGGCCCGGTCTTCGTCAACCTGATCCACGATGTCGATCTCTTCCGATATCTCTTCGGCGAGGTCGAAGCCGTCCATGCGATGGAATCCCATGCCGTGCGGAACCATGCCGTCGAGGATACGGCCGTCGTCACGCTGCGTTTCGCAAGCGGGGTGCTTGCCACCCTCAACGGCAGTGATGCCGTGGCCGCGCCCTGGAGCTGGGAGACGACCACCGGCGAAAACCCCGCTTTTCCCCATTACGATCAATTCTGCTACCAGATCGGCGGCACCACGGGTTCGCTCGGAATTCCTGATCTGACGCTTTGGACGAGCCTTTCGAGGCCCGACTGGCTGGAGCCGCTTGCCGAGGAGCGCGTGGCTTACGCAGCAGCCGATCCCCTTTGCGTTCAGCTCAGACATTTTTGCGATGTCATTCGTGGCGATGCCCCGCCTCTGGTGAGTGGCCGGGAGGGCCTTGCCACGCTCAGGGTCGTCGAAGCGATCAAGAGATCGGCGGGCGCGGGACAGATGATCCACCTCTCCAAAGCCAGCGCCTCTTCCGATCCCCAGAAAGTCTGACCATATGATCACCGGGACGACCAAACTCATCGCGCACCTCGGCTATCCGACGGAGTCCTTCAAGGCGCCGCTGATCTACAATCCGTACTTCGAGAAGAACGGAATTGATGCCGTCGTCGTGCCGATGGGCTGCAGGCCGCAGGACTATCCGGCGTTTCTGAAGCTTCTGTTCCGGCTCTCCAATATCCACGGTGCTCTGATTACGATGCCGCACAAGATTTCGACGATGGCGCTGCTCGACGAAACGTCGACCAACGCGAAAGTCGCCGGCTCGTGCAACGCGGTCCGTCTCGGGTCGGACGGCAGGCTGATCGGTGACATGTTCGATGGCGAGGGCTTCGTTCGCGGCGTATTGCGCAAGGGCAAGAAGGTCGAGGGAGCCCATGCGCTCATTGCCGGTGCAGGCGGCGTCGGCTCGGCGATCGCGGCGTCCTTGGCACAGGCGGGCGTGGAGCATCTCGCCATCTTCGACGCCAATGAGACGACCGCCACCACGCTGCTGGATAGGCTGAAGAAATATTATCCGCAGCTTCAAGTGACGGTCGGCTCCGCCGACCCTGATGGTTTCGATATCGTCGTCAACGCGACACCCCTCGGCATGCGACGGGGCGACCCGCTGCCGATCGATATCGACCGCATCTCGCCATCGACCTTCGTCGGCGAAGTTGTGATGACGAAGGAGATAACCCCTTTTCTCGAGGCCGTGCGGGCGCGCGGCTGTGCATTTCAGGTTGGGACTGACATGTTGTTCGAACAGATCCCCGCCTATCTCGAATTCTTCGAATTCCCGACGACGACGGCCGACAATCTGCGGGCAATCGCCAAACTCGGATGATGCGAATTTAGAGCATGATGCCGAAAAGTGTGCACGGTTTTCGGACAACATCCTGTTCTAGAGCGAGGCGGTGATGCCGCCGTCGACCGTCAGCATATGGCCGTTGACGAAGGAGGAGGCATCCGAGGCCAGGAAGACGGCGGCGCCGACGAGCTCCTTGACTTCGCCCCAGCGGCCGGCCGGCGTGCGGGTTTCCAGCCAGCCAGAAAACTTGGGATCGTCGACAAGCGCCTGGTTGAGCGGCGTGCGGAAATAGCCTGGCGCGATCGCGTTGACCTGCAGGCCGTATTTCGCCCAGTCGGTCGCCATGCCGCGCGTCAGGTTCTTCACCGCGCCCTTGGTGGCGGTATAGGGCGCGATGCCGGGACGGGCGAGTTCGGCCTGGACGGAGGCGATGTTGATGATCTTGCCGCGGCCGCGCGATATCATCGCCTGGGCGACCGGCTGGCTGACATAGAACAGGCTGGAGACATTGGTCTTGAAGATTTCGTCCCATTTGTCGACCGGGAAGTTCTCCAGCGGTGCGCGAAACTGCATGCCGGCATTGTTGACGAGGATGTCGATCGGGCCGATCTCCGCCTCGATATAGGCTATGGCGGTGCGGCTGGCCTCCGCATCGGTGACGTCGAAGGCGGCACTGACGGCATGGCGATGGCTGCGACGAATATCCTCAGCGGCGGCCTCGGCCTTCTGCGCGTTGCGGCCGTTGATGATGATCGAAGCGCCATGCTCGGCAAGCCCGACCGCCAATGCGCGGCCGATGCCTTGGCTGGAGCCGGTGACGAGGGCGCGGCGGCCGGAGAGATCGAATAGGGGGAAGGTCACGAGGCTGCTCTCATCTTAGGAGGTCAACTTGAAGAACATAGCACCGGGTGCTACTTCCAGGCAGGGAGGAACGGCTTTTAAAACCGGGTGGTTCACCAAGGCGGCTCGCAAAGCGCGGATATCGGATTCCGAATTATCGAAAGCTATCAGGCAGGTCGCGGAAGGCAAGGCCGATGATCCGGGCGGCGTCTGGAGATCGAACATGGCAAAAAGCGCTAAGTACAAGAGCGATGCGTTCGAGGCGATTCACACGTCCGTGGAGGCTATGCATGAAATAGGAGCGGTCGACAAGGAAACGATGCGCTCCTTCGATGAAAGCTGCCTGGTTTCGCCGCACGCATTTGGTCCCGAGGCCGTCAAGGCACTGCGGGAAAGCTATCACGTCAGCCAGCCGATTTTCGCACGATATCTCAATACCAGCCTATCCACGGTGCAGAAGTGGGAAAGCGGCGCCAAGCGGCCGAGCGGAATAGCGCTGAAGCTGCTCTCGATCGTTCAGAAGCACGGGCTTCAGGTTCTGAATTAGGCCGTTCCAAGTCTCTTGATATTTTTTATCAGCTCCCCGGCGAGCCGCAGGCTGGCGGCGGTGGCCATCGTCATTTGCGGCAGCAGCAGCCATTCGAGCGTCCAGGCAGCGCCGGAGCGTTCCTGTTCGTGCACAAGGGAGTGGTGGATGCCCGACAGAAGAGTGGCGTTGAAGCGCGCGAGCGAGATGAGGACTTCGGCGGAAACGGGGTTTTGCTTGTGCGCCATCGCCGACGAGGTGCCGCCGCCTGAGATTCCGATCTCGCCGCCGGCCTGGGCAAGCAGCGCGATATCCTGGCCCATCTTGCCGAGACTGCCCGATATCGATGCGAACAGGCCGGCGATGTCGGCGATCGGCAGACGCCCGCTTTGCCATTGCGGTGCATCGGTGAGGCCGAGTTCCTGGGCGAGCGAGGCCCGGATGGCCGCGGCCTGCGACCCGAGCTTGTCCAGCGTGCCGGCCGCACCACCGAACTGAACGGGAAAACTCTGCTCGGTCAGGCGGTCGCGATAGGTCGTCAACGGTGCGCGCCACGCATTGAGCCGATCGGCGACGGTGATCGGGATCGCCGCCTGCATGCGGGTGTGGCCCATCAACTGGTTTCGGCCGAACTGGCCGTCCAGCGCATCGAGCCCTGCGGAAATGGTCGAAAGCCGGCCGGCAAACAGGAAGACGACGGCCTTCAGGCGGATCATCAGGCTGGTATCGATGACATCCTGGCTGGTGGCGCCGAGATGCAGGCTTTTTGCCGCCTCCTCGCCGACGTCGGCGCGCAGCTGCTTGATGAGATCTGGAATGACGACACCGTCCCTTGCCGTTGCCGATCGAAGACTGGAGACATCGGGCGAGAAGGCGGCGCAGCTGTCGGTGATGCGCCTTGCGGCTTCGGCAGGAATGAGGCCATGAGCGGCTTCGGCCTTGGCGAGCGCGGCCTCGAAGGAGAGCATGGCCCGGATGTCCGCCTCGGCGGAGAAGTAGGGCGCGATTTCGTCGTCGCCGAGCAGGCCGGAAAGGAAGGGGTGGTCGAAGGGCGATGCGGTCATGGCTGTCTCGGTTTGTCGGTGGGCACTTGATCTCGCTGCCGGCACCTCTCCCCACCGGGGAGAAGAGGCTCGAGGCGGCGTCCGCGCTTTCATGGGCAGATGATCTCGTGGCACGTCCCCTCCCGCCGCGGGGAGCGGGTAGGGTGAGCGGGAGGCTACTTGCCCGGAGCCCTGCGAACAAGCGACTTGCGCGGCCCGCCCTCAGATATCGAGAAACACCGTCTCCTTCGGACCCTGCAGATGGATGTCGAAATGACAGGTTGCGCCATCGCGGGTGGCGATCATCGTTGCGACGCGCTCGCGATGTTCGATGCGGGAAAGCAGCGGGTCGGCGGCGTTGGCTTCCGTCTCTTCCGGAAAATACATGCGCGTGTGCAGGCCGATATTGATGCCGCGGGCGACAATCCAGAAGGTGATGTGCGGAGCTTGTCTGCGGCCGTCCTTGAAGGGGACGCGGCCGGGCTTGACCGTCTCGAAGCTGTAGACGCCGTCCTCAGCGCGGGTCGGGCAGCGGCCCCAGCCGGTGAAATTGGGATCGGCAGCACCGCGCATTTCCGACGGGCTGTTGTAGAGGCCGGCACCGTCGGCCTGCCAGATCTCGATGACCGCATCGCGCACCAATGCACCGGCGCCATCGAAGATCCGGCCGGTGACGGTGATGCGTTCGCCGAGCGTCTTGTCGTTGACCATCGCGACGCCGAGATCGGTGTCGTAGACGCCCGTTATGTCGCAGAAATTCGGCGTCAGGCCGATATGCACATAGGGACCGGCCGTCTGTGACGGGGTTTCCTTGAGGTAGTCGAGCTGCTGCATGGTCAGTTGCCCTCCGGTCTGTTTTCGAACATCGTCGAGCGGCGGCCGCGCAGCACGATATCGAATTTATAGGCGCGTGAATCCATCGGAATGGTGTTGCCCCAGTCGAGCGGCGCGATCAGCTGCTCGATAGCCGCCTTGTTGGGGATGGTGCCGACGATCGGACATTTCCAGATCATCGGATCGCCTTCGAAATACATCTGGGTGATCAGGCGCTGGGCAAAGCCATGGCCGAAGATCGAGAAATGGATATGGGCGGGACGCCAATCGTTGATGCCGTTCGGCCAGGGATAGGCGCCGGGGCGGACGGTGCGAAAGTGATAACGGCCGTCCTCGTCGGTGATGGCGCGGCCGCAGCCGCCGAAATTCGGGTCGATCGCGGCCAGATAGGTTTCCTTCTTGTGGCGATAGCGGCCGCCGGCATTGGCCTGCCAGAACTCGACCAAGGCGCCGGCAACAGGCTTGGCGCGCTCATCGAGCACGCGGCCATGGACGATGATGCGCTCGCCGATCGCACTTTCGCCGGGCTGCGCGTAGTTCAGGATCAGGTCGTTGTCGAGTTCGCCGATCATCGAATGGCCGAAGACCGGGCCGGTGGTTTCGGAAATCGTGCCGTCGAGCGACAGCAGCGCGCGCTGCGGCGCACGCAGCACGGAGGTCTTGTAGCCAGGCGTCAGCGCCGGCGAATGCCAGGCGCGGTCGCGGGCGAAGAAGCCGCCGGTCTCGGGCTTGCGGTTCGGTCGTTCGGACATGTTCCTCCCTCAGGCCGCCTTTTCGGCGTCCATCTGTTCAAAAGCCTGCTTTGCGATCTTGATCGCGTGATTGGCGGCGGGAACGCCGGCATAGATCGCCACATGCAGCAGCGCCTCGCAGATATCCTCGCGGGTCGCCCCCGTATTGGCAGTGGCGCGCACATGCATGGCGACCTCGTCGTCCTGGCCAAGCGCGGCAAGCAGAGCGATGGTGACGATCGAGCGCTCGCGCTTCGTCAGCGCCGGGCGCGACCAGACATGGCCCCAGGCGGCTTCGGTGATCAGTTCCTGGAAGGGGCGGTCGAACTCGGTCGATGTGGCGGCGGCGCGATCGACATGGGCGTCGCCGAGCACGGCGCGGCGGGTCGCCATGCCCTGGCGATAGCGCTCGGAAGGGGACGCGGTTTCATTCATGGGCTGACTTCTCCAGGCGGAATGGATGTGAGGAAGGCGCGGATGATCGCCGTCAGCGCCTCGGGCTGCTCGACGCAGGGAATGTGCGCGCAATCGCGGATCACTTCGTAGCGAGCGCCGGATATCAGCTTGGTGGTCGAAAGCACGAGATCGGGCGGCGTCGAGCCATCCTGGTCGCCGACGATGCAGATCGTTGGCACAGTGATCGTCTTTGCGACCTCGGTGAAGTCGGCATCACGGATCGCGGCGCAGGCGGCGACATAACCTTCGACCGGCTGGCGCGTCAGCATGTTGCAATAGCCGGCATAGGCGGTGCTCTCGGGCCGGCGGAAGGCGGGCGTGAACCAACGCTCCATGACCGCGTCGACAATGCTGCCGATGCCGTTTTGCTCGACGGCGGCGATGCGGGCGTTCCAGCTCTCCGCCGTGCCGATCTTGTGGGCGGTGTCGCAGAGGATGAGCGCGCGGATGAGATCCGGCCGGCGGTGATAGAGCGACTGGGCGATGAGGCCGCCGACCGACAGGCCGCAGATGACGGCATCCTTGACCGATAGGAGATCGAGAAGGCCGGCGAGATCCGTCGCATGGTCCTCGATCGATGAGGGGAGCTGGCCAACATCGGAAAGGCCGTGGCCGCGCTTGTCGTAAAGCACGATGGCGAATTCACCGGCAAGCCGCACCACGACGTCGCGCCAGATGCGGAAATCCGTGCCCAGTGAGTTGATAAAGACGATCACCGGCCTGTCGGCAGGCGCGCCAATGATCTGATAATGGATCGTCACGTCGTTTATGCGGGCGAATTGCACGTCACTCTCCTCCTGTCTGGTGAAATTGACTGGTTGATCCGGTTAAGTAAAATGATATTTATCGGCGTTTCGATAACCCTGGAGTTATGCGAGCGATGATCGACAGCCGGGTCAAGTTCCGCCATCTGCAAACCTTTGTCGAGGTGGCGCGGCAAAAGAGCGTCATGAAGGCCGCCGAATTGCTGCATGTCAGCCAGCCGGCGGTCACGAAGACGATCCGCGAACTGGAACAGGTGCTGGGTGTCGATGTCTTCGAGCGCGACGGCCGCGGCATCAAGATCACCCGCTACGGCGAGGTCTTCCTGCGCCACGCTGGTGCGGCGCTGACGGCGCTGCGCCAGGGTCTCGATTCCGTCTCGCAGGAGCAGTTCGCCGATGCGCCGCCGATCCGGATCGGCGCGCTGCCGACGGTGTCATCGCGCATCATGCCGCGGGCGATGGAACTCTTCCTCAAGGAAAAGACCTGGAGCCGGGTGAAGATCGTCACCGGCGAGAATGCCGTGCTGCTGGAGCAGCTTCACGTCGGTGATCTCGACCTCGTCGTCGGACGTCTGGCCGGCGCCGAGAAGATGGCGGGCTTTTCCTTCGAACATCTTTATTCCGAACAGGTGGTGTTTGCCGTGCGCGCCGGCCATCCGCTGCTCGACGGCCGGCAATCACTGTTTGCCGGCTTTAGCAACTATACGGTGCTGATGCCGACGCGGGGTTCGATCATCCGGCCGGTGGTGGAAAATTTCCTCATCGCCAACGGCGTTTCCAGCCTGCCGAACCAGATCGAGACGGTGTCGGATTCCTTCGGCCGCGCATTTCTCAGGGCAAGTGATGCGATCTGGATCATTTCCAACGGCGTGGTGGCGGGCGATGTCGCCGATGGGCGGCTGGCGCTTCTGCCGGTCGATACCGCCGAGACCAAGGGGCCGGTCGGCTTGACGATGCGTGCCGATGCCGTGCCGTCGCTGCCGCAATCGATCCTGATGCAGACAATCCGGGAGGCGGCAGGCGAGGCGGCCCTTTAAATTTGCTTGATGAATGCCCAGATTTGGACTAAGTCTAATTCAAGACAGGAGGCTTTCATGCAGCATGCGCGACGGGAGCAACGGGAAGACCAGGGGCCACGGCGGCTGGAAATGGAGCGGTTTGCTCCGGCCAACCGCAAGAGGCTGAGCGCCCCGGCCCTGCGAACCTTTCTGGCGATCGCCGATCTCTGGGGGCTGAGCGAGGAGCAGCGTCTGCTCATGCTCGGCTATCCATCCCGATCGACCTACCACAATTGGGCCAAACAGGCGCGCGAGCACGGCGTTTTCACGCTCGATGTCGATACGCTGACCCGCATCTCGGCCGTGCTCGGCATCCACCAAGCGCTCGGCGTGCTGTTTTCCGATGAACGCGCTGGCGTCGCCTGGTTGCGCACACCGCATCAGGCGCCGGTTTTCGGCGGGCATCCGCCGCTTGATATCGTGACCAACGGGACCCAGGACGGGTTGATGACCGTCCGCCGGTTTCTCGACGGCGCCCGCGGCGGTCTCTACATGCAGCCGAATATGCTCGACGAAGCCTTCACGCCCTACGAAGATGCGGACATCGTCTTCCGGTGAGGGATCGTTTTGCCGAGGCGCCGCGTCCGTCATACCGGCTGATCCCGTCGCAATTTCCGCCAATCGGACTTTTCGAGACGGTGACGCGGGCGGCCGATCTCGAAGCCGTGATGGAGCTCGTCGGCTGGACCAACGACCGGCTCGTCGCCGACCGCATCCAACGGCTTCCCGAGGACCAATGGGTTTATGGCGTTGCCAATGCCAGCATTGTGATGGCGGCATTCCTGCATGTTGCGCCGGGAGGAATGCGCTTCAACGGCCCCGATCTCGGCGCCTGGTATGCCGCCGACGATCTCCGCACAGCCGCCGCCGAGGTTGGCCATCATCTCAGGCGCGAGGCCGTCGCGCGTGGGGTCGCGACGATGGCGCGCACCTATCGAAGCTACGTAGCCACTCTGTTGGGCGAATATCTCGACATTCGCGGAGAGCAGACGTGGCGTGCGGCTGTCTATGACGGCACGAGCTATGCGGCGTCGCAGGTGCTGGGGGAAGAGGTGCGCTCGAGCGGCGGCGCCGGTATCCTCTATGACAGTGTCCGGTTGAGAGGTGGAGTGGCGATCGTCGCCCACCGGCCGCGCAATATTCAGGGCGTGGTGCAGGCCGACCACTTCGAAATCACGGTTTCCTCCACCGACCGGCGCATCGATGTCAGGAAGCTCGCTGCCTAACGACGGCGCCTGCCGGCGCCGGGGATATGGGTGATGCTCAAACCGGCAGTCGTTCGGCCCATGCCTTCACCGCTTTCGCCATCGTGGCGAGGTGATCGGCACTGGAGAAACCGGAGATCGTCTTGCGCGGCTTGAGGTCGTGGTCGCCATCCTCGAGCCAGAGGATCTCGATCCTGTCGGACAGATCATAGCCCGGCACCTCGTCCCGCGTCCCGAATTCGTCGCGCGTTCCCTGGCAGATCAGCGCCGGCGTGGTCAGCCCCCTGAGATGGCCGGTGCGCAGCTTCTCTGGCTGGCCGGGCGGATGGAAGGGATAGCCGAGGCAGAGCAGACCGGCGATCTTTCCCCGACGATGGAGATCATCGGCGACCATGCTGGCGACCCGGCCGCCCATCGACTTGCCGCCGATGATCAGCGGGCCGCTGGCGCCGAGTTCGGCAATCGCCGCCTCGTATTCGGGATTGAGCGTTTCGGCCCGCGGTGGCGGCTTGCGGACTTCCGAGGTACGGCGGGCGGCCATATAGGCGAATTCGAAGCGGGCGACACGGAAGCCAACGCCGGCGAGTGCATTTGCCGCGGCTGTCATCGATGGCGAATCCATCGGCGCCCCGGCGCCATGCGCAAGAACGATCGTGAAGCGCGCATCCTGGGCCCCCTGCAGCAGAAACCTGTCAAGCATCGGTAATCCTCCATCTCATCGTCGGAACCATGTCGACAGCCGTGACTTCTTCCTGGAAAGGAGACAGACAATGTCGACGAATGATCAAAACGTAAAGCCCGAGCAGCGGCGACCCAAGGATGTCGGCGCTGTTCCCGAGAAGCCGGAGCCCGCCGACGCGGAATCGATGGCGCCGCCGGTGGTGCAGCCGGCCGGGGTCAGGGACAAAAGCGAACGGCCCGTGGTCAATCCGATCACCGGGGTCGCCTCCTGATCGACCACGGTCGACTATCGTGTGGAACCGCGGAACCGCCTCTTGAAACCCCGGCGGGAAGGGTCCATATACCGGTCCTGCCTGAAAAATGGATGCGCGCGGTATCGACGTCGTCGAGCTGCTCGTGTCCGACAGGATAAGGGCGCTCCCCGCAAGGGTCGAGCGCCCTTTTTGCTCTACAGCCGTCGTGCTCGTGGCCTCAACCTGCATTCGCTTTGTGGGCGGCCGCAAATTCGTCCCAGCGGGATTCGTCAACGAGAATGAGGAGCTTCCAGGAGCAAAGACGCGATCCATGATTTTTTCGCGCGATAACGTGACGATGATCTGGGAGATTGATGCAGGTAGATTTCTGTCGCCGCAGGCCTGGCCACTTGAGCCCCGCAACTACCGAAAATAAGAATTGGCTGGGGAACCTGGATTCCAAGCCTTATCGAGGGACGCGATGCAGGTTCTCCCGCGCAGGAGTATACGGCTGCTTCAGCGTTGATTTAGGCATCCTGATTATGGCTGGGGGTGCTCAATTCCTGCTTTTGAAGCAGGTCTTGCACGTAGGCCAGCCTCAATCGAATAGCCTCAATCTCCTCTACCAGACCTCCCTGGAAAGTTGAACTTCGGCCGAACGACTGTTCAAGGCGATAAACAACCTCGGATGTGATGGTCCGTGAGTTAGCGCGTGCGGCGGTCTCGATTTCCCGTTTCAAATCTTCCGGGATTCGCAAACGAAAATGTGGGTCACCTCGAGTCATCGCGCCCCTCAGCACTTTTTCCTTGCGAAGATGACGCATGGTGTGTTATCCAATCGATGACGCACGGTGCGTCATCGGCTTTGCTTGCGGTAGTCATAAAGAATTTGCTGTCCTGCTCCAATAAGAGAAGGTTGCAAGACGGCGGATCTTTGAGTGAGGAGTGGACGTGCAATCTGAGATACCTGACAGCGTTCATTTAGGCGGTTCCGATCGGGAGCCGCGTAAATAACGCAGTCTGCCCCACGAATCTAATGAGTCCATAACTCCAGCAGGATCATAACTTGTTGAAGAGGCCGCACGCAAATTAAAGCGAGCGGCACCGCACATTTTTTCGAATTGATCAGAAAGTAGCTCCCGTGGAACTACGCCAGCTCTCCTACTTCGTCGCGGTGGCCGAAGAACTGCATTTCGGCCGGGCAGCCGCCAAGGTGCGCATCGCCCAGCCGGCACTTTCCAATCATGTGCAGGCTCTTGAACGGGAGCTCGGCTGTGCGCTGTTCATCCGCTCGACCAGACGGGTGGAACTGACAAGGGCAGGGGAGATCTTTCACGAGCGCTGCGTCGGGATCCTGAGCGAGGTCGATCTGAGTGCCGAGATCACCAGGGCGGTGGCGGGCAAGACGATTCGGCAGATCAGGATCGGCACCGTCTATCCGGCGACCACCGGCGTGCTGCCGGCGTTCCTGGGAAAGATCGCCCGCAAGTACCCGGATATCCGCATCCATATCTCAAGCGGCAATACCGGCGACATCATCCGCGGCCTGGAGAACGGTCAGATCAATCTCGGCTTCATCAGACCGGTGGAAAACATCGGCTCGTTGCGCTTCTCCTCGATCGCTCATGAGCGCTATCTGCTGGCGGTGGCGAGGACCAACCGGCTGGCGGAGCAAGGAGAGATCGCCATCGACGATCTGCGCTCGGAAAGGATCATCGCCTTCAATCGCAAGAACCTCTCCTACACAGAGCGGTACTTCAACGAGAAGTTCGAGGAATACGATCTAACCGGCAATATCGCCTATAGCTGCGACGACACCTATTCGCTGGTGTCGC
Organism: Rhizobium acaciae; assembly: GCF_025941625.1. Taxonomy (NCBI): domain Bacteria; kingdom Pseudomonadati; phylum Pseudomonadota; class Alphaproteobacteria; order Hyphomicrobiales; family Rhizobiaceae; genus Rhizobium; species Rhizobium acaciae. The sequence goes on from NZ_JAPCZO010000002.1 coordinate 415,314, forward strand.
TGGTCTCGGCAGGCCTTGGGATCGGCTTTGCGCCGGAATGGACCGAGGGTCTGCCGAACCGGGCCTTCGAGCTGAAGGCGGTCAGGGGCATCGACTTCAGGATCGGGCTTGGCGTCGCCTGGAATAAAGAGGATCCAACCGCCTCGCGCGACGACATCGTCGATATCGCACGGTCACTGGCACGGCCGGGCAGGTGAGGCGAGGGGTATCGCGGTGCCGGCCTAAGCGGAACGGCTTGCCGGGGGCAGGGGGATCAGGGCGAATAAAGGGACGTCAGGCGGTTCTGGCGCAACTGCCTCGCTGATCATGCCCCTGCGTCATCTGCTGCGAGATAGATCGACTCCTCGATCTTAGTACCCTTCGATCGCAGTGAAACCCTTCAATCGCCGCGCAACAGCACGGCTGCCGAAACCAATCGTCTTATCATAGCGCGCCCGGTCGCTTCGGGGGAGTAGGTACGAAGATGCAAGACGCCACGCCGCCGATGGGAACTGGGTCTGCGATTGTGACGGGGAAGGTGAGGTGCTCGAGCGTGTGGGTGCTGTGACATCAGCACCCTGTTCGGGACGCGGGCGTAACGCTGATCGGCACGTTCTTTAGTGCGATTGAGGGAGTGGGACCAGAACTCGCCGGGAACTCGACTCTCTGAGAGCTGTGTACGACCGCGACCCTGATCCCACTGACGATCCCGGCGACGAGGTCGACGAACCTTCGAACGACTGGCCCCCTGCCCAAGACTGACCCCGCCGCGGGGTCAGGTTGGTTCCTTGTTCAGGATCCATGAGCAGCCTTGGCTCGCAAGGCCTCATCGCTGAAATGCTTTTGTCCACGGATGTACTGGCACTGGTAAGAAGGCGATGATGAGCAAGGTCGGTGCGGTTTCGCCACGGCCTTTTTTTGCCTGAGAGGCTGGAGTTTCCTCAGGGCGGATCAGTGCCGCGTATCCAGCAGCGGCTCGTCGTCGTCAAAATTTCCATTGCTGGCGGCATCGTACGGGTTGATGCTCCGGCCGCCGCCACGCGTGCCATATGCCGTCAACTGCACCATGACCTCTTTCGCACGCTCGATCGCCTCGTCTTCGCTTGCAGCGTGACCGTCCGCGACCTTGATCGACACCGCTTCCCCGTCGTCGCCGACAAAGTCTACCCGCCATCCGGTTGTCTCGTGAACAATCTTGGTTTCCAGCAAGTGCATCTGACTACCCTGACTTCCTACCTTTGAGATCTGCCTCGACGCTCTTCCGGAGCGCGTCCATGATGCTGACCACATTGGACTTCGGAGCGACCTCGGCCGCCTTCCCCTTCGCCGCCTTTTTCGGCTTCAGCGCCTTCTTCTTCTCTGCGATGATCTTGAGCAGGCTCTCCTGGATTGGATCACTCACCATGTCCGGAGACCAACGCGCGGTCTTCTGCTTGATGAGCTGCTGCACAAGGGGAATGAGATCCGGATCGGCCTGCTCGTCGATGTTTTCGAAGTAATTCTCCTCCGGTCGAACCTCGTCGCCGAAACGCAGCGTCCAGAGCACGATGCCTTCGCCGCGCGGTTCCAGGACGACCGCCCGCTCTCGTCGGCCCATCACGAGCTTCGAAACGCCGAAAACCTTGTCGGCCTTCATGGCATCCCTGATCACCGCAAATGCCTCGTTGCCGACGGCGTCGTCCGGCATCAGGTAGTGCGGCTTCTCGAGGTAGATCCACTCGATGCTGTCGGCCGGGACGAACTTGTCGATGTCGATCGTCTTCACCGTGTCGAGCGCAACGGCATCCAGATCGTCCTCGGTGAGGATTACGTAGTCGTTCTCTCCGCGAGCGTAGCCCTTGGCTTCGTTGTCGTCCCTGACGCGCTTGCCCGTGACGGAATCGATGTAGCGGGAGACGACGCGGTTGCCCGTCTCCTTGTTGAGCGTATGGAAGCGAACCTTCTCGCTTTCGCTCGTGGCCGGGGTCATAGCCACGGGGCAGGTGACCAGCGAGAGTTTGAGATAGCCTTTCCAGTAATATTTCGGAGCCATCGTCTATCTCCCTAGCTTGCTTTGCGCCGCGGAGCGGCACCGGAAGAGGCGGCTTTCGAAGCCACTCCGCGCGCAGCGCGCTGCCTGCCAGTGCCTTGATTGGCGTTGGCCGCAGTGCGTTTCGGTTTATCGTCAGCGGCCTTCATCATCCCAGCACTCTCGCGGAGCGCGGCCAGCAGATCGTTGGGCTTGGAGACCTGCACCTTCTTCGGCTTCGGAAGCGACTTGCCTTCCAGCTTCGCCTTCACCAGATCCGCGAGGGCGGCTTCGTAGCGGTCGTCGAAGGTCGCCGGATCGAACTCGCCCTTCTTGGTGCTGATGATGTGTTTGGCCAGATCGAGCATCTCGCCCTCGATCTTGAGCTTGGGCATCTCCTCGAATGCCTTCTCGGAGGAACGAACCTCGTAGTCGTAGTTGAGCGTGCTGGCGATCAGGCCCTTGCCGTGCGGCCGTATCAGCACCGTACGCATTCGACGGAATAGGACGGTGCGTGCGATGGCCGCGACCATCGACTTCTTCATCGCATCGCGGAGAGCCGCGAACGCGTCTCCGCCCATCTTGTCGGGCGTGAGGTAGTACGGCTTGTCGAAGTAGACGTCATCGACGTCGGAGCACGGGATAAACGCCTCAATTTCGAGCGTTTTGTTGCTCTCAGGGATCGCGGCGGAAACTTCCTCAGGATCGATGATGATATACTGGCCGTTCTCGATCTCGAAGCCCTTGGTCTGGGCTTCCTTCGGCACCGGATCCTCGGTCTCGCTGTCTATGAAGATACGGTTGACGCGGTTGCCCGTGGCCTTGTTGATGGTGTTGAAGGTGATGCGGTCGCTAGTCGAGGCTGCCGTATAGAGAGCGACGCCGCAGCTTACCTCACCGAACTTTAGAAAGCCTTTCCACTGCGCACGCTGTCCTGACGGCATGACAAATACTCCGAATCATTAATACGCGACTCAAAGACGTGTCAGGGTGATTCGTTCCGACTCAAAACGAATCATTTTTCAATACTTTACGGAATTTCTCTCCCAAATTGATTCCGCCGTCTCCGCTGGTCGAATTGCGCCCGGCAGTAGTGGAAAGCGGTGGAGATTGTTTAGTTCGAGAGCCACAGCAACCTGCTTCTTCCAGCACCATGCCGAGCAGCTTGCTCAGGGAATTCCGCAGCCGCTTCAAGCGCGGCATCATCCCCTATCTGCCGGGAACCACCGGAATCGTTATGAGTTTCTACTGCGGACGTTCATTCGAAGGAGAAGCCCGATGGCACAGACACCGACATCCCGAGGCCGCGCGCAGGATCGAGCCCGCGTGGCCGGCGGCCAGGATCACGAGGTCAAGTACGAAGCAACGAAGGAAGGGGTCTCGAAAGACGCCGTCAAGAAGGCCGTGAAGAACGCTGGAAACTCAAGGAAGAAGGTCGAGGCCGAGATTGACCGCCGTTAGGCAGCCGAACGAAGTTGCTCCGTCCACGGACGAGGCAGGTCCCGTGGGTGTTCCTGGCTTTGCTAATCCGGGATAATGGCGACGCCGCTGTCTCTTAACGAAGCAGTCATAGCCACGCAAGCCTGCCGCCTCCATGTCTGAGGTGACGCATGTCCAAGTGCATTGAGAACGACCACCTGCTGATGTCGAAGGCGGTCCGCGAATGGTATCGGTACTACGAGGTGGAGTGGGACGATCAAGCGTCCTCGTTTTTGTGTGATGCCGCCATCGAACTCTACAACGAGGGCTGTCGCTCGCTAGAGGAGATGGCGACCGTTCTGATCGGCACTTACGTCGGGCTGGCCGCCACGCGCGTAAACGCGCCAACTTCGAGCTCAGTCCATTGACAGGCCAAATCAGATCCGACTGAACTCGATGAATTCAGTCATCCGTGGAGGTGCATTGAAGCTGTTGCAAGCGGCGCGGCAGGTATGAGACACGGTCGGCCAGGTCGTATCCACATTCGAGCCGCAGGAGTGAACCAACTACTTCGATCCTGCGAAAATCACAGAGAGGCCTTTGAGTGGAGCCGCTGGACAAGAGTCAGCCTGCTGACCCCAGCGAAACTGACGCAAGATCAGATCGCAATTTCCGCTACCAGTTTGCCGCAAATCCGCTATTCAAACGTCAGGTCGAAGCTTGGGGAAATGACGTGAAAAAGCCGAAGGGTGGTTGCCGCTGCGGTCAGCTGCGCTACGAAGTGGAAGCGGACAAACTTCCAAAGACTTATGCCTGCCACTGTCTCGACTGCCAGACGTGGAGCGGGAGCGCATTCAGCCAGAATGCGCTCGTGAAAACGAACGCATTTGCCGCCACTGGAGAGACCGCGCGGTTTGAGCTAGCGGGCGGCAGCGGTTTTGTCTCCTACCAGTCGGCCTGTCCGAAATGCTTCACCCGAGTGTTCAATACGAACTCCGCTCGTCCTGGCTTGGTGGGTATCCGGGCTGGGACGTTTGATGAAAGCAACAAACTGGAGCTGGTCGCCCACATCTGGACCAACCGTAGTCAGCGCGGCCTGCGATTGGATCCTGAAACGTCCTGCTGGCAGGAGGGCGCTCCTGCAGAAGTGCTTTTCTCGCTCCTCGATCTGCCTATGCCTTCATGAGCAGGGGATTCAGAGACTTTTGATGAAGCTAGCGCGTTCACTGCAGCTTGCCTGGAAGATGATTCCTGCGGCCTCGGAGGTGAGCGTTAGAAGCCGAAAGATTGCTTTCACGCATATCGCCTCCTTTTTCAAAAGCACGTATCGAAACCGCGCTCATCGATGTTCGCTCCGCCAGGTCCCGTTGGTTCCAGTCCAAAAGCGCTCTTGCAGCGCGACACAGTGGATCGCAGGGGCGAATGAGTGGCCCCAGTGGGCTGATCCACGGCGGCGTCGGCAGCGTTTTCGAGCGGGTCGCTAGAATCACCGACTTGGACATATCGGGATTGACTAACTCGACGCCGAGCAAGCGTTGTGACATCGTGGTCTCTGCGGCAGGGCCAGAAGCCTCTCGTCGAGCCATCGACGTGTCATGACAGACCCACCTACGCCCCAATTCTGAGGGGGCGGTGTTGGTCTCTCCGCTGCGGAGGTGCGCCAGCAACCGTCGTTCGGAAGCATTCCTCCTTCCAGATTGGCCCCTTGCAAGTTCCAATTAGCGAGCCATTGACTTCCAATCAGCCGAGAACCCGGATTGCCGGGCACTCCGGTTGTCAGGGTCTGCGCTGAATGCTACCGCAAGTGTGCAAGCGTTTGTGACGGGATGTATTCATGAACCGAATGATCATTTTCTTGGTTATTGCCCTTGCGACCGGCACCGCGCATGCGAGCGGACTTCCTTTTTTCCCCAACACGAACGTCCCCGACTACACCGCGAAGCTGGTTGTGCGCGACACGTTAGATGGGAAGGACAACTGGCGGGTCGTGCAGCATCACAACGGCTGGACGCACGTTGAGGAGACACAAGGTGACGAGACCCATATCTGGTAGGGGCACTTCTTTGAGAACATTGTTTTGTCAACTGGCAAGAAAGATGGAGAGGAGATCAAGCGCTTCAGTATCAGGCAAGTCGAGCCATCGTATGACTACCTCGGCATCAAGCAGGTCAAGAAAACGAACGATGTGGAGACAGTGGGCGGCGAGGAGTGCCGCTGGCGGCAAATAGTTAGAGCCCCTCCGCCAAGGCCTATTTGGATGACCTGCTTGACCAGCGACGGAATAGAGGTCGCAATGACTTGCCCCGTTGAAATAATCCATTTTGAAGTAAGCTCTGGCCCATTGAGAGGACCAGAGGATGAAGCGCAATCGTTTCACAGACGAACAGATCATCGGCATATTGAAGGAGCACGAGGCAGGCACGCCGGTCTCGGAGCTTTGGACGGCCGGACAACGATCTCGGCGCCTTTTTCAACCGTTCGTTACGATTACCGGGACGAACTAGTCTCCGTTGCTCGCCCAGGCGACACCCAGTAATCTCGCCGTCTCATCGATATATCGGCAGTGGCACCCAGTGATTCCATGACAATTCTCTTCAAAACAACAGTCAGCGAAAACACGGCATTCGAGATGATCGAACGGTCACTGTCAGGCGCTTACCAATATGACGGTTATCTCAATGTCGTTAGCGATGCCTGCGAGACGGCAGTGTCTTGGGGTCCGGCAATGCATGCCGAAGAGTTCAAGGCAGAGGTCAGCCAAATCCTGCGGCAGACTTGGGATGCTGCGCGCTTCTGGGTCATCTATGAGCGTCGCGAAGACCGGAAGGATCCGGAAGGGACTGAGATCCGTAACGCGGCTTTCCGCCTGACGCGCGGATACAGCGGCGTTATCGTTGTCACGCTCAGCCTCCTTGGGAAGCGCGACAGCGCCAATGATCTGGAGCTCGTCTTCGTCTGCTTCGAGCAGGATTTCCACAGGAGGAATTTTCGCGTGCGCTACGAGGGTAAGCCGATACGAAACTAGGATTGATGTCGCTCGACGACGTGTTGCTCCCACGTGCGACCCGTTCTACGTTCGATTTGAAGGCGAGGGCAGGGGCAGGCATCGAAGGCATCTTCGATACCAACGGAACTCCGACTACGACGACGAAATCGCGTTTTCGATACAACTTCCCCAACCAATGCCGGGCTATCGCGGAGACATTTGTCGGCGACCGGATAATCTCGGAAGCAACAGCGGAACGGTGGACGCCGGGCTTGCTTAAAACCCGCGTTGCCTGTCGTATTCGTGGCAAGTGACGAGGCAAGCTTTGTGACGGGCCCTTCGACGAGCTGAGGAGGTAGGTTCTGCCTCACCACAGGAATATCAAACTGAGCGGCGCCCACGTCGTAAATTCTCAGGTTCTTGCTCACCCATCGCCGGTTTGACGAAAAGGTCAGGAATCTCGCAGCCGAGGACGCTCGCGATCTTTCCGAGAGAATCGACCCCGAGATTTACCCGCTTCCGCTCAATTTGAGAAATTGAGACGCGCTCTAATCCGGCTTCGAGCGCTAGGCGCTCTTGAGACAACCCGCGATTAACTCGAAGTTTCTTTACATTCCAAGCTAGCAGATCACGGGGCGTCATCTGCCCACCTGATCATTACGATGAAAATTAAATAACTGGCTATTCTATACGAAAAACGATATTCTCGCCTGGATACGGCGCGAAGATCGGAAGAAAATCTGCATGGAACTACGCCAGCTCTCCTACTTCGTCGCAGTGGCCGAGGAACTGCATTTCGGCCGGGCGGCGGCCAAGGTGCGCATCGCCCAGCCGGCGCTCTCCAACCATGTGCAGGCGCTTGAACGGGAGCTCGGCTGTGCGCTGTTCATCCGCTCGACCCGGCGGGTGGAACTGACCAGGGCAGGGGAGATCTTCCACGAGCGCTGCGTCGGGATCCTGAGCGAGGTCGATCTGAGTGCCGAGATTACCAGGGCGGTGGCCGGCAAGACGATAAGGCAGATCAGGATCGGCACCGTCTATCCGGCGACCACCGGCGTGCTGCCGGCGTTCCTGGCGAAAATCGCCCGCAAGTACCCGGATATCCGCATTCATATATCAAGCGGCAATACCGGCGACATCATCCGCGGCCTGGAAAACGGCCAGATCAATCTCGGCTTCATCAGACCGGTGGAAAACATCGGCTCGTTGCGCTTCTCCTCGATCGCCCATGAGCGTTATCTGCTGGCGGTGGCCCGCAGCAACCGGCTGGCGGAACAGGCGGAGATTGCCATCGACGATCTGCGCTCGGAGAAGATCATCGCCTTCAATCGCAAGAACCTCTCCTACACAGAGCGGTACTTCAACGAGAAGTTCGAGGAATACGATCTAACCGGCAATATCGCCTATAGCTGCGACGACACCTATTCGCTGGTGTCGCTGGTCTCGGCAGGCCTTGGGATCGGCTTTGCGCCGGAATGGACCGAGGGTCTGCCGAACCGGGCCTTCGAGCTGAAGGCGGTCAGGGGCATCGACTTCAGGATCGGGCTTGGCGTCGCCTGGAATAAAGAGGACCCAACCGCCTCGCGCGACGACATCGTCGATATCGCGAGGTCGTTGGCGCGGCCGGGCAGGTGAGGCGAGGGGCCACACGTGTCGCCCCAAGCGGAACGGCTTGCCGGGGGCTGGGGGATCAGGCGAGTAAACGAAATTCCAGCAACTGCCAACTACGCTGCCCGTGCAATCCGCGGCAACATCGATTATACTTTCGTCCACTGAATATCTCGGCTTGTTCGTTGGTCGTTCCATCAGGAGAAAGGCGCTTCGAAAGGTGAGTTTGCAGCAATTTGCCTGATCTCATCGGCTCACCCGCGACGTGCCGTGGATCCGCAAGGGGTATTCGGATGAACCCGAAACGACGTCCCTACATCGAACTTGCAGTCGCGCTGGCGATGAGCTTTCCTGCCATCGCCGCCGCGCAGCAGACGTCGGCCAAGACGCCGCGAATCGGCCTTCTCGCCTGGTTGCCTTGCGGTATGCCGTATGCGAGCGAAACGAGTGAGTTCGGAATCTTCATGCGAGGGCTTCACGATCTGGGCTACACGATGAACGAACTCAGCTTCGAGTGCCGGAGCGCGAGTAAGCAGGACAATCACCTTGCGGCTGCGGCGAGGGACCTGGTGCAGCTCCGCGTGGATGTGATCGTGACGTCGTCTCAGCCGGCGGCGCATGCCGTCCAAAGGGCGACTGAAGCAATTCCCATCGTGACCATCATCAGCGGCGACCCAGTTGCGGCGGGCTTGGCGATCAGCCTCGCGAAACCTGGGGGCAACCTCACCGGCGTCACCTATTACGCCACCGAACTCGCCGCCAAACGGCTGCAACTTTTGATGGAGGCAATGCCGGGGCTTGCCACGGTCGGCGTGCTGGCGAACCCGGTGGTGTCATATCTCCCCTTCGAAACGGACACCAAGCAGGCTGCCCGCCACCTCGGAGTGGCTTTGAGCCTCCAGCAAGTCAGCGAGCCGGGCGAACTCGATGCCGCGTTCTCGCGCATGAAGGCCGATGGCGCTCAAGCTGCCTTGGTGCTTCCCGACCTCATGCTGGCCGACCAGTCGTCGCGGATCGCCGCCTTGGGGATCAAGCATCGCCTGCCGATCATGGCTTGGGGCTCGTGGTACGTCACGGACGGCTGCCTGATGGCATATTCGGCGGACTATGCGGTAATGCAACATCGGCTCGCCTATTATGTCGATCGCATTTTGAAAGGCACCAAGCCAGGGGAGTTGCCGATCGAGCAGCCGACGAAGTTCGACTTGTCGGTCAATCTGAAGACGGCCAATGCGCTCGGCATCGAGCTACCGCAGACCGTTTTGCTGATGGCCGATGAAGTCATCGAGTGAGGATGTCGTGCGACATTCGGTCCAGCCTCAAGCCGCCCCGATGCGCCGATCGCTGTTCCGGAAGTACTTCCTCGCCTTCTTCGCCGCGGTCATTGTTCCGCTGGCCGTTAGCGGCATCGGCGATGCGTGGTTCGGCTATCGCGAGCAGCGTTCAATGCTCAGCGCTCTATTGCGGGTGGAGGCCACATCGGCCGCATATAAAATTCAGAGCTTTCTCGACGGCGTCAAGGATCAACTGGGTTGGACGGTGCAGCAAGACTGGACCGCTGATGCCGAGGGACAGCATCGGCTCGATGCACTGCGGGTGATGCGCCAAGCGCCGGCGATCGTCAGCATCACCCTTATTGACGATGTCGGCCTCGAACGGCTGCATGTCTCCCGTATCGACTTGAACAGGATGGGAGGCGGATGGGATCGCTCTGGCGATCCTGCTGTCGTGGGAGTTCGTTCGAATGGCTCATGGTTCGGTCCAGTCACTTTTCGAGGCGGCTCCGAACCGTTCATGACCATTGCCATGGCCGGAAAGCGTAAGGCAGGCGGCATCGTCGTCGCCGAGATCAACCTGAAGCTTGTCTGGACGGTGGTTTCGGAAATTCGCGTCGGCAGTCGTGGCCGAGCGTTTGTTCTCGACCGGGCCGGCCGGCTCATTGCCCACCCCGACATCAGCAAGGTGTTGCAGGGAACGGACGAGAAGACGGCGGCGGCTCATACCAGATTGCGCGACGAGCTCGCCGCCGCGGGAGGCGAGGCGACCACGGCCAGCAACGCCGAGAACGAACCAGTCGTGACCGCCATGACACCGATCCCCAATCCCGGTTGGACCGTGTTCGTGGAGCAGGCGCAGGCCGAGGCTTTCGCACCGCTGTATGCGTCATTGTGGCGGACTGGCGGCCTGCTGCTCGCCGCTGCCATCTTCGCATCGGCGCTTGCCTACTGGCTTGCCAGGCGGATGACCGGACCAATCCGCCTGCTGGAGGAGGGCACCGAAAAAATCGGTGCTGGACAGTTCGAGCACCGGATCGAAATCGCCACCGGAGACGAATTCGAACGGCTGGCGGAGCGGTTCAATGAAATGGCGCAAGAACTCGCCGTGTCGCGGGATCGTTCGGAGCGGATCGCGCGGCTGAAGCGTTTTCTAGCGCCGCAGGTCGCGGAACTCGTCGAAACTTCCGGGGACGAGAGCGTGCTCGCCGGGCAGCGTGCAGAAGTGGTCGCTGTGTTCTGCGATTTACGTGGCTTCACCGCTTTTTCGGCGCACGCCGAACCTGAGGAGATCATGCATGTCTTGCGCGAGTACTATGAGGCGCTCGGCGCGATCATCACGCGCTACGGGGCCACGCTGACCAACTTCGCGGCAGACGGTTTGATGGTGCTCGTCAACGCCCCGGTACCGTGCGCAAACCCGGCACTTCGTGCTGTTGAGATGGCCATCGACATGCAGGACGCCACCCAGCGCCTGATCGCCGAATGGCGTCTGCGCGGCCACGCGGTCGGCTTCGGCATAGGACTGGCGATGGGATGGGCCACAGTCGGCCGAATTGGTTACGAAGCCCGTGTTGACTACACCGCGATCGGACACGTCGTGAACCTGGCATCGCGACTCTGTTCGTCCGCCGATGATCGGCAAATCATCGTCGATCACGTCGTGGCGCAATCCGTGGGTGGAGAAATCGTATTGGTCGCTCTCGGCCCGCGGCAGCTCAAAGGTTTCGACGAGCAAATACCTGCTTGGAAGGTCGGAGCATGAATCGGAAGATCAAACGGCGCATGCTTGCCGCCAACGTCGACCTCGACATTGGGCTGACGGTCCTGAAGAAAAGCACCCTTGACTCCTTCACCAAAAAGAACAAAATGGGAACATTCCTGCGGCAACCTGATATTCCTATTCCAGCGTGGAGGATTTGGCATGCCCACCATTTTGTACAGAAACGATCAGAAACTCTCGCCAGGCGATGTCATGAAATTCGCGGTCTACGCGGAGCACGTCAGCAGACAGTGCTATGACGTTTTCGAGGAAGACGGTTCGAGGTCTCGATCAGAAGCTCTGTCCCGTCGAGCGCAGGCCGTGTCTGATTCACTCGATTTTGGAGATGAACCACACTTCTTGGCGGAGACGACGAAGAAGGTTCTCGCCCTTCGAGATCTGGTCTCTGGCATGTGTTTCGATACGTTCGGAGAGCGCGGCCATATGGGCAAGTCCATGGACCTTCTCGGCATGGCCCGGGACGTGGACGAAGTGCTCGAAAAGCTCGTAATCTACCATCTTTCCCCGGAGGAGTTGGAAGCGGCAGAGACGGAATGGGCACATGAATCCCGGTTCTATGCGAAGATCGAAGGGGATAACTTGACGCGCGATGGGCCGGGCACCGGGGCGAGCGCTTGAAATCCTGCCTCGTCATGATCTCCAGACTTTCGGCATGAGCGCGGCGGCCAGCAGTATGGACTGCAGGGTTCGCCTGACACGAAGGGGAGACCTCTGTGATCAAAAAAGCCCCGCCGAAGCGGGGCAGTTGACGGGCCTTAGAGGAACACACCATTGCGTTCCAACCCGTCTAACAACGAAAGGGCGGGCCGGTTCCCGGTACGCTCTAGTACCAATTTACGGAGCTTAAACGTGCCGAGGGAAAGAAAATCCCCGCCAGAGCGGGGCTTAGGTAGGGGGGTGGTTTCTAGGCAGGAACGCATTGTGGCGTTGCTACAACTACTTTGCATATGCTTTTTATGTGAGCAATAAATAATACTTTCTTTCCACAGGCCCGCTCAGAAATTAAGCAATATCGTACGGTTTCGCGCTGAAGGATAAAGTGACTTCAAATTACATCTATGCTTAGTATTGTTTCGTCGGCCGCTCAGCGATCATTGCTAACCCCAAGCATCGCTTCTCCTGTGCGTTGGGCGGTCATCTACATCCGAGATAATTGAATCATTGTTCACCCAATTTCTCGGAGAGATGCTGGAGTAACGTGTCATAGTTCGCTGAACTTTGGACCGCATCGACAGCCGCAGCGAGGGCAAATTGCCCGCTACAGCTCTGAATGTCGCAATGATGCTGAGAACACCCGTCACGGCATCGACCACAACATCAATATCATGGTCGGAAAGGGAGGTCAGCGCTGGAAACATCTAGATGTCCATAGATCTGTGGCCGGGGCTGTTGGACTAGTTTCGGGGATCCAGCCTGAACCTCAGATGAAGGGGAATTTGGGCAATCGCACCAGTCGTTCCTCCGTTTCGGGCCCCACGACCGCGCAAAACTTTCCTTGAGCAACGTCTTCCCGATCTCCTGGCAGTTAGCGCGGTAGATATCACCAAAAAAAGCCCCGCCTTAGGTAGGACGGGGCTAGTTGGGGTTGCGGTGGGCCGCACATTGAAGTGTAGGGTGGCTGCCATATCAAATCTCTGCACGACCCGACTCCCTACGATCGGCGGAGCCAAATTGTTCCCTCCCGACAGATTTTTTGTCGGCCTTGCGGCAGGCCATTAACTCCAGCAATTTTTCATAATACTCCTCGACCCTCCGGCATACCTCCCGGGACTGCACTTCCACTGCTAAGACATTGTTGATGGGATGGCGGATGACAAAGCCGCCAAACCCAAAACCGCTCCTGGAGGATGCTGACAAGCCGGCTCGATCCCGGCCGCGCAAGCCGCGAAATCCCGCGCAGCCAAACCTCCCCGTCGACCCTATGCCAGATCGCATCGAGCCGTGCCTTGCGCTCCTGAAGGCCAGGCCGCCGAAGGGCGACGACTGGGTCTATGAAGTCAAATGGGATGGGTATCGCCTGTCGGTTCATGTCGAGCCGAAGGGCATTCGCATCCTGACGCACACCGGCCACGACTGGACAGATCGGTTCCCGGCGATCAAACAGCCGGCGATGGCGGCGTGATCGATACACTCTAAGAAGAAGACCATGACGAAAAACACGACCGGGCCGCTTCTGGCCATCCGCCGATAACGTTCCGGCATCTTGAAAGCCGTTAATATCGAGACAGTTAATGCATGACGGGAGGAGCGCATGGAAACTTCATTTAGTGACCCATTGCCACGCGAAGCGCACCCGACACCCCGCGCGGCTGGAAAGCATGGTTCGGTCCTGAAGCAGCTCGGTCCCGGACTGATTACCGGAGCCGCCGACGACGATCCAAGCGGCATCGCGACCTACTCGCAGGCCGGAGCTCAGTTCGGTTTCAATATGCTCTGGACGATGCTGCTGACCTATCCATTGATGTCGGCGATCCAGCTCATCAGCGCCCGCATCGGCCGTGTCACGGGATGCGGCCTCGCCACCAACATCGGGGCGATATGACCCAAGCCACTGGTCGTCGGACTGGTACTGCTTCTATTCGTGGCGAACACGATTAACATCGGTGCCAACCTTGCTGCAATGGGAGCATCCACGGAACTCGCCACTGGAATACCGAGTCTTCCGGCAACCATGGTTTTCGCTGTTCTGTCCCTCACGCTGCAGATGTTCATTTCCTACGAAAGCTACGCACGATATCTCAAATGGCTGACGCTTGTGTTGTTGAGCTATGCCGCCGTTCTGTTCGTTGTCGAGATCAATTGGGTCGCGGCTTTGAAGGGCTTCATATGGCCGTCCTTTCCCTTGTCAGGCGACAGTTTAACGGTCATCGTGGCGATCCTCGGAACCACGATCAGCCCCTACCTTTTTTTCTGGCAATCGAGCCAAGAGGTCGAGGAGATTGATCGCAAGGACAGCGCAGAGCCGCTCAAGAACGACCCGAGACAGGCTCCGAAGGAACTCAAGCGGATCCGTCTCGACACCTTTGCCGGAATGGCGGTTTCCAATATCGTCGCGATCGCCATCATCATGAGCACCGCAGCCACACTCCATGCTCATGGCAAGACCGGGATTGCGTCGGCTGCCGATGTCGCCGAGGCCCTCAAGCCTCTTGCGGGCGAGTTCGCATTCGTGCTGTTCAGCCTCGGCATCATCGGGACCGGCATGCTGTCTATTCCGGTGCTTGCGGGATCCGCAGCCTATGCCTTTGGCGAGAGCCAGGACTGGAAATGTGGCCTGGAGCACAAGCCGTGGGAGGCCTATCGGTTCTATGGGGTGATCGCGGCTGCCACCCTGCTGGGACTTGGCCTCGAGTTTATGCCTAGCGATCCCATAAAAATGCTGTTTTGGAGTGCTGTTATCAACGGTTTCGTCGCCGTGCCGATCATGGTGGCAATGATGACGGTGGTCAGCCGTCACGAACGAATGAAAGAATTCACAGCCTCCAAGACCGTTTTATTCTTCGGCTGGGCCGCCACCGTTGTCATGGCGATGGCGGCGATTGCAATGATCGTTCTCAAAACATGACGTCCGCTGGAACCTCCTCGGGCTGGCGGGTTTTTACAAATGCCAATTCAATTGGCCACCTCGCGCAATAGGCCCAACCTAATGCAGCACTGAAAGCTTCGCCTGCCTCTCCAGAAGACCTTCGACGGTACCAACAAGCCTCGCGGCCCGCCGTAAGATGACCGCGCCGGTTGCGCTCACCGCGATGTCCTTGGACATCCTTTCCATACAGCCTGCCACCTCCATCATTGCCGTGCCGAGTTCGCTGCGGCCAATGCGGTCCGCCAGTCGTGCGAGGCGGCGGAGGTTCTCCACATAGCGGGAAATCACCAACAGCCGCTCTGGCATCGGATCATGGGTAGTGGTGAGACTCCCAGGTTGGGTTTGCCGGACTTTCATTTCAGCCCCCCGCATACCCCGAGCAAAGCCGCACGCGGCGACTGGTCTGCGTTTGCGACCTCTCGTCTCGCCACTCGTCGAGCTTCTTCAGTGCGTCGAGTACGTCCCTGTATCGAACTGGATGGTGGACGCCCGGCGGATGGCGTAGTTCCGGCAAGGATTCGACCGCGTGAAGGTCGGAAGCCCACGAAGCGAGAATTTCTCGTTTCTCGTCTGTCGAAAGCCGCGCTGAGACGACCTCCTCCGGGTGGTCGAAGTGTCCGTGCGTGTGAAGAATGTGCGACGCGGATATCGCGTCGACGGCGTTGTGGGGATTAGTGTGGTCAGAGCCTTTCGTTTTCATCTTGCGTCTCCTAAAAACTTCCAGCTGACGGAGCGAAAATCTCCAGGTAAAAAGGAGATTGTTTCAACGAAAACAGCGTTCAAGAGGTTTGAAGCGCGACGCTCAAAATTTTTTTTAATGTGCCTCTTGAATCAAGAAACGCTCGAGACCAGATCATTTTCGGTCGGTCGCCCGATGGGACCGACTGCAACCAGGAGACACCGAATTCCGCGTCTCCATTCCAACTCGCTTTACGGAGGATTTGGTATGAGAAACGACTTCGACTTCGCACCCCTTTATCGGTCCAGCGTCGGCTTCGACCGTGTCTTCAACCTCTTGAACAATGCGCAGCAGCGGTTGCAGGCCATCGACACCTGGCCGCCCTACGACATCGTCAAGACGGGCGAGAACGGCTATCGCATTCAGATGGCGCTCGCCGGCTTCGCCGACGCCGATCTCGAGATCACGCAAGAGCGCAACGTGCTCGTGGTGAAGGGTCAGAAGGCCGACGAAAAGGATGGTGAGTATTTACACCGCGGTATCGCCGGCCGCGCCTTCGAGCGCCGCTTCGAACTCGCCGATCACGTCAAGGTGGAGAATGCCTCCTTGACGAACGGGCTTCTCAGCATCGAGCTTAAGCGGGAGATCCCGGAAGCGATGAAGCCCCGCAAGATCGCGATCGGCAGCAGCGCGGAAACACAAGCCCCTCTGCAGATCGAAGGCGAAAAGCAGGAGGCCGCCTAGTTGAAGGAGAAGCGGGAGCGCTGTCTTGGACGGCGCCCCCGTCCATATGACCACCAGAACTGGTCTGCAAAGGGGGTGTGGATAGAAGAGCTTCGGAAGGCTGCCAAATAGGCCGCCACTGCATCGCATCGCCTTCAACTTCCGACAAAGACGGTGCAGTGGCTGCCGACCACCCTCTCAATGAACTGTCTTCGACGGCTTCTCGGCACGCGAAATGCCATCGAGCGTCGCAATAAGCTTTTCGACCTCGTTCAAGACCCGATGGAACTCGACGTCCTGCATGTTGGCGATCTCGGATATCGTCGAGGACACGGAGGCGATCAGCCTGTCGATCCAAACGCAGGGCTCGGCCGGCACTTTTGCGAGAACGTCCCGCCGATGCGTCTTGTTGCCTAACTCCAGTCAGAACCTCCCTGATGAAACGCCGCTATAAATGCGGAATCCTTTGCGTTGTAGGACACGGACAGAAATCCGAACGATCGGCGACCTCGAATCCTTGGCGATCAGCCCGTGCGCCTTCGGCGCCGTAGCTACGCCACCGGCGCTAGACACCCTGGCGCCATCTGATTGCTGCTTCCGTCCGATTGCTGGCGCCAAGCTTGGACTTAGGTCCGTCTTCCCCTCGGCGCTATCTCGCTTAAATTTTCCTCATCCTAGTTGAGAGGACACCAGGGAGGTTTTAGCGATGTTGCTGTATCCAGTCAGAACCTCCCTGGTGAAGCGCTGTCGATCCATGTTGGGCGCCGCTGGGAGTTCCCCGAGGGTAGCCTTCGTTGAAAAATTCGAGCACAGGCGCTTCATACGATTGCGGAGTGGGAAGGTGCATCTCCTGACCGACAATAGGAATAGTGTCGGCAGAATTGGGTTCGGGTGGACGAAACCGATCAACCGCTCCTCAAGCGTTCAGTGGAAGGTGGGCCTACTCGCGACGCGATGCGTTCTCGCGTTCTTGGCTGCCATAGACAACGCGTCCACTATTCTTTCGGGGCTCGCCGGTTTGGTGACGACAACTCGGCCCTCCGGATTTTCGACAAGGCCGGGGATCACGGTGAAATACACCACACCAAGTCCGAACCCGGAAAAGAGGGCGCGGGCAATGGACGGCCCGGTCAGTCCATCCCCAAGCCGGACGTCGATGATGGCGATGTCTGCTTCGGAACCGAGCTCCAGAGCCTCTGACATGTTCCCCGCTATGCCAGTGACTTCGAATCCGGCGTCGATCGCGACGTCCTCGATCACCAGAGCGATTCCCGGTTCTTCTTCTACGATGAGCAGGCGCATGTGTCGTCTCCAGAGCGACTACAAAATCGGCGCGGCGCTCTTTGGCGTCGCCAACGAAAACACTCCCCGCCACAAGCGGTTCCACGTGTAGGACTTCAGTCTGACGCATTCCCAACCAAGGTCCGAGATCCGGAAGCCTCGCTGAGATCGCGCGTCCGCTCCCTGTCCGCGACCCGCGTGGACGGAGTGTCGAAGGCCAAATCTTGACCCCAGACCCGAACGCGTCCAGTTTTTCACCAACGTGCGGCCGACATATCTACCCTCTTCTACGAAAGTAGAGGGTCTACGTCGGACCAAAGTCCGTGTGCGCCCGCAGAACAAAGTTAGAGTGTAGGCGTGTTGAAGGCGATCTTCCAGCAAATGTCGGCGGCTGGGATTTGCCCGCTCCGACTTGAATGTACGAAAACGGCAGAAATCAAAAGCAGTCCCTTCACCTGTACGAAAGTATCTTTGTGGTTGACGTGGCGAGAGATCTGCAATGCTTTCATATAAAGATGAGGATCGAGGAAACACGTTCCATTCTGACCAGCCTCTGGTCTCGGTAGTCATCCCGGCCTTC